>DASQEB010000375.1:0-17001 GCA_035633875.1 Thermoanaerobaculia bacterium
GCCTGGCCGACGGCATCTGGGGAATCCTCCGGGTCGTCCCATAAACCGACCGATCCGAGCCGTCTCCCCCGCATCCCGCGCAGGGGAGACGGCCCGACTCTCCACTACCTCGCCGGCGGGGCGACCGCCGTCCTCCTCGGCTGGCGTCCGAGCACGATCGACATCGACAGCAAGCTGGAGCCGGAGCTCTACCACTACCCCGTGATCGACCCGCGGCGTTCCGCCGCGCTCTGGACGAGGTGCTCGGCTCCTGATGAAGGCTCCCATCCGCCGGGCCTGCCTACCGCCGCGTAAAGATCACCTTCGCCGGGTTCCCCTGCGCGATCGAGTTCTCCGGAAGCTTGCCGGAGACCACGGAGTTGGGGGTGAGGATCGTCCCGCTCCCGATGTCCGCGCCGTCGAGGAGGACGCAGCCGGCGCCGATCCAGACGTTGTTGCCGACGCGGATGCCCTTGGGAGAGATCTTCTCCTGCAGGCGGAGCGGCAAGTCCAGGCGGTCGTAGCGGTAGTTGTTGCCGATGATCGAGACGTTGGGGCCGATCAGGCAGTCGTCTCCGATCTCGACGCCCCCGGTGTGGGAGGTGAGGACGCAGCCGTTCGAGATCTCGACATGGCGCCCGATCTTCAAGGGCCCGTCCGTGGCCTTGATCTTGGTGAAGGAGGAGACGACGGACTTCCTGCCGATCGTGAGGTGCGATGTGATCTCCACCTCGGCCTTGGGGCTGATCAGGCAGCCGTACTTGAGGTAACCCCGGAGGGTGTTGACGAAGCCGGGAGTGAGAAAGCGGCGGACGAGAGTTCCGAGGTTCATCAGGCCGCGAGCCGCTGCGAGACCAGCCGGCGGATGGTGTCGTAGTGCTCCATCTCCCCCACCTCTTTCATCGTGAACTTGATCCCGAAGGCCTCCTCCAGGGCGGAGACCATGCGGAGGTGGTTGAGGGAGTCCCAGGCCGGGGCGTCGTCCCGGTGGAATCCCTCCCCGATGGCGGCCGGGTCGATCTCGAAAACCTCGGCCAGGACTTCACGAATACGGCGGTCAACGTCCAAGGACGAGCTCCTCATGGCTCACCCGGATCCAATCGCACTCCCGAAGCTCCACCTCCGCCCGGCGCAGGCTGTAGATCTTCTCACCGGCCTCGCCCCGCTCCAGGACGCGGAAGCCCTGGTCTTCATAGAAGGTCTCGACGGGCTTGTTCTTGGTGGTGGGCATGAAGCAGGCCCGCATCTCGAGGTTCGCGCGCTCTTCGAGGAAGCGGCTCTTGACGTGGTTCAGGAGAGCGGTCTCGATGCCCCGGCCCATGGCCCGGCAGCTCATCAGGAAGCTGTCGATCTTGAGCACGCGGGGCTCTTTCTTCAAGAGGACGACGCCGATCGTCCCCAGATCTCCGAAGCGGTCGCGGGCCCGGGCCACCCAGAGCTCGGCGAAGGGCGAGGCGAGGAAGCGCTCGACCTCGGCGAGGGTGTAGCGCTGGGTCGTCAGATTGAACTGGTTCGTCTTGGTGAAGAGCTGGTGTACCCGGGGGAGGTCGTCCCGCCGGGCGCGAACGATGGTCAGCTCGGTGCGCAGGCTCGCAAGGTAGCTCGCGAGGTCGGCCGCTCCGGCCTGGAGCTGCTGGCGCTCGCGGTTCTCCCGATACTGCCGCGTCTTCTCGAGGTCCTCCTCCAACACGGCGGTCTTCTCGAAGTCGGTCAGCCGTTCGAGAAGGGCCGCGTACTCGGCCGGGTCGGGAGGCAGGAGGATGGTCCGGACCTCCGGCAACATCTGCTCGATCAAGCTCACCTCGGCCGGATTGTCGTCGACGAAGACGAGGCTGTCGGTGCCGATGTTCAGGGCCGCGGCGATCTTCTTCAGGCCCTCGTGCTTGGGATCCCAGCAGATCTCGGCGGCGGCGAAGTCGGCGAGCTTGAGGGGGATCTCGGGCCGGGTGTCGAAGAGCTCACGAACGTCCGTGGGATTGTTCTTGCTGCAGGCGGCGAGGAGGACGCCCTGGGCCTGGAGGGCCTTCAACCGGTGCTGGAAATCCGCGAAAGCCTCGCCCTCCGGGTCGCCGGGGCCGATGCGAACGCCCGCGGGTCCGTCCTCCCCCACGACGCCGCCCCAGAGGGTGTTGTCCAGGTCGAGGACGATGCATTTCTTGGCCAGACCCCGGGCCGCCTTGACGTGGCGGACGACCTCGCCGGCGACCGTGGGCAGAAAGGCCGGGCTCCACTCCATCTTGGCGAGGTAGAACATCTTGCGATCGGTGATGCGGTCCTTGCCGCAGCGGGAGGCGAGGCGGTCGATGTCGAAAACCTGCACCCGGGAGTTGCCCTTGAAACGCCGGAGAAGGTCGAGGTTGAGCTCCGTGTAGAGCTCGGTCTCTCCGTAGTCGGCGTTCAGGTCCGCGATCCCCATCCGGGGGAAGGCGGGGACCGGAAAGTTGGCGATCAGCAGGGTCGAAGGGAGCCGTTCGACGGCCGTCGAGGCCCAGGATTCGAGATGGGCCACGACCTCCTCCCGCAGGTCGCGCCGCTCGTCCGGCGACAGCGAAAGGAGGGCGGCCACCGGCTCCGGCCGGAGGAGTCGCAGGGAGAGGGCGAGGAGGACGATGTCCGGCCGGAAGCGGTGGAGGTCCGAGCCCTCGTCCAGCACCTCCTGGACGTGCTGCCCGAACTTGCCCACGTAGCCTTCCGTCCGCAGCCCCTCTTTGGCGCAGTGGACGTCCACGAAACGCGGCAGGAGGTCGAGAGTGAAGTTGGAGAGATAGGCGATCCGGACATCCGGCGGGACGCCGGCGCCCTGGAGAGCCCGGGAGAGCAGGCTGTAGTCGTTGGACGAGAGCTGCCCCAGGTCCACCCCGGCGAGGGCGTTCCGGAGGGCGGCCGGGTCCCGGGCGGCTCCGAGGGCGTTAGCGACCGCCTTGATGTCGGGCTTTGACTCTCGCGATCTCTCCATGGTCGATCTTGCCTCCGATCTTTCGCGCCACGGCGTCGTAAAAGCCCAGGAGCTTCTCCGCGTACGCTTCCGGGGTGAGCTCCCTCTGGGCAAATTGCTTGGCGTTGCTGGCCAATCGCTCCCGCAGCAGCTCGTCCTGCAGAAGCCGGACCAGCCCGCGTCCCATGGAGCCCGGGTCGGGGTCGGCCAGAAACGCGATCTCGTCGTGCAGCACCTGGGTGTGGGTGGGCAGGCGCGTAGCGAGGAGGGCACGGCCGGAGTCCAGGTAGGAGTAGACCTTCATCGGCGTGTTGCTCCCCTCGACCCGCGGCGAGACGAGGACGGTGGCCCGGCGCAGGCAGGTCCCGAGTTGGGACACCGGCCGGGGTCCGGCGAAATGGACGCTGCCGGCGATGCCGGAGAGCCGGGCGGCCCGGCTGTAGCGGGCGATGTGCTCCGGGGCCCCTCCCACCACGACGAGCTTCGCGTCCGGCACCTCGGGCAGGGCGCGGGCGAAGGCAGCGAGGAGGAGGTCGATCCCTTGATAGGGCTGGAGGTTGCCCACGTAGAGGACGATGGGACGGTCCTCCCAGTCCGGCGGGCAGAGGCTCGCGGCAACACCTCCCTCCGCGTCCTCCGCATGGAGGAGGCTCACGTCCTCCAGGCGCGCCACGAGCCCCCAGGGAGCCCAGGCCCGAGCCTGCCTCTCCAGGGAGCTGCAGACGGCCAGGGTTCCGACGCTGCCCCGGACGGCCCGGCGCTCGAACCACTCGAAGACGGGCCGCAGCCGGGGAAGATGGCTGGCCATCTGCTGGGCGAGGCCGGAGTCCATGTCGTAGACGTAGGGAGTGCCGAACATCCGCCGGGCGAGGAGGGCCATGAACGCCGATTCCTCGACGGCGTGGACCACGTCGTAACGGCCCCGGCGCACCATCCTCAAGCATTTCCAGAGCATCACGCCGTCGCAGACGAGCTTCTTGCCGGAGAAGCCCGGCCGGATGCCGTCCACCGGGAGCTTCGGGATGCGGTGGATGCGGCAATTCGGGAGGGCCACGTCGTCCCCCTCGTGATAGGTGAGGACGTCGATCTCGTGCCCGCGGGCGGCCAAGACCTCGAGGAGCATCTTTTCGGCGATGGGCGTGCCCCGCTGCTGGAAGAAGGGATGGGGGGCGAGGAGCAGGATCTTCATCGGACCGCCTCCTCCACCGGGAGAGACGGACGGACCGACCGCCTTCCCCACGCGTAGATCACCCCGCCGATCAGCGCCTGGAGGAGGACGAGGCCATAGTCCAGCCAAGCCACGGCCACGGCTGTGGCGCTCGCCACCCCGAAGGCGGCGAAGAAGAAGGCGAAGACGTTTTCCCGCACGCCGATGGCATTGATGGAGACCGGCACCATCATCACGAAGAGAGCCAGGGGGACGATGAGGAAGAAGTAGGAAAGCGAGATCGGCACATGGAGAGCCTTCGCAAGCAGCCAGCCGTTGAGAACCACGCAGATCTGGAGGACGAGCGACCAGCCGAAGGCGCGGGCCAGCACGCTCCCCTGACCCTGGAAGGCCAGAAACGCCGTGGAGGCCTTGTTGAACAGCCCGCGCCAGCGGTCCGGGAGACGCAGGGCGACTCTCTCGAGGAGGACCGCCGCCCGGGCTGAGGGGAGAAAGAGGAGCCAGGCGACGAGGCCCAGCGCGAGCGCTCCGGCGACCACCCAGGCATAGAGGGCCGGCACCCGCTCGGTCAGCCGGCCGGAGACGAGGATGCCGGCGATGGCGAAGAGCATCAGGGCCAGGAGGCCGATGAAGCGGTCCACGAAAACGATGGCCACCGCCGGCGCCCGACCCACTCCGGAGCGGGCGGTGTCGATCGCGCGGACGGCGTCGCCGCCGATGGTCGACGGGAGCAGGTTGTTGAAGAAAACGCCTACGAGGAACGAGCGGAGGAGAAAGCCGAAAGAGGCGTCCCCTCCCTGGGAGCGGAGGAGGGTGCGCCAGCGGCTCACGCTGGCCCAATAGCCCACGGGATTCAGGGCCAGAGACAGCAGCACGAGGCGGAAATCGGCGGAGCGGAAGGCGGCAAGCACCTCGTGCAGAGGGGCCTTGCGCAAGATCCAGGCGATCAGGGCGACGGACACGGCCACACGGAGGACCCTCCCGAGGCCGGAGCGGCGATCGGCCGGCTTCCCTCCCGCCGCCGCTGCGTCCAGCGCTTCCATCTCAGGCAGCCGATCCGACGAGTTGCTCGCGGAGGAGGCCGGTCAGGTCCTCCAGACGCTCCCCCCGAACGTACATGCGATACCAGACCTCGACATTGAGGATCATCCACAGCCGGACGTGGTGGTCTGCCCGGTGCGCCACGTGCTCCTCGACCAGGCGCTGGAGGGGCTCGCGCTGGAAGATTCCTTCCTCGACCAGGACGGATCGCCCCAGCAGATGCTGGAGGACCGGGAGGAGGGGACCCTTCATCCAGTGGCCGAGGGGGAACATGAACCCCTGCTTGGGCCGCCTCAGGATCGGCTCGGGCAGGTAGGGGGCCGCGGCGCGGCGGAGGAGGTACTTGAGGGTCCGTCCCCGCATCTTGAGGTCCACCGGCAGGCTGGCCACGTATTCGGCGAGGTGGTGGTCGAGGACCGGCGAGCGGGCCTCGAGGCTCCGGGCCATGGTCATCCGGTCGGAGAGCATCAGGGAGTGCTCGGGCAGCCGGGTTGCGATGTCAGCCTGGAGCATGCGGTCGAGGTCGTCCCGGGCCTCGGCCTCCTCGAAGCCGCGGATGACGGATTCCATGGGGTCGATCCCGGCGAGCCGGGCGGCGACCTTGTCCGTGTAGAGCCCGCCCTTGCCCTGAGAGCCGAAGCGGAAGAAGGCGGTGGCCTGGGCGTAGCGCCGTCCCCCCTCGTGGAAGGAGAGGTCGTGCACCCAGCGGGCTTTCTGAGTGAGGTTCTTGTAGGCCGAGGTGTCCCGCAGTGCCGCGAGGGCCGGCCCCAGGAAGACACGACGGAGGCGCTCGGGCAGGGCGGCGTAGAGGCTCACCCAGCGGAAGCCGAAGTAGCGGTCGTAGCCGGCGAAAATCTCGTCGCCGCCGTCGCCGGTCAAGACCACCTTGACGTGCCGGGCTGCGAGCGCCGCCGCGTGGTACATGCAGGCGGCGATGGGGTCCGAGGGCTCGTCCAGGTGGTAGACCATGCGGGGCAGGAGCTGCACCATGTCCGGCGCGGCCTGCTCCTCGTGGTGCCGCGTGCCGCAGTGGTCGGCCACCAGGCGGGCGTAGGGGAGCTCGTTGAACCCGGCGTCGTCGACGCCGATCCCGAAGGTCTGGATCGGCTCGTCCCGCAGCTCGGCCATCATCGCCACCACGAGGCTCGAGTCCATGCCGCCCGAGAGGTACGCACCCACGGGCACGTCCGAGATCAGGTGGGACTCGACCGCCTCCCGGATCCGCTCCCGGGTCTCCTCCACGACCTCGGCCTCGCGGCCGCTCCGCTTGGGCTGGTAGCGGAGCTTCCAGTAGCGGCGGACCTCCAGGGTGGGCGCGGAGATCAGGCGGCTGTCCCTGGGCTCGACGTGCGAGGCGTCCAGCACCAGCACGTGGGCCGGAGGGAGCTTGCGGACGTGAGTGAAGAGGGTCCGCGGGCTGGGGATGAAGCGCAGGGTCAGATACTCGTCGAGGGAGCGGAGGTCGAGCTCGGGCTCGGGACCGCCGGCGGCGAGGATGGCCTTGATCTCGGAGGCGAAGACGAAGCGCCGGCCGTCGAAGCGGTAGAACAGGGGCTTCTGGCCGAAGCGGTCCCGCGCCAGCAGGAGCAGCCGCCGGCGCACGTCCCAGATCGCGAAGGCGAACATGCCCCGGAGGTCGTCCACCACGTGCTCGCCGCGATCTTCATAGAGATGGAGGATGACTTCGGTGTCGCTCGCCGTCCGGAAATCGTGCCCGCGGCGGATCAGGTTGCGCCGCAGCTCGCGGTGGTTGTAGATCTCGCCGTTGAAGACGATCCAGATCGTGCCGTCCTCGTTTGCGATCGGCTGGTGCCCCCGGGTGAGGTCGATGATCGAGAGGCGCCGCATGGCGAGGCCCGCCTCGCCCAGGAGCACGGCCCCGTGGTCGTCCGGGCCACGGTGGACGAGGGCGTCATTCATCCGCTGGAGGGACTGGGTCTCGACTCCGTCGATATTCCATTCACCGCAGATTCCACACACGGGCAGTCTCTCCTCGGCTCAGGATGCTTGCAAGGCTCCGTCCACCCTCGTCTCACCGCCCCTCTCGGTCCCGGCGACGTCCACCGGGGTGGGCTTGCGGATGACCTCGGCCACCCTGTACTCGCGGACCTGGCGGGCGTGGGTGAAGATGATGATCTCGCCGATCAGCCCGAGCGACAGGGTCTGGACGCCGAGCACCATCAGCAGCACGCCCAGCAGGAGCACCGGCCGGTCCGAGATGCCGGTCTCGAACACCACCTTCTCGACCGCGGTGATCAGAGCGATCAGGAAGCCGGACGCGAACAGCACGCTCCCCAGCAGGCCGAAGAAGCGCAGGGGCATGCGCGTGAACTTGGTCAGGAAGAAGATGGTCAGGATGTCCAGCAACCGGCCCAGGTAGACGCCGGTCCCGTAGTAGCGGGTGCTCCGGTCCTCGTTGCGCTGGGGCACGGGGACCTCCCGCACGGTGAAGCCGCCGTTCAGGGCCAGCACGGGAATGAAGCGGTGGAGCCCGCCGTAGAGGTTGAGCTCCCGGGCCACCCGCCGGCTCATCACTTTGAAGCCGCAACTGATGTCGTGGAAGTCGGTCGCGGTCAGCCGGCGGACGATCCAGTGGAAGAGCCGGGACTGGACGCGGTTGAAGAACGAGTCGATGCGCGGATGGCGCCGGCCCACAACGAGGTCGGTCCCGCGTTCGAGCTCTGCGAAGGCGGCCCGCAGGCCCCCGGGCTCCACCTGGAAATAAGAAGCCAGGGTGACGATCGTCTCGCCCCGGGCCCTCTCGAACCCCAGGGTGAGCGCCGCGGACTCGCCGAACCGGCCCCCGAGCAGGATGATGACGATCTCCCGCTCCGCCTCGTCCTGGAGCTCCCGCAGGACCGGGAGCACCCCCCGCAGCCGGTCATCCACGACGAAGATGAATTCGGCGCTCCGCCCCAGCCGGGCCAACTCGCCCGAGAACTCCGTATAGAGCTGCCTCAGGTCGCCGATGCGCTCGACGACGGGGACGACGACCGAGACTTCAGGGTCCCCCGCCCGCAGCCGGCTCCTTCTCATGATGCACGACCTCCTGAATCGACGACGGCCAGCACGGCCTCCGTTTCCTTGAAATCTCCGACCTTGACGATGAGCTCCGCGAAAAGCCCGAGGAGGAGCAGGTGCGCGGAGGCGAAGGCCAGCAGGATGGTGACCGCCGGGAAGACGAGGGGATAGTCGCTCCCCGCCGGCAGGGTGAGGTGGATGGAGACGCTGACGGCGAAGGCGAGGAGCGTCCCCGCCAGAAAGGGCAGGGACAGGAGCCCGAACCAGATCGCCGGCCGGGTGGTGAACCCCAGGAGCATCTTGACGGTGAGCAGGTCGAGGAAGACCTTCCAGATCCGCGAGATCCCGTACTTGCTCGTCCCGAAGCGGCGCGCACGGTGGTTGACCACGACCTCCTTGTAGCGGCAGCCGGACAGGCACAGGATCGGCGCCAGGAACCGGTGCATCTCGGCGTAGAGCCGGGCCTTGCGGATGACGTCGAGGCGGTAGGCTTTCAAAGTGCAGCCGTTGTCGTGGATGCGGGTGCCGGTGAGCGCCCCGATGAGCCAGTTGGCCGCCATGGAGGGGACCCGGCGCGAGAGCATCCTGTCCTTGCGGTCCCGCCGCCAGCCGCAGACGACATCGTAGCCCTGCTCGATGTTTTCGACGAGCAGCCCGAAGTCGTTCGGATCGTTCTGGAGATCGCCGTCCAGGGTGATGACGACCGCTCCCTCGGCCTGGTCGAAGCCGGCCTGGAGAGCGGCCGTCTGCCCGTAGTTGCGGCGGAAGCGGACGACCTTGACCCGGGGGTCCCTCTCGGCGATCGCCCGAAGCCTTTCCGGGGTCGCGTCGCGGCTGCCGTCATCCACGAGGACGATCTCGTACTCCCGCCCGAGCCGGTCGGCCGCGGCGCGGACCTCCTCGTGGAGGGCGTCCACGCTCTCCTCCTCGTTGTAGAGAGGGATGACGATGGAAAGATCCTTCACGGCACCCTCTTGACGATCATGGGGCCGAGCAGCCGGGTGACCGGCAGGGGCAGCTTCTGCCAGACCCGGATGGCGGCCTCGTACCGGGGATTGGCGGGGCTGACGTTGGGCAACTCACGCGCGCGGACCAGGTGGTACTGGTAGGCGAGCGGGACCTGCTCCATGCCCCAGCGCTCCTTGAACTTGAAGGCGCCGGTGCCCCGCTTGCTGCGGCCGAAGTCGAACGTCCGGAAGCCGTGCTCCCGGCCCCAGCGCATGACGGCGAGGTAGAGGAAGTCATCCAGCCCGCGGGGGCGCTCCTTGCGGTCGGCCCCGGCATAGAAGGGCATGATGACGTCCCCGAAGAGGATGTTGAGCACGCCGGCCACCGTGCGGCCGTTGTGGGAGACGAAGAAGAGGTTGGTGTCGGACGGGAAGCGGTCCAGGATCTCGTGGAGGAAGCGGCGCGGGTAGACCGGCGTCCCGTGGTGGCGCATGCTCTGGCAGAAAAGGGAGTAGAAGAGGGGCAGCTCCTCGATCCCCGCCACCCTCCATTCGAAACCCGCCTTGTCCTTGAGGACGTAGCTCATCATCTGCCGGCGCTTGCGCTCCATCCGCTGGAGGAGGGCCTCCTCCCCCGCCGTCAGATCGGCGCGGAAAGTGACGTAGAGATCCTTGGTGAGCAGTCCCGCGTGCGGCAGGGGCTCCTCCGAGCGCAGCTCCAGGTAGTCCACATTCCGCTCCCCGGCGAGCCGCCGGGCGTCGGCGAGCAGGGCCGAGGCCGCCTCCGGGTCCTCGGCCACGATCCCGCCGCCGATGGCGAAGGGGAGCGAGACGAGGGAGTGGCCGAAGAGCAGGCTCTTCATCTCGAACAGGGGGAGCACGCCCACGATGCGGTCCCCGCGCAGGGCGGTGAGATAGTGGGCGCGGTGGCCGAAGGTCCGCTCCACGAGCCAGCGCCAGCCCAGCAGGTGGAAGAAGGTCGCCCCGGGCGTGCTCCGCACGAAACGGTCCCAGTCGGCCTCGCGGCGGGGGTGAAGGGTTTCTACCGTGAGTCGCTCCGGCACGAGAGCCGGGCGGCTCACCCTCTCGCGGTCCAGGATCAACGGTTCGGCGGTCACAGTCCCAGCACCTCGCGGCAGGAAGCGAAGCTGTACTCGGAGAAGAGCCTCGCCAGGCGGTCTTCCGTCCGGTCGAGGTTGCGGTAGTGCCGGAGCCGCTTGAGCAGCCCCACGGGTTGCACCGGCTGGTCCGGGTCGAGCTCCCAGGGGTGGATGTAGACGAGAGCCGGCCGCCGCTCGTGACCGTTCAGCCAGCGCATCCCCCAGCGGATGAAGGAGAGGGGGAAATGGCGCAGGTAGCCGCCGCCCACGAACGGAAGGTTGACCCCCGCCATCCGGATGGTCGAGATGGGGAACTCATGGAGGGCCGACCCGTTCTCCCCGCGCACCGGGCGGGGGAAGCGCGGGAAGTCCGGGATGCCGTAATGGTCGTGCCAGATGGGGAAGACGCTGGAATCGTAGCGGAAGCCCTCCTCGGCCAGGATGTCCATGGCCCAGAAGGTCTCCCGCACGATCGAGTAGTTGGGCGCCCGGTAGCCGATCACCTCGACGCCGGCGATGTCCTCGATGGTGCGCTTGGAGCGGCGGACGTCCTCCCGGAACTCACCCGGGGTCATGCGGGTGACCCGGCGGTGGTCCTGGCCGTGGGTGCCCAGCTCGTGGCCGGCCGCGTGGATGTCCCGCACCAGGCCGGGCCAGCGCTCGGCGACCCAGCCCAGGGTGAAGAAGGTCCCCTGGACGCCGTGCTCCGCGCAGAGGTCGAGCAACCGGCGCGTGTTGCGTTCCACGCGCGGCTCGAAGCTGTTCCACGCGTCGCGCGGGATCGTGTCCTCGAAGGCCCCGACCTGGAAATAGTCTTCGACGTCGACGGAAAAAGCGTTCAGCACGATCGCACCTCCTCCCGGCGGGGGACGGCGGCAGTGGGCGCCCCCCGCTTCCTCGCTCCGATGACCAGCTCTTCCACGCGCCGCGCGTTCTCGTCCCAGAACCAGCCCTGCTCGACGATCCGCTGCCGGGCGGCGGCCCCCAGCCGGGTCCGCAGGTCCGGGTCCCGGGCGAGGGCCAGGACGGCGGCGGAGAGGTCCTCCATGGCAGGGTTGGCACCTCCGGGGCAGAGCAGCGCGGTCTCGCCGTGGGTCAGCAGCTCCCTTACGTTGTCCGAGCCGGGGGCGACGATGGCGCACCCCGCGGCCATGTACTCCAGGATCTTCATCGGGCAGGCGTAGGAGGTGACGGCCGGCTGCACCGCAACGTCGAACGCCGCCAGCGCCGACTCGATGTCCCCCCGCGGCACCGGCCCGCAGAGCACGACCCGCTCCTCCAGATCGGAGGAGGCCGCCCGCATCTCCCGCAGGACGGGCATGGCGGGGCCGTCCCCGGCCAGGACAAGGTGGAGGCGGGCCTCGCGCCACGCGGGAGAGGCCGCCGCCTCGAGCAGCCGCTCCAGGCCGTGCCAGGGCCGGAACCAGCCCACGAAGCCGGCGACGGGGACGTCCTGCGGGATGCCCAGCCGGCGCCGGAACGCGGCGCCGTCACCGGCGGTCCCGAACTCGCGGCGGACGCCGTTGGGCATCACCACCACCTTGCCCGCGGGCACTCCGCCGCTCTCCAGGATGCGGGCGAGCACGCCGGTGACGGCGAGGGTCACGTCCGCTCCGGCGGCGAGCCGGCGCTCGATCCCCCGCGTCACTCCCCGGAAAAAGAGGCCGTCGTGCTCCGCCTTCTCCTGGGCGAGGGGCGAGTTGATCTCCAGCACGAAGGGCACCCCGTGGCGGCGCGCGGCGGCGAGGCCCGCGAAGGTGTTGGCCGCGTAGCGCTCGTAGACGAAGTCCGGCCGGAAGCTGCGGATCGCCTTCGCCAGCCGCCGGTAGGCCACGAGGTTGTAGGCGAGCTCCATGGCCTCCTTGACCGGAAGGGGCGCATGCGCGGCAGCCCGGGAGGCGAGCCGCCCCAGGATCCCCCGGGCCTCGCCGCCCGCCTCGTCCGCCCGCGCCTCGGCGCCGGCCTCGACCAGCGCCACCTCCAGGACCTCGTGGCCGCGATTGCGGAAAGCCCGCTGGATCTCGGCGATGTGGATGCCCTGGGCGTCCGCGGCCCGGGTGCGGTGGTGGTAGAGGATCCTCACCGCGCCGCCTCCTGGACCGCTTTCGGGGCCGGCGCGGGGATCGCCTCCGGCTCTCCAGGCAAACGTCCGACCGCCACCCGGATCTCTTCGGCCTCCTCCCGGCCCACCGCCTCCCAGGTGCGGGAGGCGATGCGGGCACAGATCCGCTCCCGGTCCCAGGCGCGGTCGAGGGCCGCGGCGATGCCCCTGGCCAGGGCGGGCACCTCGCGATCCACGAGGAACCCGACCTCCGGCCCGGCGATCAGCTCCGGGACGGTCCCCACCGGGGTCGCCACCACCGGCGTGCCGCAGGCGAGGGCCTCCAGCACCACGTTGGGGCACCCTTCGTGGGCGCTCGCCAGGACGAAGGCATCCGCCGCGCTGTACCAGAGGGCCAGCTCGTCCCGCCCGCGAGGGCCGGCGAAGAGCACCTGGTCCCCGATTCCCAACTGCACCGCGAGCTGCCGCAGCTCGGCACCCATCGACCCTTCGGGGCCGTCGCTCCCCACGATGGCGAAGCGGAGCCTGGGATAGCGGCGGCGCAGCGACGCCATCGCCTCCATCACCAGATGGAACCCCTTGCGCTCGGCGAGCGTCCCCACGGAGACGAGGAGCGGGCCGTACTTGGCCAGCCCCAGGGCGCGGCGGGCCTCGATCCGGTCGACGGGGTGGAACACGGACGGGGCGATTCCGTTCTCGATGACCCGGACCTTGCCGGCCGGCACGAACCGGACGGCGTCCTGGCGGAGCGATTCGGAGACGGCGATCACCCGGGTCGCCCGGCGCAGGGCGAAGCGGAGCTGGGGCCGGCGCAGACGGTAGGGAATGAGGAGCGGCAGCATGCCTCGCACGGTGAGCACCACCGGTACCCGGAAGAGCCATCCGGCGAGCACGGCCGCGAGCCCCTCGGGGTAGACGAAGTGGGCGTCGATCACGTCGAAGCGGAACTCCCGCCGCAGCCGGACCAGCGCCGGCAGGGTCGAGAGGAAGAGGAGGAGGCCGTCCAGGCATTTGAGGATCCCGGGAAAGGAGAGGAACCGGGGGTGGAGGACCCGTATCCCGTCGTGGGACTCCTCCGCGGGCACCTCCGGCCGGAACCCGGGGCGGAGGCCCGAGGCGAAGGGAAACCACGGTGTGGGGGCGACCACCCGGACCTCCAGGTCCTCCGGCAGGCCGCGCATGCGCTCGCGCACGAAGATCCCGTGGTGCGGCTGGCACGTGTTGGGGAAGACGGTGCTGAACAGCAGCACCCGCGTCCGTCGCTCAGATCCCGACCGCACGCGGCACCTCCTCGATCTCGGGGCCGGCGCCGGCCACTTCCCGTCCCCAGACCTCCAGCATCAGCAGCGTCCAGATCGCCCAGCCCGCCTCCAGCCGCCGCGCCTCATGGTCCACAAGCAGGCGTTGGATCTCCCGGGGCTCGAACAGGGAGCGGCCGAGGGCGTCGGGCCCGAGCAGCAGGTCGTGGGCCATCTCGCGGAGGTCCTCCCGCAGCCAGCGGGAGATCGGGGGTGCAAAGCCGCGTTTGGGGCGGGAGAGGATCTCGGCCGGCAGCCGGCGTTCGGCCACCCGGCGCAGCAGGACCTTGGTCCGCGCGCCGGTCATCTTGAGCCTCGACGGGACGCGGGCGGCGAATTCCACCACCCGGTGGTCGAGCATGGGGCAGCGCACCTCCAGGGCGTGGGCCATGCTCATCCGGTCCACCTTCACCAGGCCGTCATCGGCGAGCCAGGTCTTGAAGTCCAGATAAAGGGCCCGGGCGAGGGGGTCCCCCTTGGGCGCGCGCGCCAGATGGGGCTCCAGGGCGGAAAACGGGTCGAATCTGCCCCGCCGCTCGCGCAGGCCCTCGCCAAACAGCCGCTCCTGGAGATGGCCGGGGATCAGGCAGCGGTCGGAGAAATAGGAGCGGTCCGCGTCCACCGCGAGGTTGGCGAAGAGCCCCGCCAGGCGCAGAGGCCGGGGCAGGCGGGGTGAGCGGGGCCAGCGGCGGGCGATTGGCGGCAGGGCGGCGCGGCGCACCCCTGCGGGAAGGAATCCGCGCAGCCGCTCCTCCAGCAGGTGCAGGCCGTAGCGGTCCCGGTAGCCGGCGAAGAGCTCGTCGCCTCCGTCGCCGGAGAGAGCCACCGTCACCCGACGGCGGGTCTCCCGGGAGACGTACCAGGTAGGCACCGCCGAGGGATCGGCGAACGGCTCGTCCAGGTGCCAGGCGATCCGTGGCAGCACGTCCTCCAGGTCGGGTCGGACCTCGGTCGCCACGTGGTCGGTGCCCAAGGCTCGGGCCACAGCGGCGGCGTCCTCCCGCTCGTCGGTAAGCCGGTCGGAAAAGCCCACGGTGTGGGTGCGGACGGGTGCGGAGAGCTCGCGGCTCATCAGGGAGACGATGGTCCCGGAGTCGAGCCCGCCCGACAGGAACGCGCCAAGGGGCACGTCGCTCTCGAGCCGGTCGCGCACTGCCTCGGCGAGGTGCTCCTCGAGCTCCTCGACGAGCCGCTCCTCGGGCGTCCCGGGCTCACTTCGGAGCTCCACGTCCCAGTAGCGCTCGATCCTGAGCCCCCGGGCGTCGCACACGGCGAGGTGGCCCGCGGGGAGCTTCCTCGCGCCCTTGAAGATGGTCCAGGGCGCCGGCACATAGCCGAAGGCAAGATAGAGGTCGAGGGCCTCCGGATCGATCTCGGGCTCGATCAAGCCGGCGGCGAGGAGGCTCTTGAGCTCCGAGGCGAAGGCGAGCCGCCGCCCGTCGTCCGCCAGAAACAGGGGCTTTTTGCCCACCCGGTCGCGGGCGAGGGTGAGCCGCCGGCGGCGGACGTCGGTCACCGCCAGGGCGAACATCCCGGAGAGCTTTTCGACGGCCGCGGGGCCCAGGTCCTCGTAGAGGTGAACGATGACCTCGCTGTCCGACCGGGTGGCGAAGCGGTGGCCGCGGGCCTCGAGCTGCCGGCGCAGCTCCCGATGGTTGTAGATCTCGCCGTTGCAGACCACGGCGGCCGAGCGATCCTCGGAGAACAGCGGCTGGTGGCCGCCCGCGACGTCGATGATCGACAGACGGGTATGTCCTAGGCCGAAGGGGCCCGCGAGGTGGACCCCCTCGTCGTCCGGACCGCGGTGGCGCAGGGGAGCGACCATGCGCGCCAGGTCCTCGCGGCGGGCGGGCCCGGCCTCGGCGTAGCAGAACATCCCTGCGATCCCGCACATGGCGTCAGGCCCCCTTCGCCCAGGTGGTGGAGGTCGGACTGGGGAGGGGCTTCTTCCACCAGGGCACGTCGTCCGGCACCGTGGCGGGCATTTCCTCCTCCGCAGGCGCGGTCCGCGCGATCACCTCCAGGCTCACGGCGAGACCGATCAGCTCGTAGATCAGCTCGTTGTAAGCCGTGTTCAGGAAGACGCTGCCCACGAGATAGGCGAAGATGGAGATCTGGAACATGCGGGCGTAGGTCTCCGCCCAGGCCTGGGTCGTCGTCTCCGCCCGCAGCTTCTGCAACCCCAGGAGGGTCGATCCCAAGGTGGCCAGGAAGAACAGCAACGCCGGGAAGCCGCACTCGGAGAGGAACTGCAGATACATGTTGTGGGAGACCCGGAACTCCCCCGGGTTCGGCGAATAGACCGGGTGTACGACGATGAAGTTGTTGGGTCCCACCCCGGTCCACGGATAGTCGAGGAACACGCGCCAGGAGGTGTTCCAGGCCTGCAGCCGCCCCATGGCCGACCGGTCCTCTTCGTAGTCGGAGATGGTCGAGGCCCGCTCGGCGTACTCCGCCGTGAACGAGTCCGAGGTGAAGAAGAGAAAGGCCGAAAGCCCGAGCGCCAGGACAGCGCCCACCAGCAACCGCTGGCGCGAGCGCCAGATCAGCAGGGGCGTGATCAGACACAGGGTGAGCAGACCGCCGCGGGAGAACGTGAACAGGATGGTCAGCAGGCAGAGGCCCGCCATGGTCCAGGAGACGACCTTGAGGATTTTCTCCTTCTCCACCACGGCGATGCCGACGAGGAGCGGCAGGATCATGTTGAGCGCCAGTGCGAAGGCGTTGTTGTCGTTCATGAACCCGCCGGGACCGTCGTGGTAGCGGATCCCGCCGCGCAGGAGGCCGAAGAGGCCGCGCTTGGCCCCCAGGAAGCCGATCGAGAAGGCGACGAGCAGGAGCAGGATGCGGAACCGCCTGCGGTCCCGCACCAGGCCGGTCGTCAGGATGGCGATGAGGACGGCCTTCCAGTAGTAGCCGTAGGTGGCCTCGGTCAGCCGCGGCACCAGCGCGTTCGCTACCGAGAGGGAGATCCAGCCGACGAGCAGGATGAGGTAGACCGTCTGCTGCTTGAGCGTCGCCAGCCGTTCCCGCCCGAGCGTCAGGACGATCCCGGCCAGCATGGCGAGGGCCACCCACTGGGAGAGAGGGAGCACCTTGCTCGCGCCCCAGGCCATGTCCTGCGGCCGCATGAAGGCGAGCCAGCAGTAGACGAGCAGCCCGAGGTAGGGGCGGAAGACGATGACCGGCAGCGATCCGTAGATGACCGCGATGACCAGCAGGTCACGCACTGCGCGCCCCCTCCGCGAGGGTGCCCGGCTCCGGCGGGTTCTCCCGCAGGAGGAGCCGGCCGCCGACGAGTTGGGGGCCACCGGGCCTCACGGCGCTCCCGATCAGATCCTCGAAGCGGTCCATGTTGGCTCCCCAGCGGTAGGCGCCCAGGAGGCGCTGCCGGGCGCACTCGGCGAGCCGAGCCCGGGCCGCCTCGTCCGACAGGAGGAAACCGAGGCA
>DASQEB010000376.1:0-6581 GCA_035633875.1 Thermoanaerobaculia bacterium
GCCGCCGCGGCGACTTCGAGGAGGTGGTGGACGCGGTCCGGCGCTCGCTCGCCGAGGAGCACGAGGTGCAGGCGCACGGCGTGGTGCTGGTGCGCATGGGGACGATCCCCAAGACCTCCAGCGGCAAAATCCAGCGCCACGCCTGCCGCGAGGGGTTTCTCCGCGGCGGCCTGGAGGTGGTGTTTTCCAGTGTGCTGGAGAGCGGGCCTGCGGTGAATGAAGCCGCCGCCGCGGATCTGGATCCCGAGGCCCTGCGGGCACTGGCGCCGGAGGAGCGCGGTCCGGCCCTGCTGACGCACCTGCGGAGGCAGGCCGCCCGGGCGCTCCGGGTGCCCGCCTCTTTGCTGGATCCCGAGCAGCCGCTGAGCGCCTTCGGGCTCGATTCGGCCGCGGCAGTCGAGCTCCGCAACGACGTCGAATCCGCCTTTGGTGTCGCGCTGCCGCTCACCGAGTTGATCGAGGGTATGAGCCTGACTCAGGTCGCCGGGAGGGTCCTCGCCTGTCTGGAAGCTCCCACGCCAGAAGTGGGTCTGCCGCGACTGACGGCGGGTCCTGCCGCGACCGAGCTTCCGCTCTCCTATGGCCAGCAGGCGCTCTGGCTGATCGACCGCCAGCATCCGGGGAGCGCGGCCTACATCATCGCGGGAGCCGCGCGCGTCCGCGGTGCGCTCGACATGGCAGCGTTGCGGCGTGCCTTCGAGGCTCTCGCGGAGCGCCATCCCGCCTTGCGGACCACCTTCCACGAGACGGACAGCGGGCCCGTGCAGCGGGTCGGGGCCGCCACCGGGATCGGCTTCGTCGAAGAGGACGCCACCGCCTGGAACAATGAGGAGGTGGAGGGCTGGCTGGAGGAGGAGGCCTGGCGCCCCTTCGACGTGATGCGGGGGCCGGTGCTGCGGGTGGCCGTCTTCCAGCGCTCGCCGGACGAGCACCTGCTGGTGCTCGCGGTCCACCACGCGGTCGCCGACTTCTGGTCGCTGGAGGTGCTGGTTGCCGAGTTTGCGAGCCTGCTGCGCGAAGGCGCCTCCACCGCATCCCTCCCCCCTCTCCCCGTGAGCTATGCGGATTACGTGCGCTGGCAGCGCGAGCTTCTGGCCGGTCCTGAAGGGGAGAGGCTCTGGGCTTTCTGGAGCAAGGCGCTGGCCGGCCGGCTGCCGGACCTCGATCTGCCCACCGACCGGCCGCGGCCCCGGGTCCCGAGCCAGAGGGGAACGGCGTGCTCGTTCACGATCGGCGAGGAGGCGGCCGCGGCGCTGCGGAGCCTGGGGCGGGGACTCCCGGGCGGTGGCGCCACTCTCTACACCGTCCTGCTGACGGCCTTCCAGACGCTGCTCCACCGCTACGGCGGACAGGACGACGTGCTGGTCGGCTCGCCCACGGCCGGGCGGAGCGCGGCCGCTCTTGCCGGCCTCGTGGGCTACTTCGTGAACCCGGTCGTGCTGCGCGGGGATCTTTCGGGCGATCCGCTGTTCGCGGAGCTGCTGGGGCGGCTGCGCCGCACGGCTCTCGATGCCTTCGCGCACCAGGACTTCCCCTTCCCGTTGCTGGTGGAGCGTCTGCAGCCGGAGCGCGACCCGAGCCGCTCGCCGGTGTTCCAGACCCTGTTCGTGCTGCAAAAGGCGCGCTCCGCGGCAGGCGAGGACCTGGCGATCTTCAGCCTGGGAGAGCCCGGGGCCGTGGCGGACCTGGGCGGTCTCGCCATCGAGTCCGTCCGGCTCGCGCCGCGCCACACCGCCTTCGACCTCGCCCTCGTGATCGCCGAGACCGCCCGCGGGCTCACCGGAACGCTGACGTACAGCCTCGACCTGTTCGACGGCACCACGGCCGTGCGGATGGCCGGCCACCTCCGGACCCTGCTCGCCGCGGCGGCGGCCGATCCCGGGCGGAGGCTTTCGGAGCTGGACCTGCTGACGCCGGCGGAGCAGGCGCAGCTCCAGGAGTGGAGCCAGACCCGGATGCCGGTGGCGACCGGGCGCCTGGTTCATGAGCAGGTGGCGGAGCAAGCGGCGCGGACCCCGGAGACCGCGGCGGTGGTGTTCGGCGAGGGGCGGCTCACCTACGCCGAGTTGGACGCCCAGGCCCGCCGTCTGGCGGGCCACCTGCGCGGCCTGGGGGTGGGGCCGGACGTGCTGGTGGGCCTGGCCGTGGAGCGCTCGCCGGAGATGGTGGTGGGCCTGCTGGGCGTCCTCCACGCCGGCGGCGCCTTCCTGCCGCTCGACCCGGGCTACCCGCGGGAGCGTCTGGAGCTAATGTTCGCGGACGCCCGTCCTCGCGTCGTGCTGACTCTGGAGCGGCTCCTTCCGGGCTTGCCGGAGAGCGCCGCGACGGTGCTCTGCCTGGACCGGGACCAGGAGAGCCCGGCCCTGGCGGGGGAGGGCATGGCGGGCGGCGCGGACCTCGACAACCTGGCCTATGTGATCTACACGTCCGGCTCGACCGGCCGTCCCAAGGGAGTGGGCGTGACCCACCGCGGGCTCGTCAACTTGTGCGCGGCGCAGCTCCAAATCTATGGGACCGGTCCGCAGGACCGGGTGTTGCAGTTCGCCTCACCGAGCTTCGACGCGTCGGTGGCCGAGATCACGATCGCTTTGGTGGCTGGTGCGGAGCTGCGCCTTGCGGACCGCGATTCCCTGCTACCCGGCCCGCCGCTGCTCGCCCTGCTGTGCGACCGCGGGATCACCAACGTGACCCTGCCGCCGTCTGCGCTGGCGGCGCTGCCGGCGCCGGGGGAATCCGATCTCCCCGCCCTTCGGACGCTGCTCGTGGCCGGGGAGGCCTGCCCGGCGGAGCTGGCGCAGAGCTGGTCCGGAGGAACTGCGGGCCGCCGGGTGTTCAACGCCTACGGCCCCACCGAGGCCACGGTCTGGGCCACGGTGGAGCAGGCCGAGAAGGGGCGGCCCCTGACGATCGGCCGGCCGGTGGGCAACACCCGGGCGCGCGTGCTAGACCGCCGCCTGCGGGCGGTGCCGGCCGGGATATTGGGGGAGCTCTGCCTGGGCGGCGAGGGGCTGGCCCGGGGCTACCTGGGACGGCCGGACCTGACCGCTGAGCAATTCGTGCCGGACCCGGCCGGAGAGCCCGGGGCGCGGCTGTACCGGACCGGCGACCTGGTCCGCTTCCTGCCGGACGGGCGGATCGAGTTCCTGGGCCGGGTGGACCACCAGGTCAAGCTGCGCGGCTTCCGCATCGAGCCGGGGGAGATCGAGCTCCTGCTGGCCGGCCATCCCCGGATTGCCAAGGCCGTGGTGATCATGCGGGAGGACACGCCGGGAGACCGCCGGCTGGCGGCCTACGTGGTCCCGGCCGACCCCGGAGCCTCCGCTGGGGAGCTGGCGGAGGAGCTCTCGGCCTGGCTCGGCGGACGGCTGCCGGCCTACATGGTGCCTTCCGCTCTGGTCATTCTGGACGCGCTGCCGCTTTCGCCCAACGGCAAGGTGGACCGCAGGGCGTTGCCCGCTCCGCGGCACGATGCAGGCCTGAAGGGCAGGGTGGCCCCCCGCACCCTTGTCGAGGCGCGGCTGGCGGAGATCTGGTCGGAGGTGCTGCACGTCGAAGGTGTCGGCGTCGAGGATGATTTCTTCAAGCTCGGCGGCCATTCGCTCCTCGCCGCGCAAGTGGCGTCGCGCGTGCGCAAGGTGTTTGGGGTGGACGTGCCGCTGGGGCGGTTGTTCGAGATGCGGACCGTGGCCGACCTCGCCGCCGAGTTGGAGACTCTCGGCGTCGGTCCCCGGCGGGCCGAACCCGGAAACCTGGTGGACCTGCTGCGCGCGAGAGCCGCCGACACCCCCGACCGCTGCGCCTTCACCTTTCTGAACGATAGCGAGGAGGAGGCGGCCCGCCTAACCTACCGCGAGCTCGACGAGCGGGCTCGCGCCATCGGCGTTCACCTCGAGCGGATGGGGGCGCGCGGCTCCCGGGCGCTGCTGCTCTACCCGCCGGGGCTCGACTTCATTGCGGCCTTCCTGGGCTGCCTCTGCGGCGGCGTGGCCGCGGTGCCGGCCTACCCGCCGCGCTCGAACCGCACCCTGCCGCGCCTGCGAGCGATCGCGCGCGACGCGCACCCCGCCGTGGCCCTCACCACCTCGGCGCTGCTCCCCAACGTGCAGGCGGTGGCGGGCCAGATTCCGGAGCTCGCGGGCGTCGGGTGCCTTTCGACCGACGATCTCGATCTCGGGCGCGCCGCGGAGTGGACCGATCCGGGCGCTACGGCCGAGACCCTGGCCTTTCTCCAGTACACCTCCGGCTCGACCTCCACCCCGAAGGGGGTGATGGTGAGCCACGGCAATCTGCTCCACAACGAGGCGATGATCCAACGCGCCTTCGGGCAGTCGGAGCGCTCGCGCATCGTCGGCTGGCTGCCGCTCTACCACGACATGGGGCTGATCGGGAACGTCCTGCAGCCGCTGTACCTCGGCGTGCCCTGCGTGCTGATGTCGCCGGTCACCTTCCTGCAGAAGCCGCTGGCCTGGCTGCGGGCGATCTCGCGTTACCGGGCGACCACGAGCGGCGGCCCCAACTTCGCCTACGAGCTCTGCACGCGCAAGCTCGCGGCCGAGGCGGATGTCGATCTCGACCTCTCCTGCTGGGAGGTGGCCTTCAACGGCGCCGAGCCGGTCCGGGCGGAGACCCTGGAGCGCTTCGCCCGGGCGTTTGCACCCTACGGTTTCCGGCGCGAGGCGTTCTATCCCTGCTACGGACTGGCGGAGGCGACCCTGTTCGTCTCCGGAGGGAAGCCCGGCTCCGGCGCGGTGGCCCGGCGCTTCGATGGGCCGGCGCTGGAGCGCGGCGAGGCCGTGCCGGTGGAGGACGAGTCCTCGGGGCGTGAGCTGGTCGGCTGCGGCCACGCCTGGATGGGGCAGGAGGTGGTGGTCGTCGACCCGGAGACGCGCACCCGGTGCGCTCCCGGCCGGGTGGGGGAGATCTGGGTCAGCGGCCCCAGCGTCGCCCAGGGCTACTGGCAACGCCCCGACGTGACCGAGCGCGACTTCCAGGCCCGTCTGGCAGGTGAGGGGAGCGCGGTCTTCCTGCGCACCGGGGACCTCGGATTCGTCAGCGGCGGCGAGATCTTCGTCACCGGCCGGATCAAGGACCTGCTGATCATCCGCGGCCGCAATCTCTATCCGCAGGACCTGGAGCTGACGGCGGAGCGCAGCCATCCCGACCTGCGCCCGGGCTGCGGCGCCGCTGTCGCCGTCGAGGTGGGCGGGGAGGAGCGGCTGGTCGTCGTTCACGAGGTAAAGGGCCGCCGCCGCGGCGACTTCGAGGAGGTGGTGGACGCGGTCCGGCGCTCGCTCGCCGAGGAGCACGAGGTGCAGGCGCACGGCGTGGTGCTGGTGCGCATGGGGACGATCCCCAAGACCTCCAGCGGCAAGATTCAGCGCCACGCCTGCCGCGAGGGATTCCTTCACGGCGGCCTGGAGGTGGTGTTCTCCAGCGTGCTGGCGGGTGGACCGGCGGTCGACGAAGCCGCCGCCGCGGATCTGGATCTCGACGCCCTGCGAGCCCTCGCGGCGGAGGAGCGCGCGCCGGCCCTGCTGGCTCACCTGCGGAGGCAGGCCGCCCGGGCGCTCCGGGCGCCCGCCTCGCTGCTGGAGCCCGAACAGCCGCTGAGCGCCCTCGGGCTCGATTCGGCGGCGGCGGTCGAGCTTCGCAACGACGTCGAGTCCGACTTCGGAGTCGCGCTGCCGCTCGCCGAGCTGATCGAGGGCATGAGCCTTGCGGATGTCGCCGGGCGGGTCCTCTCCCGCCTGGAAAATCCCTTGCGGGACGGTGGCGTGCCGGGCCTCGCCGCAGGGCCCGTGGTTTCAGAATACCCGCTCTCCTACGGCCAGCAGGCGCTCTGGCTGATCGACCGCCAGCATCCGGGGAGCGCGGCCTACATCATCGCAGGCGCCGCCCGCGTGCGCGGGCCGCTCCACGCGGCGGAGTTGCGGCGCGCCCTGGAGGCTCTCGCGGAGCGCCATCCCGTCCTGCGCACCACGTTCCACGAGATGGACGGCGAGCCCGTGCAGCGGGTCGGGGCTGCCGGGGGGATCGGTTTCGTCGAGGAGGACGCCACAGCCTGGAGCGACGACGAGGTGGAGAGCTGGCTGGCGGAGGAGGCCTGGCGCCCCTTCGATTTGATCCAGGGGCCGGTGCTGCGGGTGGCCGTCTTCCACCGCTCGCCGGACGAGCACCTGCTGGTGCTCGCGGTCCACCACGTGGTCGCCGACTTCTGGTCGCTGGAGGTGCTGGTCGGGGAGCTGGGCCGCCTGCTGCGCGAAGGCGCCTCCGTCGCCTCCCTCCCCGCTCTCCCCGTGAGCTATGCGGACTACGTGCGGTGGCAGCGCGAGCTCCTGGCCGGCCCGGAAGGGGAGAGGCTCTGGGCTTTCTGGAGCCGAGCGCTGGCCGGCCGGCTGCCGGACCTCGCTCTGCCCACCGACCGGCCGCGGCCCCGGGTCCCGAGCCAGAGGGGAACGGCGTGCTCGTTCACGATCGGCGAGGAGGCGGCCGCGGCGCTGCGGAGCCTGGGGCGGGGACTCCCGGGCGGCGGCGCCACCCTCTACACCGTCCTGCTCACCGCCTTCCAGACGCTGCTCCAC
>DASQEB010000377.1:0-3098 GCA_035633875.1 Thermoanaerobaculia bacterium
CTTGTAGAACGGGATCTGGCGCTTGGCGCGCAGCTTGGCTTGGTGCTTCACCGTCAGACCGTAGACTCGCTGCACGTCCAACGGGGTCATTCTCCGGGCCTGTCCTTCCATGCTTGGCCCTCCTTTCGCCCGTAGTGTGCCCCTGGCCCCTGGCGGGATTCTGTTTCTGATTAGAGAGAGGAACTTCGTGGCCGGCAGGTCCGGGGAGGAGGTGAAGGGCCGGGCGGCACCCTTCCCGGCCGAAACCCGAGCGAAACCTGGACGGGCGGAGCCCGTCTGCCCCAGGTTCCGGGCCTAAGCTAACTTGTTGTAAGAGTGGGAGTTGATGGTGCCCAGGACCGGAATCGAACCAGTGACACCGTGATTTTCAGTCACGTGCTCTACCAACTGAGCTACCTGGGCACAGGGGGTCGGGCGACCCCAGGGGCGGCAGATTGTGCCAGGGTCCGCGCCCGGAGTCAAGCGCCATCCTCCCGGCGAGGCCGAGGCTCCCCCTTCTCTACCAGCCCGAGGATCGTCCCGTCTTCTTCCCGGAGCTCCAACAGCCGGTGGCCAGCCCTTTCGCACCAGACGGGCAGGTCTTCCAGGATGCCGGGGTCGTCCCCCAGGACCTCCAGGAGGTCTCCGGGCTGGAGAGTCCTCATCTCCCGGGCCGCGAGGAGGATCGGCAAGGGGCAGAAGGTGCCGGTAACGTCGAGGCGGTGGCGGGTTGGGGGCAAGAGCATCTCCAGGCGGCCCGGAGGGGGCGGGCCATTTGTGGATTAGAATAGACGCGGAATGCAGAACAGAGTGTATCTTGTCGCAGCCCTGGGGCTGGCGCTCGGCTTCGCCGGGGTCTCCCCGGCCCGGGCGTGGACGCCCGGCACCCAGTTGACCATCGCCCGCGAGGCGGCGCGACTCGTCCCCGCGGACCTTGCCCGGCAGATCGAAAAGCACCGGCGCGCCTTCGAGGAGGGGGCCACCGCTCCCTTTCAGGACGGCGACCCCGCCCGCCACATGAAGAACCCCGACGGATCGGGCTCGCTCGACCAGGTGATCCTGGAGGAGGTGGCCCGGGCGATCGCCGCGATCCAGAATCACCGGCCCTTCGAGGAGGTCATCCGCCAGCTCGGCGTGGTCTCCCACTACGTGGCCGATGCCAACAACCCCCTCGCCACATCGGCGGCGGACTCTGAGGAGGCGCGGTACTTCGTGGACTACCTGCGCTACGCCGAGAGCGCCGAGCCGCGGTTCCCCCTGGTGTTCTACGGCATCCGCCCCGGCCTGGAGCAGAGAAAAAGCGTCTCGCCGCTACTCGCGGAAACCTTCCGCCGCGGGCGCGAGCTCTACCCTCTCGTCGGCCGGGAGTACCGCCGCGTCGGCTTCGCTTCCGGCGTCGGCCGCTTCGACGACCGCTCCACCGCCTTCGGCGCCGCCTCGATCTCCTTCAGCCACGCGGTGACCGACGTGGCGCTGGTCCTGCGCTACATCTGGGTCACGGCCGGCGGTGCCGACGAGCGCTCGAACCTTCCCGCCCTCGGCACGCGTCTGACGGTCATCCCCCGGGCCGAGCGCGGTCGCTGAACGCAGCCCTACTCGCTCCGCAGGACCACGGCGGGGTCGACCCGTATCGCCCGCAGGGCCGGAATGGCGCTCGCTGCCAAGGCAACGGTCAGGAGGGCGAGGGCTGTGCCCAGGAAGATCAGGGGATCGGTTGCGCTCACGCCATAGAGGACGCTGGTCAGAACGCGGGTGAGAGCTACCGAAGCCACCACGCCCAGGGCGATGCCGACGAGGGCGAGGAGGGCGGCACGGCCCACGACCCAGAGCAGGACGTCGCCGCGGGCGGCTCCCAGGGCCATGCGGACGCCGATAGCCCGAGTGGCCTCGGCCACGGCGTTTGACGTGACGCCGTAGAGGCCGATCGCCGCGAGCAGCAGCGCGACGCCGGCGAAGAGCCCCATGAGGAGGGCGAGGAAGCGGGGCTGCGCGGCCTGACGGTCGAGCCGCTCTTCGAGCGTGTCCACGTCGTAGACCGGCAGCGTGGAGGCCACCTCCCGGACCGCGCTGCGCAGAGCCGGGGCGAGCGAGGCGGGGGCGACCCCGGCGGAGGGCCGGACCAGGAAGTTGAGGACCGGCGGCGAGAAGGCCGGACGCTGGAGGAGGGGGAAGTAGATGTCGGGCGCGGGGACCGTGGCCGGCGCGAGACCCCGGTGCTGGACGTCGGCCACCACGCCGACGATGCGGGCATAGGGAGCCTCCGGATCGCGGAAGGGGCGCAGGCCCTTGCCGAGCGCGCCGCCCGGCCACGCGCGGCGGGCCAGGGCCTCGCTCACGATGACGACCGGCACGCCGGACTCGTTGTCCACGGCACCGAAGTCGCGCCCCTCGCGCAGCGGGATGCCGAGGGCGGCGAAGTAGCCGGGCGTGACGTGGTGGAGCAGGAGCAGGGTCTTGTTCTCCTCCTGGAGGTCGGGCGGCGGGTCCTCCAGGGCGAAGTCGGCGCCGAACCAGTCGTCCGTGGGCATGCCGGGACCTTCGAGGGCGAAGGTCTCCACCCCGGGGACCGACCGGAGGCGCTCGGACAGCTCGCGGACGAGCCCCCGCACCGCGGCCTCGGAGGCATACTTCTCCTCGGCCATGTAGATCCGCAGGGTCAGGAGGCCGCGCGCGTCGAATCCCAGGTCGGAACCGCGCAAGGTGCGGAAACCCCGGACCATGAGCCCGGCGCCGATGAGCAGGGCAACGGCCAGGCCGATCTCGGCCACGATCAGGACGCTCCGGGCCCGCTGGCGGCCGGAGGTCGTGCCCTTGCCCCCCTGGCGCAGGACCACGGAAAGATCGGCACGGGCCGCCATCAGGGCGGGCGCCAGGCCGAATCCCAGACCGCAAAGAAGCGAGACAAGGACGGTGGCACCCAGGGCCAGAGGGTCGAGGCCGATGTCGAGGAAGCTCTTGAACCGGGCCGCCCCGGTGCCCACCAGGATGCGGAGGGCCCAGGCGGCGAGCACGAGGCCCACGGCGCACCCGAAGAGAGCCAGGAGGACACTCTCGGCCAGGAGCTCGCGGACGAGCCGGCCGGGACCGGCGCCCAAGGCCGAACGGATCGAGATTTCGCG
>DASQEB010000378.1:0-4780 GCA_035633875.1 Thermoanaerobaculia bacterium
GGACACGCTGGCCGCGTGGCTGGTCTTCCAGAGGGCGCTGGCCCAGGGAGGTGTCGTGAGCGATCTCTTCGAGCGGGTCGCCGGGTATTACCGGCGTCACTGGTTCAAGCCGGCGAAGCTCGAGCTGGGGGGGTAGAGAGAGGTTGATGCCCGAGAGCCGGCTTGTTTCACCGATGGTCAACCGATAAAGGTCCAAACGGCCAGGATCACGCACCAGAGGAGATAGAGATAAAAGACGAGGACGAGCCAACCCTCGGAGTTGGAGCTCTTCATGATCTGGTCCACTCTCTTCTCGCGGAACCCCACCAGGACCAGGAGGACGGGGTACGGCGTCATGAGGCAGGCAATCGCGCTTGCGCAGAGGCCCAGCAGGTACCCGGGGAGGTAGAAAAGCCATCCTGTGCTGGCAGAGGCATGAGGAGGCCATCCTACCAGGAGAGCGCGCGGCAAGTTGAAAAACCCGTGCCAGAGGCCGTCGCCAAAACCGGCCGGCGCCGCAGGCTCTGCTGCGGAAAAAGAGCGGATCAGACTCTCGACTGAGAGGAAGCCGGGGAAGACAATCCGGATCAAGGCACCTAGCATCAAAACGGAGGACAAGAGGCCAGCAGCGGCAAACGAGTTCTCCGCCAAAGATTGAATGTCATCCCCGTCCCGGCCGAGGCTCTCCAAAGGCAACTCGCTGAAGGCCATGCCGAAGAGAAAGATTGCGCCGAGGAGGACGGGCGGAACCAGGACCAGGAGCAGCCTGCCGAGGAAGCGGGGGACCGCGAGGACACCCTCTTTCCATCCCATCTCAGGACCTTCCTGAATTCGCAGCAGATCCAGGAGGGAATCCGCGGCAGAGGTCCCAAAGAACCAGACGACGAGGGCCACGACGAGCCCTGCCAGGAAGACCGTGGAGCCGCCAAGGACCCAGACTCCCCTCCATGCAGCGTGGCGCCTCTTCTGGATTCCCCGGCTCCACGTTCTACGGGGGGCAGGGACACGGCGACCAATATCTTTGTCTTCGTCTCCGGAACGTCCCTGCCAGACCCTCATCAAAGCGGGAATGATCCCGAATTCTTCCGGCCGCGCAGGGTGTCGCTTCCGCTTGAGAGTGTAATCAGCCTCCTTGCTCTGGCGGTCTCCCCACTGGTGCAGGTAGCTCTCGGCACCCCGCCCGGTCGAACTCTTGGAGAGTCGGATTCGATCCCCCGTCCAGAAGTAAAGACTTCGTGCCGCCCGGGTGGGGATCCGGCGAATGCCTTCGAGATCGAGTTCCTGGCCGGGCCATTGGGCGAGGCAGGTGGCCACCGCGGGTTTCAAAGAGTGGAGATAGCGAAGTCGCAGGGTCGTCCCGCGCCAATGGGAAAGGCCCTCGACCGAGTCAAATGAAAGCTTCTGAACATGGCTGAGGTCGATACAGGACCCCTGCCATTGGGCCAGGACCCGAGCAGCCTCGGCCGGTAGCTTGCCGAGGCTCTCAAGGACCAGTTCCCGGCCACCCCACCGAGACAGGGCCTGGGCGGCTTCGGGGAGCAGAATGCGCAAGAACGGGAGTGCCAGTACCGCTCCAGGCCAGGACGCAAGGTGCTCCGCGGCAGCAGGGTCTAGAGACCGGAGGGAACTGATCTCGAGCCGCTCGCCTGACCACTGGGCCAGTGCACGGGCCGCGTCTGGCTCCAACTCGTCGAGGTACAGGCTCAGCCGCTTGCCTCTCCAGCCCGCAAGCTCCCGGGCAATCTCGGGAGAAAAGTCCCAGAACCCCCAGATCTTCAGTTCCTCGCCAGGCCACTCGGCGAGTTCCCGCGCAGCCTTCGGAGTTAGATCCAGGTCGCCTTGGAGAGAAAGTGAGATCTCCGGAGAGCGCGCAAGGCTCGCCGCTTCACCCACCGAGAGTGTATTGCGAGCACCATGGTAGCCCCAAGACCGGTACTGGCGACTCGAAACCGCTCCTTCGAGGCCGCTCCGGTCGTCTACTGCCGTCTTCATGGGGGCACCAGGCCCTCCGGCCTCCTCTTCTGCCACCACGGGAACTGAACGAGGCTTGCGTGGTTTGGTCTCCCTGGCGGACCCTTTACGGGAACGAGCCGGTTTGACGACATCCCGAATGCGGAGGGCCATTTCGTCGATGCCTGCCTCAGAGCTGACAAGGGCCAGTCTGTCGGCGAGAGGGAGGCTAAACGTTTCGACTTCGGCCCTGCTCAGGTTGTGCCAGATGGGAAGAATGACCTTCCGACCATCAGCCTCCTTGGCAAGGAGGCCACGCAATTCGTAGGTCGTCCAATGCTTCCCTAGGTAGTGGGGACTCAGCACGACGACGGCGTAGGAAGATCGGGCGAGACCTTCATCGAGAGAGCGAGCCAGGCTGTCGCCGACTTGGAGCACTGAGGCATCGAGCCAGACCCGCAAGCCGAGCCCTTTGAGCGCCTCGAACAGGGGAAAGGCGACCTCCTCCCTGTCCTCAGTGGCATACGAAAGGAAGATATCGTATTGCGTCATTCCGAAGAGAGACGAGCACGCTGGCCGTAATTCGCCCGATCAGGACGGTGGACCTTTGCTTGAAACAGTCTATCACCGGTTGTCAGCGTCTTCCGCAGCACGGGCAGAAGCGATCATACCGGCTGTTCGCGGAGTCCAGCGGTGAGTGGTTTTTTCAATCGACCCGGCCGATCGGGGAGAACGGGTTCGACGAGGGGGCGCTCGGCCGGGGGTATTACCGGCGTCACTGGTTCAAGCCGGCGAAGCTCGAGCTGGGGGAGTAGGCGCTTCCAACGGGGGGAATGCGATTCAAAAACGCACCGGCCGGATGATGGGGATGTGCCACAGTTGGAAGTGCGCTCCGAACGGCGTCCTCTACACATGCTGCACATGTGGCTTCGACGTCTGCTGACGTCTGTCGAGGAGCAAGCTCAGACCGGAGAAAACCTCGCCAGCCGTTCCCGGAGCACGCGGACGAGATCCTTGAAGCCGGGCTCCAGCAGGATCGTCTGGTGGGTTCCCTCGACGGTCACGGTCTCCAATTCGCCGGTCAGCAGGCCGTCCCAGCCGAGGGTCGGATCCCTCCGCATCACCCCTTCGGCGGCACGGATCAGGAGCGTGCGGCCGGCCCAGGGGGCGGGCCGGTACCGTGTGAAAGCCGTTTCGTTGGCGCGGTAGACCCGGACGAGGCGGCGCACCGGCTCGGTCCCCAGGTCGGCGGGGAGGAGGCCGGCGCGCTTGGCCGCCGCCACGATCCCTTCCAACCGTTCCTCTGAAGAGAGGCCCTGGAGCTTCCCGGCTTCGGCCCGCAGGGTCTCACCCGCGGCGGGGTCCAACTCGGCGGCGAGCCGCTCCAGGACGAAGCCGGCGTCGTCTTGGCCGGTCTCGTCGCGGCGTTGCACGCTCCAGGGCGCGACGGCGTCGATCATCACCAGCAAGCCGACCTCCCGACCGGTCTCCCGGAGCCGGCGGGCCATCTCCAGGGCGACGGCGCCGCCGAGCGACCAGCCTCCGAGAAGGTACGGCCCCTCGGGTTGTACGGCGAGAACCTCCTCGAGATAGGTGGCGGCCATCTCCTCGATCGTCTCCTGCGGGTCGCGGTCTCCCAGGCCGAGCGACTGGAGGCCATAGACCGGGCGGTCCGGGGCGAGGGCGCGGGCCAGGTCGGCGTAGCAGAAGACGACGCCTCCGGCCGGGTGGACGCAGAAGAACGGCAGGCCTGGGCCGCCGGTGGCGAGGGGGACGAGGGGGGAGAAGCCGGTGTTCCACGCCCGATGGCTCTCCTCCAGAGAGGCCGCCAGGCGGGCGACGGTGGGGGCCAGGAAGAGCGCGGCCACGGGCACGGGCCGGCCGAGCCTCTCCCGGAGGAGGTTGATGAGGATCGCGGCGCGGATCGAGTTGCCGCCCAGCTCGAAGAAGTCGTCGTCGATACCGATCCCCTTCAGGCCCAGGGACTCCTCCCAGAGATCCACCAGGAGCCGCTCCAGGCCGGTGCGCGGAGGAGCGGAGGCTCTCCCGGCCTTCTCCGCCAGGTCCTCCGGCGCGGACAGGGCCCGGCGATCCACCTTGCCGTGGGCGGTGAGCGGGAGGGCGGGGAGGGCCACGAAGGCCGCCGGGATCATGTAGTCCGGGAGCTTGCCGGCCAGGAAGGCGCGCAGGTCGCTGCCCGCGGGGGCCTCTTCTCCCGCCGTGCCGATCCAGGCGACGAGGCGGGACTCCCCCGACTCACCGCGAAGGAACACGACGGCCTCGCGCACGGCCGGGTGCTGCACCAGGGCCGCCTCGATCTCCCCCAGCTCGATACGGAAGCCGCGAACCTTGACCTGGTGGTCGATGCGGCCCAGGTAGTCGATCTCCCCTCCGGGTCGCCAGCGGGCGAGATCGCCGCTCCTGTAAAGCCGCTCGCCGGAGCCCGCAAACGGGTTGGGAACGTACCGCTCCGCCGTGAGGTCCGGGCGGCCGAGGTAGCCGCGCGCGAGGCCGGCGCCTCCCACATGCATCTCTCCAGGCACTCCGATGGGCACGGGTCGGCCGTGGGAGTCCAGGAGATGGATCGAGAGATCCGGGATGGGCACGCCGACAGGGCTGCGCCAGGGCTCGACGAGGTCGGCCCGTGAGATCGGGCGGTAGCTCACGTGCACCGTGGTCTCGGTGATGCCGTACATGTTGACCAGGCGCGGGCGCTCGTCGCCGTGGCGTTCGAACCAGGGGGCGAGGCTCGCGAGGTCGAGGGCTTCGCCGCCGAAGATCACCAGGCGCAGAGCGAGGGAGCTCCCCCGCTCGCCCTCGGCCTGGACGAGCTGGCGGTAGGCCGAGGGGG
>DASQEB010000379.1:0-9117 GCA_035633875.1 Thermoanaerobaculia bacterium
AAGCGGTGTTGAGTCGGGAGGCGTTGCGGAACGCGGTGTACACTCCACTTCGTCGGGCATCGGGCCATCTCCTTTGCTCGGCTAGGCTCCGGTGGGGGTGACCGCCCCCCGCCGGGGCTATTGTTACTTTCTGTAACAGGCATAGCCCGCGCGCACCAAACTTCCCGTAAAAGAGCTACACAATGCCGGTTTTGAAAGGAGCTGGCAATATATTCTGCCGCGCCCCCGGCGCGCCCCGAGCAGAGATCGCCTATCCAGAACCTTCTCTGCGGGTTGAGCTAAGTACTTATCTAGGACAGATTTAGAAGTGGTGCAGCCAGGAGGAGTCGAACCCCCAACCTACAGATCCGTAGTCTGTCGCTCTATCCAGTTGAGCTATGGCTGCACGTGTCCGAACGTGCGGAGGGCGGATTATAGGGCAGCCCCGCCTGCCTGTGCAACCCCTGACGCCCTCTTCGTCATTCCCGAGCCCCTGCAAGGGGCGGCATTTGGATAGCCCGGGGGCGTCAGCCCCGGGAACGGGAGCGCCCCATCAATTCGGAGCCCCCGAAGGGGGCGACACCCAGCATCTCGACGTCTGGTGTCGCCCCCTTCGGGGGCTCCATAAAATGGCCTGGGCCTCGTCCCCGGGGCTGACGCCCCCGGGCTATTCAAATGCCGCCCCCCTCTGGGGGCTGACTCAGAGGAAACCGGCATTTCTGCTTTAACAGACCACTAGCGGTGCGACCGGTCTCGCATCGATTGTGGCATCCTCTTCGACAGGGAACCCGCCATGCCGACCGTCACCGTCTCGCCCAAGTTCCAGGTCGTGATCCCGAAGGAAGTCCGAGAGGCTCTGGCCCTCCAGCCTGGAGAGAAGCTGGAGGTCTTGGTTTTCGGCAACCGCATCGAGCTGATTCCGGTCCGCCCGATCCGTGAGATGCGCGGCTTCTTGCGGGGAATCGACACCCATCTGGAAAGAGATCCGGACCGCCTGTGACGCAGCTGGACCCGACGGCGCCCATCGAGAGCCCTTCGGCTACTCGATGAGACCCGTGAGGGGCGAGGAGGCGGAGGCGTAGAGCTTCCGAGGGATGCGGCCGGCGTGGGCGGCGAGCCAGCCGGCCTGGACGGCAAGCTTCATGGCGTGGGCCATGCGGACCGGGTCCTTGGCTTCGGCGATGGCCGTGTTCATGAGCACGCCGTCCGCCCCCAACTCCATGGCGATGGCCGCGTCGCTGGCGGTGCCCACGCCCGCGTCCACGATGACCGGCACCCGGGCCTGCTCCAGGATGATCCGCAGGTTGGCCGGGTTGCGGATGCCCATGCCGGAGCCGATGGGGGCTCCCAGAGGCATGACGGCGGCGGCGCCCAGCTCCTCCAGCTTCTTGCAGACCACCGGGTCGTCGTTGGTGTAGGGAAGGACGATGAAGCCCTCCGCGACCAGGCGCTCGGTCGCCTTCAGGAGCTCGACATTGTCGGGGAAGAGGGTCTTCTGGTCCCCGATGACCTCGAGCTTGACCCAGTTCCAGCCGCCGAGCTCTCGGGCGAGGCGGGCGGTGCGGATGGCCTCGTCGGCGGTGTAGCAGCCGGCCGTGTTGGGCAGGAGCAGGTACTTCTCCGGATCGACATAGTCGAGGAGCGATCCGCGCCCGCGATCGTCCAGGTTCACGCGCCGGAGGGCGACGGTGACCATCTCGGTGCCCGAGACCTCGTGGGCCGCGGCCATGGTCTCGAAGTCCGGGTACTTGCCCGTCCCGAGGATCAGCCGGGACCGGAAGGTCCGGCCCGCGATGGTGAGCGGCTCAACTTCGACGGCGGGCACGGGCACGGTGGCGATCGTCATCCTTGTCTCCTCCGGCGATTCTAACGCGCACGGGCGGCTCGACCTTCCCGGGGCGGGACAGGTACCCGTTCATCCGCAGCCGGCGGACGTGGAGGGTGTCCGGCAGCTCGCCCCAGGCGACGACTTGCGCCGCGATCTCGGGAGTCAACAGGCCCAGGGCCTGGGCATGGACCGGATCGAAGGGAATCTCCCGTCCCGCCCTCTCCTCGTCGCTCAGAGACGCCCAGCGGGTGAAGCGCTCCACGGTCCGCTCGTCCTCGAGACGGGGGAGCGGAAGGCGCGAGAACCAGAGGTAGGTGCCGGTCAGGAGGAGCCCGACGAGCGCCGCCAGGACGCCGGCCGGAATTCGCGCCCGGAGCCGCGGCCAGCCGAGACCGACGCCACAGGCGGTGGCGAGCAGAGCGAGGCAGAGCGCCAGGAGCGGCAGGTAGAAGCGCGAGGTGGGATAGAAGTAGAGGGAGAAGACCGCGACGTGCCCCGCCACCCAGAGGGCGAGAGCAGCGGCCACGGCGATCACCAGATCTTCGTTCCTCTTCCGCCGCAGACCAAGCCAGATCAGGGGGAAGGCCGCGAGCCATCCCGCGATGGGCCAGTAGTAACCCAGGTAATGAAACGGCCGCAGTCCGGGAAGGCCCAGGAGAACCCGACCAGCCATCTCCAGGTGGGTGAAGGGGCGACGCTGGAGGTCGAGGTAGGAGAACTCCTCGTTCGGGGTCAAGGCATGGCGGAGGTGGAAAGCGTCCGTCAGTTCCTCGAAGCGCTGGGGGACCCAGAACCGGTAACCGGACCACTCCCAGGCCGGGAGACCCGTGCGCAGCAGGACGGCGGCGGTGAGCGCGGGGAAAAGAAGCCCTCCGACGGTCCAGGCAAACCCCCGCCGGAGCATCACCCCGGATCCCAGCCGGCGGGCTCCGGCCGCCAGAAAGACCAGCACCGGCGGAGCGAGCAACGCCAGGTTGACAGTCCTCATGCTCACGGCGAGTCCGAGGGCGAGACCTCCCCCGGCCGCGGCGGCCAGGCTCCCTTCTTTCCGGAGAAAGGCCGCAGCCGTGAGGACGAGACCGAGGAGGCTCACCAGGGTGGCGGGCTCGTCGCTCATCAACGTCTGCCCCAGGCTCACCGCGATCGGAGCGAGAGACCAGCCGGCTCCCGCCAGGAGGCCGGCGGCCAGGGCGGGGGGACCCGCCCGGCCAGACAGGGTTGCCGTCGCCCATGCGGCGAGAACGGCAAGGAGCCAGGCCAGCCCGGCGCCGAAGAGCCCGGTCACCTTCCAGAGGTCATCCCCCGCGACACCCAGCTTCAATGCCGGGGCGAGGAGGAGAGACCAGCCGGGAGGGTAGCGGGAGCGTACCCGGTGGGGGCCGATCTGGAGGTAAACCTGCCCCGACCGGGCCAGGGACTGGGCCATGGCCGCGTACTCCAGCGAATCGGGGCGCGGGTGAAATAGGGCTCCCTTGACCCCATCCCCGTCGTACCAGCGGATAGCAAGGGCGAGGGGGACCACAAGGAGAAAGAGGAGCAGATGCTGCCGAAAGGTCATTTGCGGCCTAGCCCCCGCCCAGGGGCCCTCACCCCGGCCTCTCCCGGAGGGAGAGGGTGCAAAACCAGTTTGCCGGGTTCCTCGTTGAATCGAAGAAAGCCCCTTCTAACCAGCTTTTCACCCTCTCCCTTTGGGAGAGGGCCGGGGTGAGGGCTCGGGTGAGGGCTTTCAGCACGGCGTCTGTCCCCGCTCGGCGTCGAAGCGGACTGGGTCCGGGGAGCGCCGGAGACGCACGACGTGGATCGGACGCTCGGAGGTGATGCAGACGCAGTTGGGGGCGGGCGGGGCTTCGAGGAGGTCCACGACCAGCTCGCCCCGGCCCTGGGCGATGCCGCGGATGGTGACCTTGGACACGCAGCTCTGGGTTTCCATGGCCGCGACGATCACCATCTCGGACTGGAAATCCACCGTTGGAGTCTGCTCCGGCAGGGTGCCGTCGCCCTGCCGGAGCCTGGCCCAGAGAGCCTCCCAGGCCGCCTGGTCCCGGGCGGCCTCGCGGATCGTCCCCCCGGCCTGGCCGGGAAGGGAGCGCTGAATGATCGTCTCGAAGGCGACGGCTCCCGCTCTCACCTCGGCCGGACTGGTCCGTGCAGAGCCGGAGCCGTTGCAGCCCGAGGCGGCCGCCATCGAAAACACCAGGACCAGAACGGCCACCTTCATCAGACCTCCTCGAAGACCGGCTCCAGGACGAGCGGAGCCTCGGCAAGCTGCCGATTCCTTTCGTCCACGAAGACGAGAGACGGCTTGTGGGACCGGCAGTCCGCATCCTCGTAGTCGGCGTAGCTCGCGAGGATGACCACGTCCCCCCGGCGGGCCTTGTGGGCCGCGGCGCCATTGATCACGATCTCGCCCTTGGCCCGCGTGCCGGGGATGGCGTAGGTGGCGAAGCGCTCGCCGTTCGTACAGTTGTAGATCTCCACCCGCTCGAAGGGGACCAGATCGGCAGACTCCATGAGCAGCGGGTCGATCGTGACCGATCCCTGGTAGAGGAGGTTGGCGTCGGTCACCGTGGCGCGGTGGATCTTCGACTTGAGAAGCGTCCGCTTCATCTTTTATATCTCCAGGCGAATGTTGTCGATCAATCGCGTCCCCCCGATCCGTACGGCCAGGGGGAGCACCAGACGGCCGCCGAGAGTCTCGACCGGCTGGAAGCTGTCAGCGTCCACCACCTCGGCATACTCGACCCGCGCGAGGGGCTCGGAGTCCAGGATCTCCCGCAGGAGCCGCCGCACCTCGCCGCCCCGGCGCTCGCCCGCGGCGATGGCGCTCTCGGCCGCGCGGAGGGCGCGGTGGAGGACGGCCGCCGCCCGGCGCTCCTCGGCCGAGAGGTAGGCGTTGCGGGAGGACATCGCGAGGCCATCCGTCTCCCGGACGGTGGGCCCCGGAACGATCTCGACGGGCAGATGGAGGTCGCGCACCATCTGCCGGACCACCGCGAGTTGCTGGGCGTCCTTCTCGCCGAAGACGGCGACGTCGGCCCGCACCAGGTTGAAGAGCGCCAGGACCACGGTCGCGACGCCGCGGAAGTGGCCGGGCCGGCAGGCGCCTTCCAACCCCAAGGCGGCGCCGGCCGGCTCGACGAACGTGGCATTGCCCGGCGGGTAGATGGTCGCCACGTCGGGAAGGAACAGAAGGTCGCAGCCCGCGGCCTCCAGCATCTCCGCGTCTTTCTCCGGCTGGCGCGGGTAGCGGGCGAAGTCCTCGTTGGGGCCGAACTGGGCGGGGTTGACGAACACCGAGGCCACCACCCGGCCCGCCCGCTCCCGGGCGAGGCGGACGAGGGACAGGTGCCCCTCGTGGAGCGCGCCCATGGTGGGCACGAATCCGATCGTCCGGTCCCGGGCTTTCCAGAGGGCGACCTGCTGGCGCAGCTCCCCTTCAGTGCGGGCGATCCGCATCGAGGCGACCTCAGCCATAGAGCTTCTTCACCTCTTCGGCCGGCTTCAGCCCGCCGTAGCTCTCATCGGCCGCGGGGAAACGGCCCTCCCGCACGTCCGCGGCGAAGCGGGCGAGGGCTTCCCGCGAGAGGTGGCCCACCTCGGCATAGCGCCGCACGAAGCGTGGTGCGATCCGCTCCTCCATCCCCAGGAGGTCGTGGTAGACGAGCACTTGGCCGTCGCAGGCCAGGCCGGCGCCGATGCCGATGGTGGGGATCTCGAGGCGGTCGGAGATCTCGGCCGCGAGGTCCGAGGGGACGCACTCGAGGACGAGGGAGAAGGCTCCGGCCTCCTCCACCTGGAGGGCCGCCTCCAGGATGAGACGGCGGGCCTTGTCGTCCCGGCCCTGGACTTTGAAGCCGCCCAGCCGGTGAACCGACTGCGGGGTGAGGCCCAGGTGGGCCATCACCGGCACCTCGGCGGCGGTCATGGCGGCGACCAATTCGGGACGCGCGCCCTCGATCTTCACAGCCTGCGCCCCGGCTTCCTTGACGAAGCGAATGGCGTTGCCCACCGAGTGCTCCGTTCCCAGGTGGAAGGAGCCGTAGGGCATGTCCGCCACCAGCAGGGCCCGCTTGACCCCGCGGCGCACGGCCTTGGTGTGGTGGATCATCTCGTCCATGGTGACCGACAGCGTGTCCGGGTAGCCGAGCACGACCATGGCGAGCGAATCGCCCACCAGGACGATGTCGGCCCCGGCCGCGTCGGCCGTGCGCCCCTGGGGAAAGTCATAGGCGGTCACCATCACCAGACGCTCCCCCCGCGCGGGAGCGGACACGACCCAAGGGACGGTGACACTCTTCGCCTCTCCGGCCATCGACGTCTCCTTTCTGTCGAAAAACCAAAAGCCCCTCCGCCCGGAAAAGACGGAAGGGCCTGAGGCGGGCCTCGGTTTCACGGTCCGCAGGGTTTTCGCGAGGTGACTGTCCTCTTCCAGAGGATCAGATCCCCGCCACCCGCGGCCGCGCCGGAGGGGGCGCTGTGCATTCCGTCCCGGTCCCGCTTCAGCGGGATCCAAGCGGCTGGAAGTACTCGGTCCCCTTGATGGGCCTCGCGAGCCGGTGGATCAGCTCGTCGAAGTCCTCGGGCCGCTGGGGGAAGTCGAGATGCCTCGTGTCCACCACCAGCAGCGGAGACCGGCTGTAGTAATGATAGTAGTGATTGTACGCGTCGATCAACTCCGAGATGTATTCCTCGGAAATCGTCTTTTCGAAGCTGCGGGCACGCTTCCTGATCCGCTCCATGCAGGTCTGGACGTCCGCCACCAGGTAGATGACCAGGTCGGGCACGGGGATCTGGGGCTCGAGCAGGGCGTAGAGCTTGTCGAACAGCATCAGCTCGTCGTCGGAGAGGTTCAGGTAGGCGAAGATGCGGTTCTTCTGGAAGGTGTAGTCGGCCACGACGAGCCGGTCGAAGAGCTCCCGCTGGCTGGTGTCCTGCTGCTGCTTGTAGCGGGAGAGGAGGAAGTAGAGCTCGGTCTGAAAGGCGGCGCCCGGCCGGTCCTGGTAGAAGGCCGGCAGGAAGGGGTTGTCCACGTCCTCCAGGATCTTCACCCCTTCGTACCGGCGGGTCAGCATCTCGACCAGCGTCGTCTTGCCGACGCCGATGGGGCCGTCGACCGCCAGGTAGTGGAAACCGAGGGTGTCGGGCTTCAACGCACCAGGGCTTCGGTCGCGGGGGCCGGGGCGATCGGGTTGTAGAGCGTGTCGCGCTCGACCGGAACGAATCCGGCGAGACGCACGACCCGCTCGAGCTCGGAGCGGGAGAGCTGCTGCGAGGTGCCGGCGCCGGCCATATGGTAGATGTGCTCCTCCACGATCGTGCCGTCCAAGTCGTCGGCGCCGAAGCGGAGGGCCACCTGAGCGAGCTTGGGGGTAATCATCACCCAGTAGGCCTTGATGTGGGGGATGTTGTCCAGCACGAGCCGGGCAGTGGCGATGTGGCGCAGGTCCTCCGTCCCCGTGGTGTGGTACTTCAGGCCCATGTAGTTGTTCTCGGGGTGGTAGGCCAGGGGGATGAAGGCGTTGAAGCCGCCCGTGTCGTCCTGGAGGTCGCGCAGGCGCAGCAGGTGGTCGACCTTGTGCTCCGGCCGCTCGACGTGGCCGTAGAGCATGGTGCAGTTGCTCTTGATGCCCATCCCGTGGGCAATGCGGTGGACCTCGATCCACTCGTCCGCATCCAGCTTGCCGTCGCAGATGATCTCCCGCACCTCGGGGTGGAAGATCTCGGCGCCGCCGCCGGGGAGCGACCCCAGGCCCGCGTCCCGCATCCGCCGCAGGACCTCTTCGATCGAGAGCTTCTCGCGCTTCGCGAACCAGCCGATCTCGATGGCGGTGAAGGCTTTCAGGTGGGCGTTCGGGAACCGTGCTTTGAGGCCCCGGAGCATCTCCAGGTACCAGTCGAGCGAGAGGTCGGGGTGGAGGCCGCCCACGATGTGGAACTCCGTGACCCGGTTGCCCCCCTGCTCCGCGGCGTGCCGGTAGACGTCCTCGTGGCTCATCTCCCAGGCGTGGTCCTCTCCGGGCAGGGCCGCGAAGCTGCAGAACTTGCAGTTGTAGGTGTAGACGCAGACGTTCGTCGGGTTGATGTGCCGGTTGACGTTGTAGTACGTGACGTTGCCGTGGAGGCGCCGGCGGACCGTGTCGGCCAGCTTGCCCAGATGGAGGACGTGGGGGGTCGTGAGACACGTCAGGGCGTCGGCCTCGTCCAGTCGGACGCCGTCTCGCACCTTGGCGGCGATGTCGCGCAGGGATTCGGGGAACGTCTCGGGGACGATCGGAGGCGGGGTCTTGGTGGTCACGGGAGCAGTATATCAAGCGCGGTCGCGGCGAAGAGCCAGACCGAGAGGACGCCGTTGGCGGTGAAGAAGGCGGCGTTCAGGCGGGAGAGGTCCCCCGGCCGGACCACCCAGTGCTGGTAGGAGACCAGGGCGAGGCAGCCGGCCCACCCCATCCAGTACCAGGCGCCGAGCCCCGGCGGGTAGAACCGGGGGAGCAGGGCCAGGAGGGTCAGCATCACCGCATGGAGGGCGCCCGAGATCCACAGCGACCCCACCACGCCGAAGCGGGCCGGGATGGAGAACAGCCCGTGGCCGCGGTCGAACTCCTCGTCCTGGAGGGCGTAGAGGATGTCGAACCCCGCTACCCAGAGCAGCACGGCCGCCGCGATCGCCAGGGGGGTGACCCGCACGTCCCCCCGGACCGCGATCCAGGCCCCCAGGGGAGCGCCCGAGAGAGCCAGCCCGAGGACCAGGTGGGAGGCCCAGGTGAACCGCTTCGTATAGGAGTAGAGGAAGAGGACGAAGAGGGCCATCGGGGAGAGATAGAAGGCCAGCGGGTTGAGCTGCCAGGCGGCGAGCACCAGGAGGGCCGCGCTCGCCGCGACGAAAACGGCCACCGCGCCCGGGGTCACGAGGCCGGCAGGGAGGGCGCGGCTGGCCGTTCGCGGGTTGGCGGCGTCGATCTTGCGGTCCACGAGCCGGTTCCATCCCATGGCCGCGCTCCGCGCGCCGACCATCGCCACCACGATCCAGAGGACCGTCCGCCAGGAGGGCCACCCTTCCGCCGCGAGCAGCATCCCGAGGAAGGCGAAGGGCAGGGCGAAAAGGGTGTGCTCGAACTTGATCATTTCGAGCACGGTCGCGAGCGTGCGCAGGGGAGGCATGGCGACCATATCTTACGAGGAAAGGCTAGGAGGGCTTCGCCTGCGGCTCGAAACGGAGGGTCGGATCCTTCTCGGCGCGGCGCAGGAAGTCGGAGATCTCCTCGAGAAGGGCGGCCGTGGTCGCTCCCGACTGGACCGCGCTCTCCAAGAGG
>DASQEB010000380.1:0-2164 GCA_035633875.1 Thermoanaerobaculia bacterium
GAGCGCCAGCGGGGCCACACCCGGGACATGGCCTTCCCCATCGTGGACCTCCTGGTCTACACCGCGCGGATGATGACTCTGGAGCCGGGCGACGTGCTTCTCACCGGGACGCCGGCCGGCGTCGGGCCGCTCGAGGACGGCGACTCCGTGGAGGTGGAGATCCTGGGCCTCGGCGTGCTGACCAACTCCGTGGAGAAGTGGTCGCCCCCCTGAAGGTGGTCTCTCTCCTGTCTGGCCTCAAGAGGTAGAGATGCCTCCATCGGCGGTCTTCCCTGTTGACGGACCCGTAACTCAGAAGTTACCATCCTCGGTGCCCCTTGCTTCGGAGAGGATCCGGAGGTACGAGATGAATCCCGCGGAAAAGCTCGCCAACGCTCTTGGAGAGGCCGAGGAAAGCGTCGAGTACTGGCTCGACATTGCCGTCACCGACTTCACCCGCGACCTGCACGCGAGAATGGACGAGCTCGGCGTGTCCCAGGGAGAGCTCGCCCGGCGCATGGGAACCTCCCGGCCCTACGTCACCAAGCTCCTCGAGGGCGGCAACTTCACGTTGCAGACGATGGTGAAGCTCGCCATGGCCCTCGACGCCTTCGTCCGGATTCGCCTGGAAAGCAGGGAAGAGAGGGCGTCGGCGAGAGAGACAGCGGTGGCGGTCTCCGGCTTGGGGGACGCGGAGACCCCTCCCGAGGCCAGGCGCAAGCGGGCTTGATGCCGCTTCACCCTCCAGGTGTTCTGGCTTTGACGGCCCGCCAGGGGAACACCACCCCCGCCCCCACCACCAGCAGGTGAATCGCCCCGCCCCCGGCGACTCCCGCGAAGAGCAGAGCCATCCAGGCGGAGAGGAGGGTGAGGGCCAGGGCGGCCCGGAGGGTGGGGGAACGCACGCGTCCACGCTAGCACGGATCGGGGTATCCTGGGTGCCTCCATGATCGAGGCGGTCACCTTCGACGTTACCGGCACCCTGTTCGCGATTCCGCGTCTTGGCGAGATCTATTCCGCGGTGCTGGCGCGGCACGGCGTCCGGGTCCATCCCCATGACGCGCGGCGCCTGATCGGCGTGGTGTGGCAGGAGCTCGATTGCCTGGCCGATCCCTCGCAGGACCGGTTCACGGCGCACCCGGAAGGGGAGCGGGGGTGGTGGATGCGGTTCCTCGAGCGCTTCTGCGAGCATCTGGGGGTTCCTCCGCCCTCGCGCTTCGTTGCTGCAGAGCTGTACCACCGTTTCGGCACGGCCGAGCCGTACGAGATCTTCCCGGAGGTCCCGCAGGTGCTGGACGCCCTCGCCCGCCACGAGGTGCGGATGGGAGTGGTCAGCAACTGGGACCACCGCCTCCCCGGGGTGCTGGAGCAGCTCGACCTGGCCCGGTTCTTCGGTGACGCGATCGTCTACTCCGCGGCCGCCGGGGTGGAGAAGCCGGACCCGCGCATCTTCGGTGAGGTGCTGGCTAAGCTGGGCGTGGCGCCGGAGGCGGCGCTCCACGTCGGAGACCGCCGGCTGGACGATGTGGAAGGGGCCATGGCGGTCGGCATGCGGACTCTCCATCTCACCCGCGGGTCCGCCGCCGGAGACCTCCGGGACCTCTCCGGCCTGCCGGGGCTGGTGGCGTCCGAGAGGGCCGGGCCGCCCGGCCGAAGGCGCCCAAGGCCTGTGCTAGACTTGTGACCGTCTGATGAAAATCTCCACCAAAGGCGAGTACGGGATCCGGGCGATGCTCTATATCGCCATGCACGGCGACCAGGGGCCGGTCACGAGCCACGAGATCGCCAAACGCCAGGGGATCCCCGAGCCGTACCTGCGACAGATCCTGGCCCTGCTCTCCAAGGACCGCCTGATCCATTCGAACCGCGGACCCCAGGGCGGCCATCTGCTCGGCCGGCCGGCCTGCGAGATCTCGCTGCGGGACATCCTGTTGACCCTCGAGGGGCAGACCACGCCCATCGATCAGATCCTGGCCCTCCCCTGCACCATCGGGGTGGGCCCCGAGCGGTGCGCCATCCGCGAGGTCTTCCTGGAGATCAAGGAAGCGGTGGAGCGCATCCTCAAGTCCACCACCCTGGAGACCATGGCAGCGCGGCAGCGCGACGTCCTCGCGCACAACAGTTCGATCCCGCACGACCTGCCCATGGCCTCCCTCCTCCCGGTCCTGCCGGGCTGACCGGATTT
>DASQEB010000381.1:0-16081 GCA_035633875.1 Thermoanaerobaculia bacterium
TCGCGGTAGGCGATCCCCAGGTTGAAATGGGTGTCGTAGTCGGTGGGCGAGAGGTGCTCGGCGACCCCCTTCTTGAACCCCTCGACGATCTCCTCCAAGGATTGCTCGGTGGGCTGGACGAGCAGGTCGCCCCCCTGGAGGACGCCCTCCGCCGTAAGCTCCTCCTCCAGCTCGGCGGCCAGGTCGAAGAAGTCGTCCTCCTCGTCAAACAGGCCGGCCGCCTTCTTCGCGGGCTCGGGGACGTCGCGGCCCCGGTCCGCCTCGTCGAGCCAGCTCAGGCTTCCACTGTCGTCCAGGCCGCGCGCCGGAGGCTGAGCCGCGGAATCCGGGGCGGCAAAGGACGGCTCCGCCTCCTCGCTCCACATCTCCCGCTCGATCATCTCGCCGATCTCGAGCGGATTGAACACGGCGGGCCGGGCCGGCACCGCCGGAGCGGAAGGAGCGCTCGCCGCTGCGGCCGGAGCGGGCGCGGCCGCGGGGGGCGGAACCGCGCGCGGCGGCTCCGCGGCCGGAGCTTTCGGTGCAGGGGTCCGGGGCGTGCGGACCGGTTTTTCCCTGAGGATCCCCTGCAGCATCTGGTCGACGTCCGGACCGGCCGGGCGACGTCGGGGAGCGTCCGGGGGTGGCGCAGGGGTAAATGGAGCCGGAACCGCCACCTCCACCTCCGGCTCGCCGGGAGCCGCAACCAGCCGGTCGCCGTCGAACCGGTAGCCGGTGACGACGAGCTGCCGGCGGAGCTTCCCCCAGACCTCGCCGCGGTCGCCGGTCCGGGCCACGATGCCGGACATCTGGTGCGCCAGCTCGATCACCCGGGCGTCATCGCCCTTGCCCAGGTGGATGTGGATCATCTGCGCGTAGGCGCCGAGGTTGTCGGGACGGAGGCGCAGCGCCTCGCGCAGGCGCTCCAGGGCCTTGTCCTCCAGGCCGTACTTGGCCAGGACCTCGGCCTCGCTGACCAGGTCCTCGTCCCGCGCCAACTCCTGCGGGTGGAGCTCCGCGGCAGTGCGCTCGAGCACGTCCGGATCGATCTCCAGGACCTCCGAGACCGGCTCGGCGGGGAGCGCCGGGGCCGCGGCTTCGACCTCCGGCTCGATTGCCCATGCCGGAGCGTCGAGCTGCGGGAGGTCCGAGAAGTCCTCGATCTGGACCCAGGGGGATCCTCCGGCCGGGGGCGGCTCCGGCTCCTCGATCTCGAGCTCTATGAGGCCCTCGTCGAGATCGATCCCACTGCTCTCCTCGAGCGACGGAAGGGCGCCGGTCCCGACCTCTTCCATGCCCTGGAGTGGTGCGAGGTCCAGATCCATTTCGACGAGCGCGGGCGACATCTCCTCCGCCTCGGAACCGGCAGGCTCCGGCCAGGCGGTCAGCGGGGACAGCTCCTCCGGCTCCTGCGCCCATGCCTGGCCCTTGCCGCCGGCCAGCATGTCCGGAGGCGGTTTGACGAGGCTCGAGGGCTCTTCCTCCTCCTCGTCGAGGTCGAGGACGAACACCTCGTCGAGGTTCAGGTCGATCTCGTCGCTCTCCGGCGGTGCGGCCGGAGGTGAAGAGCTCGCCCAGGCCTTCACCGGGGGCTCGACCTCGACTCCGGAGACCTCCTCGAACTGCCCGGTGAAAGTCGAGAGCTCCTGCGACTCGACCTCTTCGGAGGGGGCCGAGGTCTCGAAGAGCTCCGGGGACGTCCTCCAGTCCTTCAGGGGGAAGTCGATCCCGGGAATGAGCTCCGCCTCCAGCTCCACCTCCATTTCGGGCTCGGGCTCCGGCGCGGGCGGTGGAGGAGGTGCCGCTGGCTGCACCGGCTGCTGCGGGGGAGCTACGCGCGCCACCGGAGCGGGGGCTACCTGGGGGGGAGGCGGCGGGGCCGGGGCGGGCTCCGGCTCGGGTTGCGCTTTCGGTTTCTCTTCTTCCAGCCCCGTGATCCAGGCCATCCGGGCGGCCTGCGGGTTACGCTCCTTGGCAATCGCCAGGAAGCGAACCGCAGCAGCAGCGTTGCCGGCATCCCGGAGCTTGGTGGCAGCGTCTTTGATGAACCCCGAGTTGCCGCTGTCGATCGCCAGGGCCCGCTCATAGACCTGGGCCGCCTCCTGGGAGCGGCCGTGGCGGATCATCATCTCGGCGATGGTCCGGTACTCCCCCACCGCCTTCTCGAGGAGCTGCTGCTGCTGGTAGATCTCGGCGAGCCGGACGTGATAGCTCGGGTTGTCCGGCTCGAGCTCGACCATCTTCTGGTAGATGGCGATCGCCGAGGCGGCGTTCTCGTGCTTGGTGTAGTAGTCGGCGAGGACCTGGTACTGGGTGCGGGCCTCGGTGACCAGCCCCTGCTTGTGGTAGAGCTCCGCGAGCTTCTCGTAGACCTCGAGCCGCGTCGGGTTCAGCTTGATGATCTTCTTGTAGATCGCGATGGCTTTGACGAAGAAGCCCTCCGTCGTGTACTGCTCGGCGATCTGGGTGAAGAAGTCGACGGCCTCGTCGATGCGCTGGATGCGGGCGTAGAGGTCGCCCACGCGGTTCAACGTGTTGATGTCGTTCGGGTTCTCGGCGAGGAGCTTTCTGTACTCGCGGATCGCCGGCTCGATCTTGCCGCGGGCGACGTACTTCTCGGCCGTCTGGACGACAGCCTCGCGGGAGACGGCCATCAGCCCACCTCGGCCAGACGCGGCAGGACCTGCCGGAAGGTGAGACGGTGGACGGGGCTCGGGCCGTAGGTTGCCAGGGCAGCCATGTGCTCGGGGACCGAATATCCCTTGTGGGAGGCGAAGCCGTACTGGGGATAGCGGCGGTCCAGCTCCACCATCCGGCGGTCGCGCTCCACCTTGGCGACGATGGAGGCGCACGCCACGGCGTAGCTCAGGCAGTCGCCGCGGATCACGGGCAGGCAGGGGAAGCCGAAGCCGTCGAGGGCCACGGCGTCCACCACGGCGCAGTCAGGCGTCGGCCGCAGCGACTGCAGGGCCTTGGCCATGGCCTGCCGGGTGGCTTGGAGGATGTTGACGCGGTCGATGACGTCGGGAGGGATCTCGGCGACGGCCACGGCCAGGGCGCTCGCGCGGATCGCCGCGGCGACCCGCTCCCGCTCCGGCGGCGCGAGGCACTTGCTGTCGTCCACTCCGGGCACGGCGCAGCGGGGGTCGACCACCACGGCGGCGGCGACAACCGGCCCGGCCAGGGAGCCGCGGCCCACCTCGTCCACCCCGGCGATCAGGGAGTAGCCGCAGCGGGCGAGCAGACCTTCCAACCCGCGGAGCAGCCGGAGGCGGTACGCCTCGGCGAAAAGCTCCAGCATCACCGGGCCCTCCGGGGCCGCCGGTCTCGCCGCCCTGGTCAACAGCGACTCCTTTCCGGGCGGCCTCCGGGAGAGCCGGAGGCTCGCCGTCTCTAACCCCGCGCCTGGTCGTCCCGGCGCTCTTCGATGCGCGCTGCCTTGCCCCTGAGATTGCGCAGATAGTAGAGCTTCGCCCGGCGCACCTTGCCGCGCCGCACGAGCTCGATCTTGTCCACGTTGGGCGAGTGCAGCGGGAAGATCCTCTCGACGCCGATGCTGCCGGAGATCTTGCGGACCGTGAAGGTCTCCCGAGTGCCGCCGCCGCGGCGGCCGATCACCACCCCCTGGAAGACCTGAATCCGCTGCTTGTCACCCTCGACCACGCGGACGTGGACGCGGACCGTGTCCCCGGGCTTGAAATCGGGCACCTGGTCATTCCGCAGATAGGTGTTCTCGACCTGATCCAACTGGTTCATGGCTTCACCTCGCAAACCCGACGGCACCCTTGGGAACGTGCCGTCATTATTTCTATTTCAGCATGGCTGCGCAAGACAGCCGTCATCTCAACTCTTTCCCGGCCCGCGTAGCCCGGAGAGCTCGCGCCGCAGCTCCGGGGCCAGGGCCGCCACCACCTCCGGCCGTTCCAGGAGGTCGGGCCGCTTCTCCAGCGTCGCCCGGAACGCCTCCCGCTCCCGCCAGCGGCGGATCTCGGCGTGGTTGCCCGACAGCAGCACCTCCGGCACCGTCAGGCCCTCCACAACCGGCGGCCGGGTGTAGTGCGGATGGTCCAGCAGGCCGCTCCGAAAGCTGTCCTGCTCCACCGAATCCGCCAGCTTCACCACTCCCGGGATCTGGCGGGAGACCGCCTCGATCAGCACCATGGCCGGCAGCTCGCCGCCGGAGAGCACATAGTCGCCGATCGAGATCTCCTCGTCCACCACCGTCCGGCGCACCCGCTCGTCGATCCCCTCGTAGCGGCCGCAGAGGAGCACGAGGTCGCCCCGGCCGGCCAGCTCCCGCACCCTGGCGTCGTCGAGCCGCCAGCCCTGCGGGGAGAGGAGCACCCGCCAGGAGCCCTCCCCGGAAACGGCGCGCACCGCCCGGATCCACGGCGGCGCCATCATCACCATCCCGCCCCCGCCGCCGTACGGCTCGTCGTCGACGCTGCGGTGGCGGTCCTCCGTATAGTCCCGCAGGTCGTGCACCCGGACGTCCAGGATCCCCTTCTCGATCGCCCGGCCCACCAGGCTCGTCGCGAGAAACGGCCCGAACAGCTCGGGGAAGATCGTCAGGACCTGGACGCGCATGCCTCGAGCAACCCCGGCGGCAGGTCCAGCTCGATCCGCCCGCCGGCCACGTCGACCTCGCGCAGGAACTCAGCCACGAAGGGGACCGGCACCCTCCGTCCCCCGCCCTCGCAGATCAGCAGCAGGCCGCCGCCATCCTCCACGACCTCCACCACCTTGCCGAGCTCCTCGGATCCGGACCGGCAACGGCAGCCGAGGAGCTCCCAGTGGTAATAGGTCCCCGGAGGGAGCTCCGGCACCTCCGAGCGGGGCACCTCCAGCCACATGCCCCGGAGCTCGTCGGCCCGGTCGCGGTCCTCGATCCCCTCGAAGCGGACGGTGAGACCGCCCTTGTGCGGCCGGCTCGCCGCCACCACCAGACGGATCGGGGGCTCGCCCTCCCGGGCCGCCAGCAATCCGCTGCCGGGCTCGAAGCGGCCGGGAACGTCCGACAACACCTCGACCCCCACCTCGCCCCGCACCCCGTGCGCCCGCACCACGCGACCGACGGTCACGGTCTCCGGCAGATCGTCTCTGGCGTCGTCAGTCTTCGAGGATTTCGAGCTCATAGCGCTCGCCCCGCCGGTCCTCGCGGGTCTCCAGCAGGGTGCGCATCGCCCGGGCGGTCCGTCCCTGTCGGCCGATCACTTTGCCCAGATCGTCGGGGGCGACCTTCAGCTCCAGCACGCCGCCTCCGCGCCGGCTGGGGATCTCGTGGACCTCCACCCTCTCGGGCTGATCGACCAGCAGCCGGACCAGCTCCGCGAGGTCGTGGGCAAGATCAGGCACTCTTCTTCACCTGGCCCAGCAGCCGCTTGACCGTGGGCGACATCCGCGCACCCTTGCTCAGCCAGTGCTCGGCCCGGGCGGTGTCGATCGTCACTTGGGCGGGTTGCTTCGTGGGGTCGTAATGGCCGATCTCCTCCACCGCAGCGGCCGTCGGCGTGTTGCGCGAGTCCGACACCACCACCCGGTAGAAGGGGTTGTTCCGCGCGCCCATGCGGCGCAGCCGAATCATCAGCATCTGGAAGCCTCCAAATCTCTCTGTTGCGGCAAGCGCGAGACCCGTCCCGCGCAAGGTATTCCCGAGACCTCCGCCAAGGGAGGACGCGCAAAGATCGGTGAGTTTAGCAGAAGGAGGGGCGCTTCGCCAGCCGGGGGCTCACCCGGGCTCGAAATCGCCGCCCGAGGAGGGAGGAAGCGAGCCGAAGGCTTGCCGTTGGCTCAGGGCGAACCGAACGACCGCGACTTCGGCCTTGATGTCAGCGAGAATCTCATTCCGCACACTCTCCCGCAGGAGCTGAACCTGCACCTCGACGCGCGAGATTCTGTCGATCAATCCATTCACGTTGTCTTCGACTCGAGCCAAGCCCCGCAAGGTGTCGTCGGTCCTCGCCTCCAGAGCGGCCAATCTCCGCAGGGTATCCCACAGCTCTTGACCGAGGCTCATCGCAAAGCGTCCGCAAGTTTCTTCTCCATCCGGCCGAGGATGGCGATGCTACGCTCAAGGTTTGCCTCGATCGCATCGATGCTTCGATTGAGGGCGCGAAGAACGAACCTCATCTCGGCGGGATCTTCACGCGCGAGCGCCTCCTCCCACTCCTTCGGGACCTTCTCTTCCGGCTGCTGGCCCTCAAGCTCCCTGTCCCCTCTCCTCCACATCGCTCTCATGAACATGCCTCTCTTTCCCAATCCGGAGAGATCATACCCTGAGAGCGTGCCCGGCGCAAGTTCCGGGAGCAGCAAGGTGCTCTTTCCCGCGACGGAGGCTCCTACATCCGTGCCGCGGGGCCGCCGGCCATGCCCATGGCCTTGCGCAGCCACTTGCCCTGGACGCCCTTCATCATCTTCTTCATCTGGGCGTACTGCTTGATCAGGCGGTTGATCTCCTGGACGGAGGTGCCCGAGCCCTTGGCGATCCGCTTCTTGCGGCTGCCGTTCAGGACGTCCGGACGGCGGCGCTCGAGCGGCGTCATGGAGTTGATGATCGCCTCGACGCGGCGCAGCCCGCCCTCGTCCACGTTGACCTGATCGAGCCCGCGCAGGGGGCCGACCTTGGGAAGGAGCTCCAGGACCGAGGAGAGGGGGCCCAGCTTGCGCATCTGCCGGAGCTGGTCCCGCAGGTCCTCCAGGGAGAACTCCTGGCTGACGATCCGCTTGGCGAGGCGCTCCGTCTCCGCCGCGTCGAGCCCGCGCTCGGCCCGCTCGATGAGCGTCAGGACGTCGCCCATGCCGATCATGCGCGAGGCCATGCGCTCGGGGTGGAAGAGCTCCAGGTCGTCCGCCTTCTCGCCCACGCCCACGAAGCGGATCGGCACCCGGGCCACGGTGCGGATCGAGAGCGCCGCGCCGCCCCGGGAGTCGCCATCGAGCTTGGTGAGGATCACGCCCGTCAGCGGCAGCGAGGAGGAGAACTGCTCGGCGCTGCGCACCGCGTCCTGGCCGGTCATGGAGTCGGCCACGAAGAGAGTCTCGACGGGCTGGATGCGGTCCGCGAGCTGCCGGATCTCGGCCATCAGCGCCTCGTCCACGTGAAGGCGGCCGGCGGTGTCCATGATCAGCACGTCGTGGCCGCGCTCCCGGGCCACGGTCAGGGCGCGGGCGCCGAGGTCGATCACGCCCTCGCCCGGGTTGGGCTCGATGACCGGGACCTCGACCCCTTTGCCCACCTGCTTGAGCTGCTCGACCGCGGCGGCGCGCTGGAGGTCGCCCGCCACCAGCACGGGATGCCGTCCGCGCTTCTTCAGGCGCTTGGCGAGCTTGCCGGCGGTGGTCGTCTTGCCCGAGCCCTGGAGGCCGCAGAGCATGATGACGGTGGGGCGGCCGTCGAGGCGGAGCTCGGCCCCCTCCTCGCCGAGGAGGCTCGCGAGCTCGTCGCGGACGATCTTGACGACCTGCTGGGCCGGGGTGAGGCTCTCCAGCACCTCGGCCCCGAGGGCGCGCTCCCGCACCCGGTCCACGAAGGGCTTGACCACCCGCAGGTGGACGTCGGCCTCGAGGAGCGCCAGGCGGATCTGGCGCAACGCCGCATCGAGGGCCTCCGGGGTGACCCGGCCCTCGCCCTTGAGCCTTTCGAAAACGTCCTGAAGCTTGCTCTGTAGACCGTCGAACATGGAGAAGACCTCGATCGGGAGTCAGCGCGGGACCGCGCCGGTCGTGTCCGGGAAACGGAATGGTAGCACGGGAAAATTTCTCTCCCGCGGGCGCGGCTGTGGCAGAGGATCTGCAAGCCCTGCAACAGGGTCCGGGAGCCGGATCGATATACTTCCCGCCCATGGCAGAACGACGCGCGAAGATCATGGCCACGCTGGGGCCGGCGAGCCGGGACGAGGGGGTGCTGCGGGCGCTGGTCCGCGCCGGCGTCGACCTGTTCCGCCTCAACCTCTCCCACGGCACCCAGGAGCAGCACCGGGAGACCATCCGATGCGTCCGCCGGGCCGCCGAGGAGGAAGGCTGCCATCTTCCCGTGGCGCTGGACCTCATGGGGCCCCGCTACCGCCTCGGCACCATCCCGGACGAGCCCCGCCTCCTCGAGCCCCATCAGGAGGTCGTCCTCGGTCCCGACTCGTCCGGCGCGGACCTCCCCGTCGAGGAGGGGATCATCGAGCATCTGGAGGCCGGCGAGCGGGTGCTCATCGACAGCGGTCTCATCGAGCTCCGGGTCGAATCCAAGGAGGGCGAGCGGGCGCGGGCGCGGGTCGTCAACGGCGGTTCGGTCAAGACCCGCAAGGGGATCAACCTGCCGGACAGCCACCTCCCCTTCGAGGTCTCCGATAAGGACCGGTCGGACATCGGCTTCGCCGTGGCCGAGGGCGCGGACTACCTGGCCGCGAGCTACGTGGGCGCGGCCTCCCACGTCGAGCTCATCCGCTCGGTGGTGGCGGAGGCCGGCGGCCGGATTCCCATCATCGCCAAGCTCGAGCGGGCCACCGCCATCGAGTGCCTGAGCGACATCGCCGAGGCCGCGGACGGCCTCATGGTGGCCCGCGGCGACCTGGGAGTGGAGGTGCCCCTGTCCACGGTTCCGGTCTTGCAGAAAAAGATCATCGCCGCCGGCCAGCTCGCCGGCAAGCCCGTGATCGTGGCCACCCAGATGCTGGAGTCGATGATCGAGCAACCGCGTCCCACTCGCGCGGAAGCCACGGACGTGGCCAACGCCGTGTTCGACGGCGCCGACGTCCTCATGCTCTCCGGCGAGACCGCGGCGGGCAAATACCCGGTCCAGGTCGTGGAGACCATGGTGCAGATCATCCTCGAAGCCGAAGAGTACGTGCGCGAGAAAGACCAGCGGCACTCCCTGCAGCCCCTGGGTCACGTCCACGCCCGGCGCACCTTCGAGATGGACCCCGCCGACCACGCCCCCGGTCATGAGCTCACCCTCGACGTGCCCGACATGGTCTCGGCGGCCGCGGTCTACACCGCCGAGCAGCTCGACGTCAGCCGCATCGTGGCCTTCAGCCAGAGCGGCTTCACCGCCCGGCTGGTGGCCCGCTACCGGCCCCACTCCCCCATCATGGCCTTCACCACCGACGAGCGGGTGGCCCGCCAGATCCAGCTCGTCTGGGGCGTGCGCCCCTTCGTGGCCCAGTTCCAGGTGGGGAGCCTCGAAGACATCGTCCGCGTGGTCGAGCGCAAGCTCCTGGACGCGGGCCTCGTCGAGCCCGGGGACCGCATCATCATCCTCATGGGACACCCCGTCCACGAACGCCCGCTCACCAACCTGATGCGGGTCCATCGAGTCCGCCCCCTGTAGGGAAGTAGGAGCCGGGCCATGATCCCCATTCGCGACCTCCACAGCCAGCAGAGGGGCAGGACCCCCTTCGTCACCATCCTGCTCATCGCGGCCAACGCGCTCCTCTTCTTCTACGAGCTGTCGCTGGGGCCGGAGCGGCTGAACGCCTTCGTGATGGCCTCCGCCTTCGTGCCGGCGCGGCTTGCGGAAGGCGGCCTCACGCCCGCCGATCTCGGGCCGGGCCTCCAGAGCGGCCTCCTGTCCATGTTCCTCCACGGCGGCTGGGCCCACTTCCTGGGGAACATGCTCTTCCTCTGGATCTTCGGTGACAACGTCGAGGACCGGCTGGGGCACCCTCGCTTCCTCCTCTTCTATCTCGCCGCCGGCTATGCGGCCACGCTCGCCCACTATTGGGCCGGCCCCGGCTCGACCATCCCGGCGATCGGGGCCTCCGGCGCCATCTCCGGCGTGCTCGGGGCGTACCTCTTCCTCCACCCCATGGCGCGCATCCGGACCCTGGTCTTCCTCGGCTTCTTCATCCAGGTCCTGGACATCCCCGCCCTGGTTTACCTGCCGATCTGGTTCCTGATCCAGTTCTTCTCCGGCGTGGTCTCCCTGGGCGCCGAGACCCCCGTCGAGGCCGGCGGCGTCGCATGGTTCGCCCACATCGGCGGCTTCGTGGCCGGGCCGCTCCTGCTCTTCCTGCTCGGCGGGTGGAGGCGGCCCGCGCGGGCAAGCGTGGAGCGCGGCTGGTAGTGCCCCGGGTGCGCCGCCTGACCCTGGGCGCCGCGCTGGCCCTCGCTCTCGGTCTCGCCGACGCCTGCTGGATCGAGCCCCGGCTCACCCTCTTGCGCGACTCCGTCCACATCGGCCTCGCGGCGCCCCGGCTGCGCGTCGCCCACCTGAGCGACCTGCACATCGACGGCGACCGGCCGATCTACCGCCGCCTCGCCCGGGAAATCGCCGCCGCGCGGCCGGACCTCATCGTCATCACCGGCGACTTCATCCAGGACAAGGCGGACCGCGAGCGCCGCGCCCGGAATACGGCGGCTGCCGCGGCCTTCATCGCGGCGATCCGGAGGACGGCGCCCGTCCTCGGCGTGCAGGGGCACAGCGAGCACCAGGGGGACGTCGTCTCCGCCCTGGAGCGGGCCGGGGTCGAGTGGCTGTCGAACGAGGGCAGGCGCATCGGCCCAGACGGAAGCATCCTCCTCCTCGGCCTCAACACGCAGGTCGGCTACGACCGGCTCGCGCCGTCCTGGCCCTCCCCGTTCCGCCCCATGCGCTGGAAGGGGCGTCGGCTCTACGGCGTGCCCTTCAAGGAGCCGGCCAAGAACTTCTACAGCCACTACGACCCATCCCCCGCCGGGATCGCGGACACCGGCGGCCCCCTCTCCTGGAGCGGCTACGAGGTCACCTGCGACGTGCTGACCGGAGACGAGGACAGCGGGGCGGCGCTCGTCGTCCACAGCCGCTACGTCCTGGGCGAGGACCGGATGATCCGCCTCCGCCGCGTCAAGCCCGACCACGGCCTGCCCGGCGGCACCTTCTACCTCGTCCCCCATGGCACGGCCCTGACGGGCAAGATCGACACGGGTGTCGAGCCCGAGCCCGGCCGCTGGTACCGCATCCGCCTGCGCACCGAGGTCGATCCTGGAGTGGTCCGGGTGAAGGCCAAGGTCTGGCCCGCAGACACCCCCGAGCCACAGAACTGGCAGGCGGATGCCGAGGACCGCTCCCCCTCCCGGGTCCAGGCGGGCACCGTGGGGCTCTGGACCTCGGCCGAAGGGCCGGTGCTCTACCGCAATCTTCGAGTGGTGGACCGGGCGGGCCGCGTCCTGCTCAACGATTCCCTGGAGATCCCCGAAGGCCGGCGCCGCCCCCGGGGGTTTCGTGAGGACGCCCGCGGAACCCGGCTCGACATGGCTCTGGCCCGCAGCCCGAGCGTTCCCGGTGGCACCGCGAAAGTGGTTCTCTCCCATACGCCGGACGTGATCCGAGATGCCTCCGTCCGGGGCCTGGAGGCGGTGATCGCCGGCCACACCCACGGCGGCCAGGTCCGCCTCCCCTTCTTCGGTGCCCTGACGACCCGCTCCTCGCTGGGTCCCCACTACGCCATGGGCCGTTTCGAGTTCGCCGCGCCGAGCCAGCGAGGGCTCACCACGCTCTGGATCAACTCCGGCGTGGGCATGTCCCTCCTGCCCGTCCGCTTCTGGTGCCCGCCGCGGTGGACGCTGATCGAGCTGGGGGTTTAGGTTCCGAAGACCTCGTCGAGGGACCGGGCGGTCAGGATCCGCTCTGCCCAATCGAGCAGACGTTCGGAATCCGCGCCGTCGACCCGCTCGCGGTCGCGGCCGCCCAGAGGGCCGAACCTGCGCTCCAACTGTCGGACAAGGAGATCCCGCCTCCCCTGCCTCTCCCATTCCCGGGTCCACTCCAACACGGTCTGTCGTAGCATGGGTCTAACCTCCTCCAACTCAAGAAGCTCTGGGATCCTCGCCTCCGGAAACCGCCCCGGAAGCAGAGACTCGCGCAGAAACACGCAGAACGCTCGCCTCAAATCGGCCCCATCCGCTCCGGCAAGAAGCGTCGCCAGCCTTCGGATGGGACGGCCCAAGGCCTCGGGGGACCGGCTCCGCTCCAACTCAAAGAGGAGCGACACCAGATTGTCCGGGTCTCCGGGGAGCGGGTCCCGCAGCACGTCGATCAGCAGGTACGAGTTCCCGGAGCCCGGAATCTCGGCACCCCAAAGCCACCGCTCGGCGCCATTATACAACACGACCGGCACGAAAAGAGGAGATCCGTCCCAACGGGAGATCTCGCGGCTCCGCACCAGGTCCTGGTGGAGCAGGCCGCGATAGACCGCCATCCGGACCTCCATCTGAGGGTCGACCTCGGACTGGAACTCCAGCAGCAGGTAGAAGTCCGGCTCTCCCCGGCGCCGGCCTACCCGCCAGACCATGTCCTGCTCCCGGCGGTCCAGCCAGGCGCTGACCCGGACCTCGCTCCCCCTCTCCAGCCACACGGGATCGAGGTCCTCCGGCATCCCCCCGGGCCAGACCAAACCCCGCAGCAGGTCCTCGACCATCTGCGAGTGGGAAAACAGCAGCCGGTAGCCGCTGTCGTGTCGCTCGGGCATCCGCGCGTCCTCCTCCCCTAAAAGGACGGAAAACGCATCGCCTATCGCTCAAACTTTTTTCGGCGAAGCCGAGATTTCTCTCAGGAGACCTCCTCGGCTAGACTGGCGTATGCCCTTCCACCCCCCGCCCGCTCTCCCCGACTTCCTAACCCCCCTCCTGCCCTTCCGTCGGGCCGCCTACGAGATCGAGCGAGGGCCGGACGCCGGGCGGCGCATTCACTTCATCGACCAGGGGGACCCGGAGGCCCGGCCGGTGCTGATGGTCCACGGCAATCCCACCTGGAGCTTCCTCTGGCGGAAGGTCATCGCCGAGCTGCCGGGGTTCCGGTGCGTGGCTCCGGACCTCCTGGGGCTGGGATTGTCGGACCGCCTCCCCCGTCTCGCGGACCACTCGGTCGAGCGGCACGGGGCGGCGATCGCCGAGCTCGTGGAGAGCCTCGATCTGCGGGGGATCGTCCTCGTGGGCCAGGACTGGGGCGGGCCGGTCGTCGCCCAGGTGGGGGCTCGCCTGCCGAAACGGATCGCCGGGATCGTCCTCGGCAACACGTCGGTCACGGTGCCGAGCAACCCGCGGGGGACGGCGTTCCACAAATTCGCCCGCCTCCCGGGCCTGAGCGATCTCGTCTTCCGCGGGCTCGGGTTCCCCCAGACCACGTTGTGGACGGTCCAGGGGGACCGGCGGTCCATCTCCGGCGTGGTCGCCCGGGCCTACCGCTGGCCGCTCCGGTCCTGGGGCGACCGGGTGGCCCCCCTCGCGCTGGCGCGGATGGTGCCGAACCGGCCGGACCACGACAGCGTCGCCGCCCTGCGCCGGGGGGAGGAGTGGATCCGCTCCTTCACCGGTCCCGTGGCCCTGGTCTGGGGGATGGCCGACCCGATCCTCGGCCGGGCGCTCCGGCGGCACGAGAAGCTCTTCCCCGAGGCCCCGGTCACCCGCACGAAGGCGGGCCATTTCCTCCAGGAGGAAGTTCCAGGGGAGCTCGCCGCGGCCGTCGAGGACGTGGCCGGGCGGGCGGCAGCGGCTTAGATTAAAAGTCCCGCTCCTCGTCCACCGCGCTGCCCGCCGCCACTTTCTTCAGCCGGTGCTCCCTCCTCCAGGAGAGGACGGCGGGCAGAAGGGCGATCGTCACGATCGAACAAGAGAGAGTTCCCAGGATGGCGACCTTGCCGGTGGAGACGAGGCCGGGGTAGGAAGAGAACATCATCGAGCCGAAGCCCCAGATGGTGGAAATGGCGGCCGCCATCACGGCCTTGCCCGTCTCCAGGAGGCCCCGCTCGAACTCCGCGTCCGGCAGGTCCCGGATCTCCCGGTAGCGGTGCAGGACATGGACGCCGTAGTCCACACCGAGCCCGATGACCATCGTGGTGACGAAGATGTTGATGAAGTTCATCTCGATCCCCAGGAGCACCATTCCTCCCGCCATCCAGACGAGGCCGATGAGCAGCGGAGTGGTCGCGAAGAGGGTCTGCCGGAGGCTCCGGAAATCGAGCCAGAGAAGGAGCTCCACGAGGAGAAAGCCGATGATGCTCGCCACCCAGGCGTCCTGGATCACCGTGCGGCGCACGACCTGGTTCACGACGTTGGTGCCCACGAGCGCCACCTGGGGACCGAGCTGCTCGGCCAGCCGCCAGACTTCGGGCGGGGCCTCCCGGCGCCAGCGGTTGGCCGGGGGATAGAGGTAGACCGCGCCCTTCCACCCCTCGTCCGTCTTCTGGAGGAACCGGTCGAGGAGCAGCTCGGTCTGACCCGCCTGCTGGAAGTCCTCGACGCGGATGGGCCCGGGCAGGTTGACGGCCTGGGTCAGCAGGTCGAGCCCAGCCGCGAAGGCTTCGGGGCGCATTCCCTGCGCCGCGGCGGCCTCGGCGAAGGTGGCGCGGACGCGGTCCATGTCGAGCGTGCCCTGGCGGCCCCGGGCGAGCCACTCCAGGGCCTCCCGCTGCCGGTCGGGCGGCGGGATCAGCGAGGTCACGCCGCTGTAGCCGTAGAGGACCCCCTGCCGGACGAGCTTCCCGGCCCCCTCGGAGGCCCGGGCCGCCAGCTCGATGACCTCGTCGGGTGAATGTCCCGAGAGGACCAGAGTCATCGAGTCGAAGCCGGAGCCGAACGTCCGCCCCACCTCGGCGGCCACGTCGATGCCGCGGTTCCCCCGGGGCCGCATGGTCTTCATGCTCTCGTCGAAGCGGAGCTGAAAGGCGAGCGCGAAGGCACCCACCGTGAGCGCGAGCCCCAAAAGCAGGACGACGCGCCGGTGCTTCATGCTCGCCCGGATCACCAGGTCGGAGCCGAAGCTGTGGAGGAAGAGCCGGGGCGTGGTCCTCCTGCGCGCGTGGTGGTCCTCGTTCCAGGCGAGCATGGCGGGCAGGAGGAAGAGCACCGAGCCCATGCAGAAGAGGATGCCCGTGCCGGTCAGGAACCCCATCTGCCGCAGGCCGATGAAGTCCGTGATCATGAAGGCGTAGAAGGTGACCGTGGTGGTGACGGCGCCGATCAGCACCGCGCGGCCGGTCGAGCCGTTCACGGCCATGAGGGCCGCCTCCAGGCTCTCCCCGTTCTGGCGCTCCTCGACGTAGCGCCCGTAGGAGACGATGACGAAGTCGACCCCCAGGCCCGCCAGGAGCCCGGCCACGGCGCTGGTGGCGGAGCTCAAAGACCCGTAGGCGATCTCGGCCAGGGCGAAGGTCAGGAGCAGACCGGAAAACAGCGGCACGAGGGCGTAGATCAGCGTGCTCAACCGGCGGAAGACAAAGAAGAAGAGGAGGCACACGCCCGGGACCGCGGTGGCAAGCTGGAGGGTCATGTCCCGCTTGATGAGGGAGGAGTCCCCGAGCGCCGTGAAGTGAGGGCCGCCCACCCCCACCTCCGGCCTGGGCGGCGGCTCCTCCCCGGCGACCTCGTCCCACCGGGCGAGGGTCGAGGCGACCACGCGGTCCACCTGGTCCGCCAGATTCTCGTTGAATTTGAGGTTTCCGGGCGGCTGGATGGGCTCCGCCAGGATCAGCAGCATCCGGTGGTCCCGGGAAAGGTAGTAACCGCTCGTCCAGTCCACCTGGAGGGTTCCCCGGGAGCTCTCCACCCGGCCGAGGAAGATGTCGGCGAGCCCCAGCGGATCGAGCCGGGAGAGAGCCTTGGCGGCGATGCCCTGAGGCGTCGAGAGCTGGCGGCGCAGCTCTTGGACCCGTTCCCGGACCCCCTCGTCCGACAGCCGCGCCTCGAGCGCTCGCCGCCCCTTGTCGTCCAGGAACAGCACCGATTTGGGAAAGAAGGTCTGCAGCAGCTCCTCGGGATCGCCGATCCGGTGCTGGACGTTGCGCAGGTCCGGGATTTCCGAGAGGCCCGCCGCCAGCTCGTCCACGAACGCCTCATAGGGCTCCGCCACCGCGCCCTCGGGGATGCGCACCGCGACGAGCATCATGGTGTTGCTGCCGAACGTCTCCAGCGCATCGATGTAGGCGCGCACGGCCGGTTCCTTGCGCGGCAGGAGGTTCATCATGTCGGTGTCGAAGCTCAACTGCGAGATGAGGAACAGGCAGAGGACCGCCAGGACGGCGAAGATCGCGAAGACCAGGTTGTACCGGTACCTCGCGAACAGAGCGAGGCGTTGCAGGACGGAAAGCTTCATTCAGGTCCTCGGACTCGGTGGAGAGCTGGAAGAAGAGCCGGGCGG
>DASQEB010000382.1:0-23284 GCA_035633875.1 Thermoanaerobaculia bacterium
GTCAGTTCAGGTCGGAATCCGCGGCCGAGGTAGACCTCTGCCCAACCGCCTCCCTCGAGGCGCGACAGGGGGAGCTCTTGAGGGTCCTCTGCTCCTACGCGCCCACGAACGGTAGCGCGGGCGGGAAGCAACCGGCTGGAAACTGCGGCGGGTCAGGGTCCCCCGCGCGGAGCCTCTCGGCGGCGTCCCGGTAGGCGGCCACGAACGTGGCGTACGACTCCCAGAGCGCCCGGCGCATTGCCTTTGTCGCGGCGTGGACGAACGGGGCGGGCGACTTCTTCAGCTTTTGGGGACGGTGGGTCGGGTCCTGGGCCAGAATCGCGGCGACGCCAAGAGGCTTGACGCCAGCGGCTTCCCGTCGAGTCCTCGCGTCCTCTTCGATCTGCAAAACCAGGGCGGCAACTCGGCGGCGTTGCTCCTCGACCGGGAGGTGGCTCCAGCACGGAAGCGGATCGAAGACGACCACCTCCTCCGTGGCGTACTCGTACTTGCCGAAGGCCTCCCCCCGCTGCTTCGCGGCGTACTCCTGTGTCCGGTCGAACCAGAAGCCCTTGAGCGGTTCGCCCTCGATCAGGGCACGCGCACAGTGAACGCCGGGCCACTGGTCGACCCGCTCGGTCAGATCCTCTTTGACCCCGTGGCTCAAATGGTATCTCAGACGCTCGATCTGGGCGGCCTCCTCGTTGCTTACCAAGATGGCTTGGTAGCGCCGGGAGAAGATCCGGTCCTTCCAGCCTGTCAGGCGAGCGACCTCCCGAGCGAAGTTTCCGTTGAAGTACTGCCTGAAGCAAGCAAGTTGGCGAACGTCCTCCACCCACACGAGCATGTGATAGTGACCCGAGAGCAGGACGAAACTGCAGAGGGAGACATCGTAGAGGCGTTGGGCCCGGCCGAGGACGCCAACGGCGATCTCGTTGAGCTCCCGGCTGGGCCGGAATAGCGGCCGGCCCTGGATGGTGCGGTCGGTGATCTCGAAGAGGGCTCCGTCCTCGGGCGCCCAGCGTATTTTTCTCCCCCTCCCCTACTGGACGGAGAAACTCGCCGGCATCGCTCAAACTTTTTTCGGGGAGTTACGACGTGCTGCAGGGAGGGGGGCCGATCCCGGTGTGGACCTCCCGCGCGTTGGAGAGGCGTCAGCTCTGGCCTTGTCGGGCTATCCCAGTCGTGTGAAGTCCCGCTCCTGGGCGAGCACCCGTTCAAAGGTGTACGTCGTCCGCGCTTCCCTGGCACGCGCTTGGGCTCCGATGAGGCAGTCAGGAAAATCGGCTGGTATCTCGCGATCACTTGGCGAAGGACCTCCCGATCCTCGAAGACGAAGAGATCTCCCGCGAGCAACTCCTGCATCGCCGCCAGGACATCCCCTCCCCTGGCGCGATAGCTGGATTCCAGCACCCACTCCACCTCGCAGAGCACCGGATCGCTGATGAAGCATTGCTCTCCAGCATCCGCCGCCTCCTGGAGGAGCCGCTCCGCGAGAGCCGTTTGACCGAGGTCGTCCCTCACCAGGAGGCGACCAGAATGTTTGTATCGAGGGCGATCACCGCCGAACGGCTCCCTTGAACCGCTCGGCAGCCCGCCGTTTGACGGCTTCGTTCATCTCCTCGACCGTGACCGGCCGCTCTCCAGCGAGATGGTGAAGCAGACCGGGCAGCCGCCCGAGAGGGTTCCGGGCCTCCGGCCGAACCAGAAGGTTGCCCTGATCGTCGAATCGGAAGACCAGACGGTCGCCCTCCTTCAAGCCGAGGCGCTCGCGGACTTCCTTGGGGATCGTGACTTGTCCTTTCGAGGTCAGAGTGCTCGCCGACCTGGCCCCTCCTTACGAAGCGATCGTATACACCCCTCTGAGTAAGGAGGGGGCCCCCACGGCCCGAGGTCCTGGCTTCTGAAAGAAGGTGCTGAAAAAGAGCCATAGGATCCTGGAGGATCCTGGACTTGGCCGGAAGGCCCGAGCTGAAAAAAGTGGAGCGGGGCCAAGTGCCTGCCGGCCATCCGGGGTCAGCGAGGCGGAAGCTGTTCTCTGACCCAGTCCTTGATGCTCTTCTCCAACAGGTCGAGCGGCAGTTGGCCGTGCCCCAGGACGCGGTCGTGGAAGGCGCGCAGGTCGAACCTCGGCCCCAGCTCCTTCTGCGCATACGCCCGCAGCTCGCGGATCTTCAACTCGCCGATCTTGTAGGCCGGCACCGATCCCGGCTGGATGATGATGCGGTCCACCTCGTTCCCGATCTCGTGCGCACTGCGGGCGGTGTTGGCGGCGTAGTAGTCGATCGCCTGCTGGCGCGTCCAGCCCCGGGCGTGCAGGCCGGTGTCGACCACCAGGCGCAGGGCGCGCCACATCTCGTTGCTGAGCCGGCCGAAATTCGAGTAGGGATCATCGTAGATGCCGAGCTCGCTCCCCAGGCCCTCGGCGTAGAGCGCCCAGCCCTCGGCGAAAGCGAGGTAGACGTCCCACGTGCGCCACTCGGGCAGATCCTCGAGCTCCTGGGCGATCGCGTACTGGAGGTGGTGGCCCGGCACGGACTCGTGCAGGGTGAGGGCCGCCATGCCCCACTTGGGGCGGCCCTTCAGGTCGTAGGTGTTCACCAGGAACCAGCCCGGCAGGCCGGCGGCGAACGATCCGTTGTTGTAGTAGCCCGCGGGCGCCGACTTCGCGCCGTCGCCCTCCAGAGGCTTGACACCATAGGGGAGCCGCGGCAGCCGGCCGAAGAGCTTGATCAGCGCGGGATCGATCCGCTTCGCAATGTCGCGGTAGCCCGCGACCAGGTCCTCGGGCCGGTCGTAGAAAAAGCGCGGGTCGGTGCGCAGGAACTCGGAGAATTCCGCGAAGCTCCCGCGGAAGCCGGTGGAGGCGATCAGCGCATCCATCTCCCCGCGGATGCGGCTCACCTCCGAGAGGCCGAGCTGATGAATCTGCTCGGGCGTCAGATCGGTGGTCGTGTAGGCCCGGAGCTGGTGGGCGTACAAGGCCTCGCCGCCCGGCAAGTCTTTCAAGGCGATCGAATCCCGGGCCCGGGGAACGTAGGTCTCGGCGAGGAAGTCGCGGAGCCTGCGCAGGGCCGGCTCCACCTGCCCGGCGAAGACCCGGTCGGCCTCGGCCCGGAGCCGCTCCCGGTCCGCGGCGGGGAGGGTTTCGGGGAGCCTGCGGAACGGCGCCAGGACGCGGCTCTCGGGCCCGAGCAGGCTGCCGACCCGCTCGGGCACATCGCGCAGAGTCACCCGGGGCGGCGTGATCCCGGCCTCCAGCCCTTTGGCGAGCCACGCGAGGGTCTGGTCCACCACCTTGGGGAAGCCCCGCAGGCGCGAGAGCATGGCCTCATGGTCCTCGACCGTACGGGCTGGCATGTAGTCCAGGAGCTGCACCAGATCCAGGTCGATGCCGCCCAGGAGGTCGATCAGCAGGTACGACCCCAGATCGTGGAAGCGCTGCCCCTCGATTCGCCTCTCCAGGCGCCGCCGGAGCAGGTCGTAATGGACCTGCTCCGAGGCCGTCAGGCGCGAACGGTCGATGGCGGAGAGGGCCGCCAGCTCCTCCCGGGCGGTCTCATCCATACGGGCGATGCTTTCGGGCGAGTGGTCGGACCAGCGGTCGTTCGGATATCCGACATAGGTGGCGAACTCCGGGCTCTCGCGCAGGCGGGTGGCCCAGTGCTCCTCGAAGAGCCGCCTCAGACGGACGCTCTCGGTCTCCGGAGCGGGGGCGAGCAGGAGGGCGAGCAGGGCGAGGATTTGGGATGTCACCCGAGGAGTATAGAACGCGGCCAGGGAAGGGAAGGTGGGAGAAAAGGGGCAGGAAAAGTGCCACCCCTTTCTTGGAGAACCCTCGGCTCGAGCCGCCCCTCGTCTCGGTCCGGGGCTCTACCGGCTGCGCGTCGAGGGGCCTGCGCCCGGGCCGGAGCGACCTCCTCGCCGAGTCCCTGCTCGAGGTCGGGTCTCGAGCGGAGGCCGAGCCGCTGCGGCCCGGCCTCCGGCGGAGGACCTCAGTAGTCTTCGCGGGCCCCGGTCCACCAGGCGACAGCGAGGTACTCGGATTGCCCCTGGAAACGATAGGCGCGGACCTCCGCGGTGTACGTGCCCGTCAGCGAAGCGGTGAACTCCACGATCTCGAAGGAGTTGTCCCAACTGGTGGACGTTGACTTGAGGTCGCCGGACGGCGCCATGACCCAGAGATCCAGGTCCGCCTTCAGGACGTCCATGGTGGGAGCCGTCGTGCCCGAGATCGCATTGGTGTCCGAGTCCCAGGCGATGGCCACCCGGACGATCTGGCCGGCCGTGGCCTGGAAGGTTGGTTGCGAGAGAGACCCTGAAGTTGTCGTTCCGGTTTACCTACCGCCAGTCGCCTGTGAGCAGGAAGGCCGCCAGTCGGGGGCGCCTTTCCCCTCCTTTGGGCTCTCCAGGTGCGTGGAACGCCCCCTCCGCGGTCGGGGAGGGCCTGGCGAGGAGACCAGATGTCCGGTTGAACAGCGGTCTCCTCCTTGAATCCTCCCTCTCACCCCCCCCTTGGGATTTCCTGAGGCTGGCCGGCTCGGTGGGAGAAGAGTCAGTGTTTAGCGGCCTCACGGCGGCGCTTCGCCTGCTGGTCACGCCTGTCGGCCCAGGCGCTCTTGTGTTTGATCGAGAGGACCTCACCGTCGGTCGGATTGATCATCACCACTTCGACTCCCTTTTTGCCCGAGACCAGGATATCGAAGGAGTAGGCCAACACTCCCTGCTCCCGATTGAGCTCCTCCGAACGCACCGTACCGTTCGGCACCTTGCCCAGGGCGATGACGCGAGCCTCCTCCATGCTGATCATGGTCCTCTTGGCCGTGGCCGTCGGAGCGGCATCGTGGTGCGGGGTCGGGTCTTGCGGCTCGGCCGCGAAGAGGCTGCTCGCTCCCATGAGTGAGCCAGTGAGGCACGCGATGATCAAGGTTCGGTTGAATTGCATAGAGTTCCTTTCGGTTCCGGATCCCCCTAAGACCCCGGTAATGAGATCGTCTAAGGACTGGTAGTTATTACTACAGCAAGAAAGATGCCAAAGAAACTGAGAAGGTGGGTTGGGAGAGGCACTTCGAGCGCCTGAAGCAGTGACTACGATTCTCTCGCAGGCAAGGTCAGGATCGTCGCCCCAATACGTGCTCGGCCACGAACAGGGCATACGCCTCCCAGAGCTCCCGGCGCATCGCCTTGGTCGCGGCGTGGAGGAACGAGGCGGGCGACTTCTTCAGCTTCTGGGGGGGTGGGTGGGCCCCAGTCGATCCTCCTGTCCTTCCCCTCTGAAAAGCGCCCCAGCGCGACCGTTCGGCCGCGACCTACAGCCCCGGCAATTTCACCTCCCCCGTGGCGATCTTGCCGCTCACGGGATCGTAGACGGCCAGGACCAGGGTCTCGGCCTTGCCGTTCAGGGTGATCTTCGTGTCATAGCGTACGAACCCGCCGGCCTTGGGGGGCTTGTCGCTGGAGAGGGTGAGGGGGATCACCGGCATCTCGGAGCTGTTGCCGTTCGCGTCCGAGGCGGCGATGCGGAGCTCGAGCTCGGCGGCGAACTTCCCTTCATGAGGGACGACGGTCAGGATGTCGGACGGCAGCCCGAGGGAGATCGGGATCTCGATCTGGCCGCGCTTGACCTTGCGGACGGCGCCGAGCTTCAGGGGCAGGGGCGCGGCCCCGGGAAAGCCGCCGAAGAGGAGCGCGCTCTCCACCTTCATCGAGACCTCGGCCTTGCGCGAGAGGTCCAGGAAGCCATTACGGGAACGCACCAGGAGGCCGGGGCGCAGCACGTCGACCTCGACCTTGTGGCGCTCGTCATTGCGTTGCCAAGTGGGGGTGAAGCCGAGCCAGTAGTACGAGGCCACGTCGGCGCTGGTCCGGGCCAGGGCCTGGTTGCGGTTGGAGTTGACGAGAGCCGTGCCGCCGGTCTCCTCGGCCAGGAACCGTAGCGAGCCCTCGATCTCCTGCTCCTGGAAGGAGCCCCCGGCCGCGGCGCCGAACGACGTGGCGTCCCCCGCGGCCGACTCCACGCCCGGTACGTCCACCGGATAGATGGTGTAGCCGAGGAGGTTGGCGGTGTTCGACAGCGGACGGAAGAGCTCTTCGCCGTCCCTCACCTCGCGCCCGGAGGGCACGGGGGCGCCACCCCGGAGAAAGCTGCCGATCGAGTAGGGCCAGCCGCCGGAGAGCAGAAGCATGACCTTGCGCCCGGGCGGCGCGGCGAACCCCCGCAGGGCGGAGACGGCCGCCGAAACGCCCCCTTCCACCTGGCGTTGGATCTGGTCCGCATAGGCGCGCTCCTGCCCGCTCAAGCCCGAGCTGCCGAGCCGGGACTCGAGGCTGAGAGGTGCGCTGTCGCCCACGGTCTGCTGGGAAAACCCCATGTCGTTCCTGAAGGTTCGCAGCTCGGTGACGCGGTCCAGGCCCCGGGCCTTGCTCCCCATGGCGATGTCGAACGCCCGCGCGAGCTCACCCTGGGAGCTCGACCAGTTGGAGACGATCGAGACCTTGCCGCCATCCCAGGCCACGACCGCCATCCGGTCCTCCGGCTGGAGGTGGGAGAGCTGCCCCTTCAGATCCCGGAGCACCTCGTTGCGGCGGAACTCGGTCGCGAAGTAGTTGTCGATGAAGACCAGGTAGCTGGTGCCCACCCGCCCGCCGGGCTCCACGCCCGCGGGGCCGCCGGGCGCGGCGCCGGTTTCGGCGGCCGCAGCCACGGCGGATCCTCCCCGGACCTCGGTGAAGTACTCGACCGGCACCTCCTTGCCGTCCACTTTCAGGCGGAAGTCGCCGGGCTTCAGGTCCGTCACCCGGTTTCCGGCGCGGTCGGTGACCACCACCTCGACATTGACCACCCGCACGTCGATCACGTCGCCGTAGATGGACGGCGGCTCGGAGGGGGGAGGTTGCTGCGGGGCCGCGGCGGAAAGATCCGGAGCGAAAGCCGCACACAGGGCCAGAACGAAATGACGCAAACGTCTCATGCGGAAGTCCTCCTCGAAGCGAGATGACCGCCGGGACAAAAGTATTTCATATCCGATGAAATGATACGGGGCAAAAGGTCATCCCGTTAGCATGAGAGAGCAGATCGCGACCTCGAAACGGAGAACGGAGGAAACCTCATGATCGTCTTCGTCACCCTCCTCCTCGGCCTCATCTCCGGTCCCCTCCCGATCCACGTCACCGTGGAGGGCCCCGTCGCCACGGTCGAGTACATCCTCGACGGCACCGTCGTGACCCGGGCCGAGTACCCGCCCTGGGGCGTCACGGTGGATTTCGGCCCGGCGCTCCAACCCCGGGAGTTGGTCGCCCGGGCTCTGGACAAGGACGGCAACGAGATCGCCCGGGCGACCCGATGGGTGAACCTCCCCCGGCCGCCCGCGGAGGCGGAGAAGCGGGGGAGCGCGGTTTCGACCGAGCTCACGGCCGTTCCCGTGCGGATACCGGAGAAGGCTGCGCAGCCCACTCCGGAGAGCCTGCAGGGACGACTGAGCAGCAGCGGGCGCCCCCTGTCGGTGGCCGCCATCGATGACGGACCGGCAAAGGTCCTCATCGTCCGTGTTCCGGGGACGTCCGAGGCGTACGAGCGCCTCGTGCCCCCGCGGCCCAAGCGCGTGGACAGACATTTTCTCACCTTGAGAACCGATCCCAATGCCCGCCGTCACGAGATGTGCCTCGACCCGGAGGACACCGTCCGCCTCCTCTTCCCTACGGCCAGCGGCCCTCTAGATTTCGGGGTTTCGGCGGAGCTGTTCGACACCTCCGGCGAGCTGACCCACGAGAACGGCGGCCTCTTCTGGTTCCTCACCCGCACAGCCCCGGGGAACGACGCGCAGGGGGACCAGCGCATTGCCGACGCGGTGGCCGTGGCCGGCCTCCAGGCGGCGACCGGCGACCACCGCCGCGCCGTCGTCCTGGTTCTGGGAAGCGACCTTCGGGACACGAGCCGCTACGACCCCGCGACCGTGCGGCGCTACCTCGAATCCACCCGGGTTCCGCTCTTCGTCTGGAGCCTGGAGGAGCCGAAGGACAACTCCGGCCTGGCCGCCTGGGGCGAGGTCGAGGACATCTCCTCGGTCCACAAGCTCTACAAGGCCTACAACCGGCTCAAGAGCGAGCTGGAGGCGCAGCGCATCGTCTGGGTCGAGGGCCGGCACCTGCCGCAGTCGATCACCCTGGCGCCGGGCACGATGTCGGTGGAGCTCCTTCAGCCGCGGGCGCCGTAGAATCGGTGCGGGAAGATGTAAAGAGGACAGCATGATCGCGTTCGTCACCCTCCTCCTCGGCCTCGTCTCCGGGTCCATCCCGATCCAGGTCACCGTGGAAGGCCCCGTCGCCGCGGTCGAGTACGTCCTCGACGGCACCGTGGTGGCAAAGGCCGAATTCCCGCCCTGGAGCGCCACGGTGGATTTCGGCCCGGAGCTGCAACCCCGGGAGCTGGTCGCGCGGGCTCTGGACAAGGACGGCAACGAGATCGCCCGGGCGGTCCAGTGGGTGAACCTCCCCCGGCCTCCCGCCGAGGTGGAGATCGTCCTGGAGAACGACGCGGAGGGCCGACCCACCGCCGCCCGTCTCGCCTGGCAGAGCCTGACCCACTCCCAACCGGCCACCCTTTCCGTAACTCTGAACGGCAAGCCGCTCCTGGTTCAGGAGGACCGCCGCGTCCTCCTGCCGGCCTACGATCCGAAGGCGACCCAGATCCTCACCGCCGAGCTCCAGTTCGCGCCGGGACTGGTCGCGCGCAAGGATGTGGTCTTCGGGGGCGAGTGGGGGAGCGCGGTGTCCACCGAGCTGACGGCCGTGCCCGTGCGGGTCCCGAAGAAGGCCGTGCCGCCGACCCCCGAAAACCTCCAAGGCCGGCTCACCAACGGCGAGCGGCCCTTGTCCGTGGCCGCGGTCGACGACGGGCCGGGCAAGGTCCTCGTCGTGCGGGTCCCGGAGGCGTCCGAGGTCGCCAACGCCCTCCTCCCTCTGCGGACCCGGCGCGTGACCAGGGACTTTCCCGATTCTCAGATCCGGCCCGAGGACCGGCGTTTCGAGATGCGGCTTGGGCCGGAGGACACGATCCGCCTCCTCTCTCCGTCCGCCAGCGTCTACGGGGAGTCCGGCATCCCCTCCGAGCTGTTCAACACCTCCCGGGAACTGACCCGGGAGGACGGAGGCCTTCTCTGGTTCCTGTTCAGGACCGCCCTGATGAAAGGAACGAGCGAGGACCAGCGGATCGCCGACGCCGTGGCCGTGGCCGGGCTCCAGGCCGCGACCGGCAACTACCGCCGCGCCGTGGTCCTCGTCCTGGGCAGCGATCTCCGGGACACCAGCCGCTACAACCCCGCCACGGCGCGGCGCTACCTGGAATCGATGCGGGTGCCGCTCTTCGTCTGGAGCCTCGAGAAGCCGAAAAAGAACCCGGCCCTGGACGCCTGGGGACCGGTGGAGGACATCTCCTCCCTGAGCAAGCTCCATCGGGCCTTCGGACGGCTCGAAAGTGAGCTGGAGTCGCAGCGCATCGTCTGGGTCGAGGGCCGGCACCTGCCGCAGTCGATCGCTCTGGCGCCGGGCACGGTGCCGGTGGAGCTCCTCCCGGTGCAGTCGCCTTAGAATGTTTACGGGAAGACGAAAGGAGGAAAGCCATGATCGTCTTCGTCACGCTCCTCCTCGGCCTCATCTCCGGCCCTATCCCGGTCCACGTCGCCGTGGAAGGCCCCGTCGCCGCGGTCGAGTACGTCCTCGACGGCACCGTCATCGCCAGACCTGAGCACCCCCCCTGGAACGCCACCGTGGACTTCGGCCCGGAGCTCCTACTTCTGGAGCCTGGAGAACCCGAAGAATCACCCCGGCCTGGCCGCCTGGGGCGAGGTCGAGGACATCTCCTCCCTTCCCAAGCTCCGCAAGGCGTATGTCCGGCTCAAGGCGGAGCTCGCATCCCAGCGGATCGTCTGGGTGGATGGAATCCACGCGCCCCAGTCGATCACTCTGGCTCCTGGGGAGGGAGCGGAGCTGGTCCGGTAGGAAAAGCAACAGGGGTGGAGACCCATCTCCACCCCTTCGGAACGGCCCTGCGCAGACCGGAGGCTACCGGCTCGCGAGCAGGCTGTGACGCGAGCGGAAGCGGTCCGAGCGGACGAGGTCGTTGACCACGTTGGCGATCTGCCCGTTGTTCATGCGCCGGAGATCGGCGTCCCACTGCTGGCGATCGATCTGGGAGGCGTCGATCCCCAGGAGGTTCTTGTACAGGGAGAGCAGCCGCTTCTCGTTGCAGACCCCCTCCTTCTCATAGACGTGGATCCGGCTCTCATCGCTGCCGGCGATCCGCACCGCCTGGTCGACCAGAGCGTCGTAGCCGTTGCTCTGGATGGCCTCGACGGTGCCGCGGGCGCCCGTGTCCGGGTCGCGCAGCAGGATCGCGTTGTAGAGGACCCTCGTCAGCTCATCGGCCCGCCGGGCAACCGGGTCGCTGCCCTGCCCGACCTGCCCGGTCGTGGAGCCCGGAACGACGTTGATGCGGACCGTACCCCGCTCCAGGCGGTCGGGGATCCGGTTCTCGGGGTCAGAGATCTGGTAGCGGATCACGTCGGTCCGGTTCCGCTGCTGATTGCCGAGCGGAGCGATGTCGAGGGTCACGTTGGCGTTTTCCGGGTTGGCCTCGACGATGGTGATCCCGCGGCCAGGGGTCTCCTCGGAGTACCGCGTCACCGGGTAGATCGGCCGGTCGTTCGGGCGGCCGGGAGCGTAGGCCGACATGATGAGCCGTACCCGGGAGCCCCCGGACACGTCGATCGTGTCCCCGGGCTCGATCGAGCCGATGTCCTCGTTGCCAGACCGCACCGCGATCCGCAGATCGGTGTAGGCATCCCGCCCCTGCGCCTGTCCGGCCAGGGGGAACAGGAGGGCCGCCAGGGCAGCGGTGATCAGGATTGTCTTGGGTGTTCTCATATCGTTGCCCCTTCTCGTAATTTTCGTGTCTCGGCGGAAGATCCATCCCGGGACTTCCGTTCCTTCGCAGGACAGAAGGAGCAAGAAGGGTGCCACTCAGCGAAGGATCGACGGCCCGCCGATCCTTCGGCAGCCTGCCGATGCTTACGACGGCCTGGAGAAGGATCGCCAGCCCAACTGAAGCTTCGCCAGCCCGCCGATCCTTCGCCAGCGCGCCGATCCTTCGACAGCCTGCCGATGCTTACGACGGCCTGGAGAAGAATCGCCAGCCCGACTGAAGCTTCGCCAGCCCGCCGATCCTTCGGCAGCGCGCCGATCCTTCGACAGCCTGCCGATGCTTACGGTGGACTGGAGAAGGATCGGCAGCCCGCCGATGCTTCGACGGCAAGTCTGGTCCACACTCCTCTCCACGATGAATACGAGGGCAGGCGGGCCGGCCTTTCCGGCCGCGCCGGCGACCTGCCCGGAGAGGAGAGCGTTCATGACGCATAAGAACCTCCGGTTCCGCTGGGCGGCCTTCGCCTTGGCGGCATTCCTCCTGCTCCCCCCCGCCGCGGTGGCCGAGAAGCCCAGGAACAGCCGTCCGAGCCCGGGAGAGCCGGGCCTCCTCACCCTCCTCCAGGACTTCGTCGCCAACCTCTTCCTGAAGAACGGCGAGACGGAGAACCGGGGACAGATGGACCCGAACGGCCTGACCACGAGCGTCGACCCCGGCGGGGAGCACCGCGGGCAGATGGACCCGGACGGCTAGAAACGTCGAGCTTCGACGGGGGTTCCCGGTCGAGGGAACCCCTTTTTTCGCGAGATCGCCCACCGGTGTCACAATTCCGCCGCCTGCGGATACTTACTTCATAGGAGCGACTCTTTCGAACCGGGGAAAGTTCCGGGGACACGCTTCCGGACATGCCATCAGAGACCGCCCCAACCAGGGAAGACCTCGACCGCCTCGCCGAAAGCCTGGACCATTCCATCGCGAAGATCTTTCGCGAGTGGAACATCCCCGAGGCGGAAGGAGAGGAGATCGTGGGTGAGGTCTTGGTCCGGTTGGCGTACCGCTGGAGCCGGATCCACGACCCCGAGGGCTGGCTGCTTCAGGCCCTCTCGCGAGAAGCCCAGAGCCGCTCGGAACGATCTCGAAAGGAGCAGGAGGATGACTGAGCGCCGTCCCGATCCGAAGTCCCAAGCCTCCCCCGCGGTTCGGCGCATGGCAGACCGGCTGGACGAGATCCTGCGGGAGATCGAGTCCTCGGCGACGCTCGCAGCCGAGCTCCTGGCGAAAACCGGGACGGAGCGCGCGGCGGCAGTCCGAACAGAGGTTCGCTTCCATGGCCTCAAGCTCTGTGAGCTCCTGTTCACGAAGAGTCGGGAGGCGTGGTTCACCAATCCCGCCAAGTCGGTCGAGCTGGCGGAGTTGGCCGTCGCCATCTCGGATCGGCTGGACGTTGACCATTATGGAATGGCGTTGGTCGAGGATACCCGGGCTCTGGCTTGGGCTCATCTCGGAAACGCGTACCAGGTCGCCTCGGATCTCCGGCAAGCCGAAGAAGCCCTGGACCGGGCCGAGGAGCACCACCGCCACTCCGACGAAGACGAGTTGACCCTGGCCCAGATCCTGAGCTTCCGGGCTTCGCTCCGGAACGCCCAGGGCAGGTTCGAGGAGGCCGGCCGCCTGCTGGACCGCGCTCTCGTCATCTACCGCGAGGCCAAAGACCGGCACCTCGAAGGCCGGACGCTGATCAAGAAAGCAACGGCGCTCGGCTACGCCGGAAGGTTCCATCAGGCAGCGCGGCTGGTCCGGCGGGGTCTGTCGCGGATCGACCTGCTGGAAGAACCGCGGCTGCTCGTGATGGCGCGGCACAACCTCATCTGGTACCTCAACGAGAGCGGCCAGTATGAAAAGGCCAGGAAGGAGCTGGAGGAGACCCGCGGCCTCTATCTCGCGCTCCGCGACCAGATCAACCTCGTCCTCCTCCGCTGGCTGGAGGGAAGGATCGCCCTCGGGCTCGGACGGCTGGACGAAGCGGGGCCGGCCCTCCGGGAAGCACGGGACGCCTTCATCGAGCGCGGCATCGGCTTCGACGCCGCCCTGGTCTCCCTCGACCTCGCCGCCGTGTACGCCCGCAGGGGAGAGCCCGGCCAGGTGAAGCGGCTCGCCGCGGAGATGCTCCCCATCTTCGAGTCCCGGGACCTCCACGCGGAGGCCCTCGCCGCGTTGGCGATCTTCCGTCAGGCCGCGGAGGCCGAGGAGGTCACCCTGGATCTGCTGGAGAGAATGGCCCGCTATCTCCAGCGGGCGCGGCGGAACCCGGAGCTGCGGTTTGGGGAGGGGGAGTAGAGGGGCGGAAGCCTCGGTCATTCTCCTTGGGATTGCATGTCATCAGACTTCCCATACAAAAAGTTGTATAATCCCCTGTGGCGGTGAAACGGCTCATCTGGGTGGGCTCAGCCCTCGCCGATCTCAGAGCTTTCCCGCCTGACGCCCGGCGAATGGCAGGTCATCAGTTGGACTTGGTACAGCAGGGCTTGGAGCCGCATGACTGGAAGACCATGGTGGGTATCGGCCCCGGCGTCCACGAGCTCAGGATTCACACCGCTGTTGAGCATCGTGTCTTCTATGTCGCGAAGTTCGAGGAAGGAATCTACGTCCTGCACGCATTTCAGAAGAAGACGCGGAAGACACCTCAGAGAGAAATGGAACTTGCTCGCGAACGATTTAGGGAGGTCCTTCGATCTCGCAGGCGATGAGGATGACAAATGGCGACGAAGATGATCCCGTCGAGCGGAAATGTCTTTACTGATCTCGGATTTGAGCGTGAAGAGGCCGAGCACCTCCGCATCCGCTCAAACCTCATGATCGCTGTACGAAGGCTTATCGAGGAACGTTCTCTGACCCAGGCCCAAGCGGCGGAGCTCTTCGGCGTTACTCAACCAAGGATCAGCAACCTAGTCCGTGGGCGGATCGACCTTTTCAGCATCGATACGTTAGTCGACATGCTCGCCCGCGCCGGAATCAAAGTGGAGCTCACGCTATCCGATCTGCAAAAAGGCGTTGCCTGACTTAGAGGCGTCTCAAAAGCCTTCCTCATTTGTGGAGCCCTGGAGGGGCTCCGGGATGTCATCCACCCCGAGTCCCGGCAGGGGCGCAGGGAGGCTTTCTTCCCCCTTGTCGGGGCTCCAGGGTTGGAAGGACCGCCTATCCGGGGTTCCCGCACCTGCGGCGCGTCCACCCCGGGCTACATTCCGGAGCGTCTCCGAGGCTCCCGAACCTTTCGAGACACCCGCTAAGACACCTCGTTCTTCATTTTCTAAAAATCGATCAGAAACTGTTCAGGAGTCTCTTTCGGATCCACAGCTCGGCAATATGCGCGATTCAACTTGGGCGCTTCCTCGTGATCTGTCGCATGAATCATATAGTACATGACTCTCCCGCCACCCTTGCGCTCGAAGATCGGCCAAGGGGCCACGAACTTATATCCCAGCTCCTTTTGGAAACGCTCTGAAATCATTCTGGCGCGCTCCAAGTGCCACATTCCTCTTAAGCGCCCCCAATCGCGATTACCCCACCAAGCGTTAAGCTCTCTCCTGCTTGCAAGAACTGCTATGCTGAAGCTTATACTTCCTGACCAAGAGTGCCTCCAAGTTATTCTCCATAGCCCAGCTGAGCTTCACGCCCCGATCTTCTCCACCCGCACGATCGGTCCCTCGACCTCGTCCGGATTCCTCAGATCGATCCGCCCCTGGATGGCCCAGAGGTTGTCCCCCTGGGGGTCGAGCAGGGTGTGGGTGACGTCCCACTGGCGGTCGCCGGCCGGGCGGATCTGCGTCCACTGGTGACGGCGGGCTTCGGGGGTGAAGAGGAGTTCGCCGTACTCCTCGAAGAACGGGGCCATGGTCCCTGCGAAACGGTCGATGTCCCAGACCGTCGCGGGCTCGTCCGGCTCCTGCCGGATGAGGCCGGTGGCCTCTTCCCAGTCCTTGACGGAGAGGGCGCGGACGAGGAGGTGCATCTCGGCCCGGACGCGGGCGGCGAAGGTCTTGGGGTCTGCCAGCAGCTCCTGGAGCCAGAGGACCTCGCGGGCGGTCTCGCGGTGCTTCGTCCGGACGAGGATCTCGGGGTGGAGCAGGCCCTCCCACTCTTCGAGGAGGCTCGAGTCGGTCTGCTCGACCAGGGCCCGGAAGAAGCCCAGGGCGTCCCAGACGCCGTCGGTCTTGGCCGGCTCGGGGACGGTCTGGTCGAGCGTCTTGTAAAGCTGCGAGAGGTAGCGCAGGAGCACGCCCTCGCTACGCTGGAGACCGTAGCGCTTCACGTAGTCCGGGAAGCTCATGTAGCCCTCGAACATCTCGCGGCCGATGGACTTCGGCCGGATGTCCTCGCCGCCCACCCAGGGGTGCTTGCCGCGGAAGCGGTTGAAGGTGCCGTAGATGAAGTCCGAGAGCGGCTTGGGATGAGTGACCTCCTCCAGCTTCTCCATCCGCTGTTCGTACTCGACGCCCTCGGCCTTGAGCTGGGCGACCAGCTCGGCCTTGAGCTTGTCCACCTGCTTCCACAGGATCACCTGCGGGTCCTCCAGGATCGACTCGACCAGGGTGACCAGGTCGGGGACGTACGTTTCGGATTCCGGCTCGAGGAGGCCGATCGTCTCCACCAGGTAGAGCGAGAGGGCCTGGAGGAGGGAGAAATCCCACTGGAGGTCCTCGGCCACCACCGCCCAGAGATAATTGGCGTTGAGGTCCCGCTTCATCCGGATGATCCCCGCCCGGTAGAGGGAGCGGACGAGGACGGCGGCCTGGGTGAGGAGGCGGGCCTTGGTGCCCTCGTCCTCGTGGCTGCGGCGGATCAAGTCGCGCAGCGAGTCGAAGTTCCGCAGGTTCGGGTCGTCGAGCTCCGCGTCCCGCTGGAGGAGGTTCAGGACCATGCCGTGGTTGACCCGGAAGCGGGACTTGAGCGTCTCGGGAGGCCGGGCGATGAGCTTTTCGAAGGTCTCCTGATTCCAGGAGACCTCCCCCTTGGCCGGCCCGCGGACGACCTTCCCCTTGCCGCCCCGCTCGCTCTTGCGCTTCTCGATGATGTGCTCCGGCGCCTGGGCGACCACGCTCCCCTTGACGTCGAACCCCTTGCGGCCGGCGCGGCCCGCGATCTGCTTGAAGTCGCGGACGGAGAGGATCGAGACCTTCTGGCCGCCGAACTTGGCGAGCTTGGTGAAGAGAACGGTGCGGATGGGGATGTTCACCCCCACGCCCAGGGTGTCCGTGCCCGCGATGACCCGCAGCAGCCCCTGCTGCGAGAGCTGCTCGCACAGCAGCCGGTACTTGGGCAGGAGCCCGGCGTGGTGGACGCCGATCCCGAAGGAGATGAAGCGCCGGAACTCCTTGCCGTAGGGTGTGTCGAACCGGAAGTCGCCCACGGCCTCCCGGATCTTCTCCCGCTCCTCCCGGGTGGTGATCTGCATGCTGGTCAGGGACTGTGCCAGCTCGGCGCACTCGCGCTGGGTGAAGTTGACGACGTAGATGGGCGCCTTGCCGTCCTTGATGAGGCTTTCGATCGTCTCGTGGAGGGGGGTCTCCCGGTACTCGAAGTCGAGGGGGACGGGCCGCTTCTCCGAGCTGACCAGGGCCACCTCGATCCCGGTCTGGCGCTCGATGTGCTCCTTGATGGCCGTGATGTCCCCCAGGGTGGCGGACATGAGGAGGAACCGGGTCTTGGTCAGGGTGATGAGGGGGATCTGCCAGGCCGCACCGCGCTCGGGGTCCGAGTAGTAGTGGAACTCGTCCATCACGGTATAGGGAACGTCGAGCCGGTCCCCCTCCCGCAGGGCGCGGTTGGCGAGCACCTCGGCCGTGCAGCAGATCACCCGGGCCTCCGGGTTGATCGAGGCGTCGCCGGTCATCATGCCGACGTTTTCGGGACCGAAGTCATCGCAGAGGGAGAAGAACTTCTCCGAAGCCAGCGCCTTGATGGGGCTGGTATAGAAGGACGTCCGCCCCTCGCACAGCGCCTTGAAATGGAGACCCAGGGCGACGAGCGACTTCCCCGATCCCGTGGGGGTGTTCAGGATCACGTGCCGCCCGGCCATGATCTCTAGCAGCGCCTGCTCCTGAGCCGGATAGAGCTCGAACCCGGCGTCCGCCGTCCAGTCGATGAACAACCCCAGGATCTCGTCCGGGTCCGTCGTGCCTCCCGGAGGAATCCGGGAAGCCAGGGACGGGCGGGACGGAGGGGTCTCGATACCTGCCCGGGGGACGGCGATCCCAGCAGGGTTGGTCAGCGGGAGGGGGTCGGCCATGGCGAGGCCATTGTGGCACGGCGGGGCGGCGGGAGGCGACCGGTTGCGGCCCAGTGCCTGGAGTTCGACATCGTGAGCTGCGCGAACACCCCCGAGGGGCTGGCCCGTCAGTTGAGAAGCAACCCGTGACGACCGCAGCCGAGACCAACTCGATCTCGATCCCGTGGTCCCGCCTGGCGATTTCGAGGGACTCCGGCAACGTGATTTCCCGGGGATGCCGAACCAAGACCCGCCCTCTGATCATCGTCTTCCATGATCCGCTGACGCCTGGTCCGTTGCTGCAACGCATGTCATGACGGTTGGTCGATAAAGCCGGGTTGTGTCTCACTTGTTGCAGCGGCCTGAGCTTCCGGACGGTTCGGATCTCCCCAGGGGTGCCGCGAATCGCCGTGTCGCGATATAATGTGTCGCCTGAGGAAATGGAGGGTGCCGTGGGAGAGCTGACACTTCATACAGTTGTCCTCAAGGAGGGGGACTGGTGGCTGATTCAAGGCTTGGAGTATGACTTCGTGACTCTGGCGAGACGGCTTGACGACGTCCCGGGAGAGATCCGGCGGTGGTTGTACCTCCTGGCAATTGCATCCCGGCAGAGTGGGATCGAGTTGTTCGCCGGCTACTCGCCCGCTCCTCGGAGGTTCTGGCAGATGTACGAGGATGCCTCTCCTTGGGGAGACCCAGTCCCACCAGTGAATCTTCCTGAGGACTTGGATTTCAACCCGATGATCGAGATCCGCCTCTTGGAGCAACAAGGCGAGGAGGTCCCATGCTAGAGCAGACGATTCGTGCCGTCGTATACAAGGAGGGGGACTGGTGGGTCATCCGGTGCCTGGAGTACGGCTTCGTGACCGTGACGAAGCGCCGCGAGGATGTCCCCAGCGAGATCCGCCGGTTCGTGCTCGTCCAGGTTGCCGCCAGCCTGAAGTACGGAATCGAGCCGTTCCGCGGCTATGCACCCGCTCCTCGAAGGTACTGGGAGATGTACGAGAAGGCCAATCCCTGGGAGGAACCGCTTCCTCCCGTCGAGCTTCCCGGTGATCTGGGCCCCAATCCAACGTTGGAAGCACGTCTGGCCGCCTGAGGGCTCTGCCTCGACCACTCAGAGACTGGGAGCGAGACCGAAGTCTTCGGGAGGGATGCCGTAAAACCAGCACAGATGCTCCAAAAGGGAGATGGTCAGGATTTCATCCGGATCCATCATGGCCAGGGGGTAGAACCAGCCATCCTCCCTTTTCAGGAACCAACTGCCCACGACTGTCGCCGAGACCAGCTCGATCTCGATCCCATAGTTTCGCCATACTTTCTCTATGAAGTCCCGCAACGTGATTTCCCAGGGATGCCGAGCCAAGACCCGTCCTCCAAGTATCTTTTCCGTGATCCGCCGACGCTGGCGCTTCTGCCGTTGCCGATAAGCATGCCATGGATGGCGGTGGTCCGTAAAGCCAAGTCTTCTCTTCACTTACCCACGGCACCTTGCCATCACCCTCTCCCCTCGGACAAACTTCCGGCGTGAAAAAAGCCGTCTCCCTGGAGCTCGACCGGCATCTGAACCCGGAGCAGATCGCCGCGGTGACCCATGGCGAGGGGCCGCAGCTCGTTCTCGCGGGCGCAGGTTCCGGCAAGACGCGGGTCATCACCTACCGGATCTACTGGCTCATCGAGGAGCTGGGGGTGGATCCCTCGCGGATCGCCGCCATGACCTTTACCAACAAGGCGGCGGCCGAGATGCGCGAGCGGGTAGAGGACCTCCTGGGGCTCCATCCGCTCCCCACCTCGGTGGGGACGTTCCACCGCTACGGCCTGATCCTCCTGCGCCGCTACGGCGAGCGGGTGGGGCTGCGGCGGGACTTCCATATCCTCGACGCCGCGGACCAGATCGGGCTGGTCAAGGAGGCCTTGGCCGCCGAGGGCCTCTCCGAGACGGCGTTCTCGCCCCGATCGGTTCTCTCCGCCATCAGTTGGGCCAAGAACCGGCTCCTCGACCCGGCGGCCTACGAGTCCCAGGCCCAGGGCTTCTTCGAGAAGAAGGTCTCCGCCCTCTACCGGAAGTATCAGGGGCTCCTGGGCCAGGCCTCCGGAGTGGACTTCGACGACCTGATCTCGCTGTCGGTCAAGCTCCTCTCCCAGGAGGGGGACGTGCGCGAGCGGGTCCGCTTCCGCACCCAGTTCCTTCTGGTCGATGAGTATCAGGACACGAACCACGCCCAGTTCCGCCTCGTCGAGGCCCTGGCCGGCGAGTCCGGCAACCTCACCGCCGTGGGCGACGAGGACCAGAGCATCTACAGTTGGCGCGGCGCCGACGTCAACAACATCCTGGAGTTCGAGAAGAGCTTCCCCGGCGCCACGATCTACAAACTCGAGCGCAACTACCGCTCCACCCAGACGATCCTGGACGTCTCCGGGGCCCTGATCGCCAACAACATCCACCGCCGGGGCAAGCGCCTGTGGACCGAGAGCGGCGGGGGGCAGAAGGTGGAGCTCTACCGGGCGACCGACGAGGGGGACGAGGCCGTGTGGGTGGTCAAGACCCTCCAGCGCCTCCGGCACAGCTACAAGCTGGGGGACATGGCGGTCCTCGTCCGCACCAACGCCCAGACCCGGGCGATCGAGGACGAGCTGCTCGCCCGCGAGGTGCCGTACTCCCTCGTGGGCGGCGTGCGGTTCTACGACCGGGCCGAGATCAAGGACCTGGTGGCCTACCTGCGGGTGATCCGCAACCCGCGGGACAACTTCTCTTTGATGCGGGTCATCAACCAGCCCCCCCGGGGGATCGGCAAGGCGACCCTGGAGCTGCTCCGGGACCGGGCCATCCAACTCGGCCAGCCGATCTGGGACGTCCTCTACCTGGACGATCTCGGGACCCTCCCGGCCCGGAGCGCCACCGCGCTCCGCAAGTTCCGGGACCTGATCGTGGGCCTCCAGCACACCGCCGCCGAGCTCCCCCTGCCGGCCCTCCTCGACCGGCTCCTGGACGCCACCGCGTACCTCGACCTCTTTCGCCAGGACGATCCGGACGACCAGGCTCGGGTCGAGAACATCCAGGAGTTCCTCTCCGCCGCCCAGGAGTTCACCGAGGCGAACAGCTACAACAGCGCCAGCGACCAGGACCTGCTGACGTCCTTTCTCGACCACGTCGCCCTGGTGACGGACCTCGACTCCCTCCAGACCGAGAAAGGGGTCTCTCTGATGACCCTCCACAGCGCCAAGGGACTGGAGTTCAAGGCCGTGGTGGTGGCCGGGCTGGAGGACGGGCTCCTGCCGCACTTCAATTCCCAGGGAGCGCGGGCGAACGTGGAGGAGGAGCGCCGCCTCCTCTACGTCGGCATGACCCGCGCCCGGGAGCGGCTGTACCTCACCTGCTGCCGGCGGCGGCGCATCGCCGGCCGCTACCAGGATCAGGCGGAGTCCCTGTTTCTCCAGGAATTGCCGGACCAGCTCCTGGAGGTCCATCAGAGCCCCGATCTCTTCCTGATGGAGCGCTACAACGAGCGGGCCCAGGGCGTCTACTCCTTCTTCGGCGGAGGAGCTCCGCCCAGCCGCCCGGCCGGTGCGCCTCCGCCCATGGCCACCCGGCCGTCGCCGCCTCCGCCCCCTCCTCCGCCGCCCCGGACGACGACGGCCCGCCAGGTCCTCCGCGAGCCCCCGTCGGCTCCCTCGAGCGCTCCGCGGCGCCCGATCCGGCGCGGGAGCCGCGTCCGCCACCCGACGCTCGGCAACGGAGTGGTGCTGGAGCTGGAGGGGGAGGGGGACGAGGCCCGGCTGACGGTCTTCTTCGAGAAATCGGGGAAACGGAAACTGGTGGCGAAGTTCGCCAACCTGGAAATGCTGTAACGGCTACCGCTGCCGCGCCAGATAGTCCTCCCGGAGGAGGGCGTAGAGGTAGTTGTCCACCCGCCGGCCCCGGAGCTTGAAGTAGGACCGCAGGTGCCCCTCCCGCGTGAAGCCGGTCTTTTCGAGGACGCGCTGGGAGCCGACGTTCTCCACCGCGCAGCGGGCCTCGATCCGCTCGAGGAGGGTGTTGTGGAAGAGGTCGTCCAGGAGGACGGTCAGGGCCTCGGTCATGACGCCCCGGTTCTGGAAGGCGGTGGACAGGGCATAGCCGACCTCGGCGAGGCCGTGCTCCCAGTTGCTGACCACCAGGGTGACCCAGCCGGCGGACTGGCCGTCCACCTGCACGATCCACTGGAACTTCTCACCCCGGCCCCGATACAGATCGGCGATGCGCTGGCTCGCCACGTCGGCCCGGAGCTGGGCGGTCGGCAGCTCGTTGAGCGGCTGGAAGCGCCGTACGCTCGGCTCGGAGCGCCACTGCCGGAGGAGATCGGCGTCGCGGGGAGCCGCCGGCCTCAGGCTGACATGGGGTTCTGTGTGGCGCTCCAGAAAAGCCATGGCCGCATTGTAGACGGTTCTACCGGAGATCAAGAAGATCACAAAGCGCCGGGAAACTCGATGAGGACGGGGCTCAGCCGTTCGCTCCGGCGGTGGCCGCACGCCCGGTTCTCCACCTCTGCCACCACTCGCGGATGTGCGGCAGCAGCCCCAGCAACGCCATGTAGGTGTAGCCGTGGACGAAGAGGAGGAGGAACGGGATCGACATGTACATCCTCTGGGCCGCGGCGTACACCGTGCAACCGATGAAGTAGAGGGCAAGGACGAGCTCGAGGACGAAGGAGGGGCTCAACACCGCGCGGTAGCGCTTGCCCAGCCAGTCCTGGCCGCGAGACTCGATGCGGTATTTGGGCGTGCGGTGGAACGTGCCTCCGCGGTGGAACAGACCGGAGAGCACGGCGCGGGCGTTGTTGACCGAGAGGCCGATCCCTACGCCCATGAGGGCGGGCAGATACCGGATCTGCCTGCGCCAGGGCGTGTCCGCCTCGATCCGGCTCAGTGCGATCTGGCTCAGCAGGTAGAAGATCAGAACCGAGACCGTCGCCCCCAGGAACAGCGGGAGGTCGACCAGGAGGAGCGTGCTCACCGGGGTCCCCCTGCGCTCCACCATGGCCGGAAAGATCAGCAGGGCGAGGAGGACCATCAGCGGATAGCTGAGGTTGTTCGTCAGGTGCACGAAGGCCTCGAACTTGACCCGCCCCGGCAAGCGGGTGCGCAGGAGGCGGCCGAGGAGCTTCCGGCCGGTCTGGGCGGAGCCCTTCGCCCAGCGGTACTGCTGGCTCTTGAAACCGTTGATGTCCACCGGCAGCTCGGAGGGGACGGCCAGCTCCGGGAGATAGAGAAACCGCCACCCCTGGAGCTGGGCCCGATAGGAGAGATCCAGATCCTCGGTCAGGGTGTCGTGCTCCCAACCGCCCGAGGTCTCGATGGCCTCCCGCCGCCAGATGCCGGCCGTGCCGTTGAAATTGAAGAAGCAGCCGGTCCGATTGCGGGCGGAGTGCTCGATCATGAAGTGGCCGTCGAGCAGGATGGCCTCCACCTGGGTAAGCAGGGAGTAGCTGCGATTGATGTGGGCCCAGCTTCCCTGCACCAGGCCGAGGGAGGGGTCGGCAAACCACGCAACGGATCTTTTCAGAAAGTCCGGCCGGGGTACGAAATCCGCGTCGAACACGGCGATGAATTCGCCGCGGGCCCGTTCCAGACCCGCGGCGAGGGCTCCGGCCTTGAAGCCCGCGCGATCGCAGCGGTGGAGGTGGTGGATGTCGATCCCCCGGACCCTGGCTTCGGCCACGGCCCGGGCCACGATCTCGGAGGTCTCGTCCGTCGAGTCGTCCAGGACCTGGATCTCCAGCTTCTCCCGAGGATAGTCGAGCCGGCAGACGGCTTCGATCAGCCGTTCGGCCACATACATCTCGTTGTAGAGTGGCAGTTGCACCGTGACCACGGGCCACTCCACGGGATCCGGAGGCCGCTCCAGCCGGTACCTGCGGGTCCGCAGGTAGAGCATCGCCAGGACGAAGCGGTGGACGCCGAAGAAGGCGAGCACCACCAGGACGAGGTAATAGAGTGCCAGCAGAGCCGGCGCCCCCGGGAAGCTCATGGTCAGTGGAGCGGGCCCGCGGCCGGGACGCGCGGAGCCGTTGGAGACTTCTCGCCCTGGCGGTTCCGCTGGTGGTTGTGCACGTCGGGCTGCTTCTCGTCTTCGACCTGGCTCA
>DASQEB010000383.1:0-3575 GCA_035633875.1 Thermoanaerobaculia bacterium
CGGAGCTGGACCGGCGGGCCGGCGCCGGCCGGGCCGTGGCCGTGGTGACCCACGACCTCTCCGCGGCCGAGCGGCACGCCGGCCGCCTCGTTCTCCTCGACCGGGGGGAGGTGGTCGTGGCCGGCACCCCGCGGGAGCTGATGGCCGAATACGGCTGCCGGTCCCTCCTCCACCTCTTCCGCCACCTCACGGGACGGGAGCCGTCCGACCCGCGCCGGGGAGAGCGCCGGTGAGCTTTCCCCTCGACGTCCTCCGTGCCGTCTTCCGGCGCACCTGGATCGGCACCTGGCGGCGCCCGGTGCTCCTCACCTTCTCCCTCGGCCAACCGCTGATCTGGATGCTCTTCTTCGGCTTCCTCTTCCAGCGTTTCCCGGTGGGGGACCTCGGGGTCGCCTATCTCGACTTCCTCGCTCCGGGGGTGAGCGTGATGACCGTCCTCTTCGGCGCGTCCCAGGCGGGGATCGGCTGGATGCGCGACCTCCAGACGGGGTTCCTGCCGCGGATGCTGAGCACGCCGGCGAGCCCCGCGGCGATCCTCGCGGGCAAGGTCCTGGCCGACGTGACCCGCCTGCTCCTCCAGGCCGGCGCCGTGCTCGGCCTCGCCCTCCTCCTCGGCGTTCGCCTGCGCCCTGCGCCGGGTGCGGCGGCCGTGGGCCTGCTCTGCGTGGCCCTCTTCGCAGGCGCCTTCTCCTGCCTCTCCTGCGCCGTGGCCCTGCGCGCCCGCGCCCAGGAAGCCATGGCCACCTGGGTCCACCTCGTGAACATGCCGCTTCTCTTCACCAGCACCGCGCTCGTCCCGGGACGCCACATGCCGGACTGGCTCGCCGCCGTCTCGCAGGTGAACCCTCTCACCCTTGCCGTGGAAGCCTGGCGGGGCGCCCTGCTTTCGGGCGCGCTCCCCTCCCCCGGACCCGCGGTCGTGATCCTGGCAGCGTTCCTCGGCCTCACCTTCCACCTCGCCCGGGCGCAGATGCGGGGTGCAGCGCAGCGGTATTGAGTTAGAATTCTTTGATCCTCATCCTGTTGGATCACGAAAGGAGTCGCGATATGAAGTTCAGGAAATTGTGTATGGTGTCCGCCGCCTTCACCCTCGCCGCCGCCGCTCACGTCGGCACCGCCTCCTCCACGGGCTGCCCGCCGCCGCAGAGCTACGAGGGCGTCTGTGCCACGGTGATGGTGTGGGCCAAGGACCCCGCGACCGGGATCTGCTGCCAGTACGGCAGCCCGTGCGCGGCGCCCGATGGATGGGAGATCTTCTACGGCCCGAACTGCACGAATCCCGAAATCGAAGGGCTCTGAGCCGCGCCCCGGCGGTCAGGGAGGGACCGGCCTGCGCCGGCCCTCCTCCGGCGGCCCGCCGGCCCGTCAGCCCTCCCCGGCGGCAAGGCGGATGGTGAACGTCGCCCCCCTTCCGGGGCCCGAGCTGACGTCGATCCGGCCCTTGTGGAGCTTCACGATGTGGCTCGTGATGGCGAGGCCGAGACCGAGACCGGATCCCCTCTCGCCACGCACCTGCGCGCCCTGGCGGAAGGGCTCGAACAGATGCGGGATCAGATCGGAGGGGATCCCCGGCCCGCTGTCGCTCACCCGGAAAAGGACCTCGTCGCCGTCCCGTTCGAGCACCACCTCGACCCGCCCCTCCTCGGGCGTGAACTTGATCGCGTTCGAGAGCAGGTTCACCAGGGCCTGCTCGAGCCGCCCGGGGTCGGCCTGAACCGACCCCTCCACCGCCTGCGCCGAACCGACCAGAACGATGCGCTTCTGCTCGGCCGCGGGCCGGACGGCCTCCATCGCGGCACTGACGAGGACCGCCGGGGAGACGGGCTGGAGGTCCAGGCGCAGGGTTCCCGACCTGATCCGCGCCGCGTCCAGAAGGTCTTCGATGAGCTTGACCTGCGTCCAGACGTTGCGTTGGATCGCGCCGAGGGCGCGCTGGGTGCCCGCCTCGTCGAGGCGCTGGGTCTCGAGGAGCTGCGCCCAGTGCAAGACGCCGTGGAGGGGGTTGCGCAACTCGTGCGAGACCATCGCGAGGAACTCGTCCTTGAGACGGCTTGCCTTCTCCGCCTCCTGGCGCGCGCGGCGCTCGCTGTCGAGGAGGCGGCCCCGCTCGCGCGCGAGGACCGCCAGCTCGTTGTTGAGCCTGATCAGCTCCTCCTGGAGCTCGCGCATTTCGGTGTACGCGGGCTCCCCGACCAGGACGAAACCTTTCGGACGGGCGTCGAGATGGCAGCTCAGAGTGTGGGGTTGACCCGAGTTGTCGCAGACGTTCAGGAGGAAGCTCTCTCCCCGGCGCGTCTCCCGGATGCGGTGTTGCAGCGCCTCCGCGTCGGCGTCGGGCAGGTGGCGCCAGAGAGGCTGGCCGGCGAGCCTCGACCGCGGCACCCCCAACAGGTCTTCCCATGCGGAGCTGCAGGCCAGGATCGTACCCTGGTCGTCCGCATGCAGGTAGTAGATCGTCTTCGTCTCCCTGAGAACGCGCGCGAAGAGGAGCTGCGAATCCGCGATCTCCTGCTCCAGGAGGAGCTCTCCGACGCGGGCGAGCACCACGGGTCCGTCAGGCTCCGGTCGATCCTGCCCGGACGCATGCCACCCCCAAAATGAGTCCTCGTCTGTCCAGCGGGTGACCAGGTAGCAGATCCCCTCCTCGGCGACGGAGAGGAACGTCTCCAGACCGAGGAACCCCGGAACCGTAGGGGCGAGACCGGCTTCGTCCAGGAGGAAGGGAGCCGATCGCTCTTGCGGAGCCCGACAACGCGAGATGGCGAGGATCATCGCTGGTCCGGCCGCGCCGGCGGCGCTTCCGAGCAGAGAATCGCGATGGCCTGCCGGAGATCGTTCGCTGCTGCGTCGGCTCCGATCTCTTTCCACGCCCCGGGCGCGTGGCGGAAGGCGCCCCCTCCAACGATGATCCGCGGCGAGGCGGCGTCAAGCCTTTCGCGGACCTCGTCGATCAGGCGGCCGACCCTGGGCAGGTTGGAGACCAGAGCGGCCGAGATCCCGACCCAGTCCGGCCGGTGGTCCTCGACCACCCGCACGATCCCCTCATGCGGTATGTTCGTGCCGAGAAAGCGCACGTCCCAGCCCTTCGCCTCCAGCACGTCGGCGATCATGTTGGCGCCGATCTGGTGCATCTCGCCCTCCACGCCCGTCAGCACCATCCGACCCAGCAGCTCTCCGCTCCGCTCGACCAGCGGATAGCATTGCGCCATCACGAACTGCGTCACCGCGGTCGCCATGTGCTCCTCGGCCACCGTGATGACGTTGCTCTCCCACAGTCGTCCGACCTCGTACTGGCAGGGCTCGAGCACGTCGAGATAGAGCTCCGGCAGCGAGAGCCCCTCGCCCAGGAGCTCGCGCGCGATCCCGAGGGCGGCTGCCCTCTCGCCGCGTAGAATCGCCTGCAGAAAGAGGTTCTTTGTCCGCTCCAACTCGCCGGGTCCGGCCGGCCCGCCGTCCTCCGCCGGCCCGTCGCAGGCCCGGAAGCCGGCCTGAAAGGCCGCACGGAGATCCGCCTCCCCCTGCTCGGGGGCCACCGCCGGCAGCCGGGTCAGGAGCTCCCGCTCGATCTGCTCCAG
>DASQEB010000384.1:0-9882 GCA_035633875.1 Thermoanaerobaculia bacterium
CGCGGCCCGCCGACCTCGAGGAGGCCGAGGCTCTCTGCCGCGAGCTGGGACTGGGAGAGCTGCTCGACCGGATGCCGGCCGGCCTGTTCCAGATGGTGGGAGAGTCCGGCTGGCAGCTCTCCCACGGAGAAAAGAGCCGCCTCTACATGGCGCGCGCCCTCCTCCAGGGCTCCGAGCTCGTCGTGCTCGACGAGAGCTTCGCCGCCCTCAATCCGGAAAGCCTCCATCAGGCCCTCTCCTGCGTCCTCCGCCGCGCCCCCACCCTGCTCGTGATCGCCCACCCCTGACGGTGAGAATTGGGAATGAAACGTTTTTTCATTCTGGGACACCTCTCCACGGAGGTCCACCAACGTGAGCTGCATCAAGACTCCTCCACTCCCGCCAACGATCCGCACCCTTGTTCCGCATGAACCTTTGTAGGCCCTAAGGTCCTCCACCAAGGAGGTCTCATCGCTCAGGAAAGGAGGTGATCCGGATGAAAGTCACGACCAATCTGAAGGCAGGCGGCGTCTTAATAGGGGACTAACCTGGAGCTCCTCAGGTAAAGCGTAGAAGGAGGTGAATCTCGTGAAGGTGAAGACCAAGATCAAGGCTGGTGGGATCGCCGTGACGGGAGCTGACTAGCAAGCCTGGAATTCCGAGCAAAGGAGGTGATCCGGATGAGGGTCACGACCAATCTAAAGGCAGGCGGAATCTTGTGGTCCGGGTAGCTTGAGATTCTCGACTCGGAGAGGGTTGAAAGGAGGTGATTGCACATGAAGGTCCAGACCAACGTGAAGGCGGGCGGCGTGCTGCTGAGCGACTAACTAAGCCCATAGCACCACCCCCATCACCCGGGTCGGGTTGTGAGACCCGGCCCGGGCGACTTCGTTTACGTTCTCTTGTCACGAGGTCCGCTTGCCGGGCTTCCCAGTTCTCCTCACGGGCTATACTCCGGTGCGCGTCGCCACCAGCGTCCGGCGCGGTTCTCCAAAGGAGGGAGCTCATGAGGGATTCATCGAAGATCGTCTTCCCGCTGCTGCTCGCGATCGGCCTCGCCGGGGCCTGCTCCCCGGCTTCCGACAACGAAGAGACCACCTCCGCGGACACGGGGAGCGCGGGCACGGCCGCCGCGGAGAGCACGCCCGCTCCCGAGCTCGACCCCGGCGTCGTCGGCCAGGTGCGCGACCGGTACATCGCGGCGGTCAACGACGGAGACCTCGACGCGTTGATGGGCTTCTGGAGCGAGGACGGCGTTCTGATCCCCCCGGGCCAGCCCGCCGCGTCCGGCAGGGAGGCGATCCGCGCCTGGTACCAGAACATGTTCAACCAAGTGGATGCAGACATCGACATCCGCTCCGCGGAGACCCGGATCGCGGGCGACTGGGGCTACGACCGCGGCACCTTCACGATGACCCTGGCCCCGAAGACAGCGGCGGGCGGCACGGGCACGGCCGCGCCGGGCACTCCCCCCGGGCCGGCGGCGGCCGACGTCAAGACACCCCCGTCTCCACAAACCTTCAACTACGTGGTCATCCTGCAACGAGGCGGCGGAGGCGATTGGAAGGTGGCGCGGAACATCTGGAGCCCCGACGCTTCTCCTGCGGCACCGGGTGCGCCCGATGCGGGCCGTCAGACCACGCCGTAGATGGCGAACGGCCTCAGCGTCCAGATCGAGAAGGTGACGAAGCGCTTCGGCGACGTCACCGCCGTGGATTCGGTGAGCCTGGAGATCCGCCGGGGCGAGTTTTTCGCCCTCCTGGGTCCCAGCGGCTGCGGCAAGACCACCCTTCTCCGGGTCGTCGGCGGCCTCGAGGAGCCGAGCGCGGGGACGATCCGCATTCACGGCGCGGACATGACCCATGTGCCGCCCCACCGGCGGCCGGTCAACATGGTCTTCCAGCACTACGCCCTGTTCCCCCACCTCACAGTCGAGGAGAACGTGGCCTTCGGCCTTCCCTACAAGCAGATCCCGAGACCTGAGCGCGCCGCCCGTGTCGGGCGCGCCCTGGAGCTGGTGCGCCTGACGGGGCTCGGGAGACGCCGTCCCGACCAACTCTCCGGCGGCCAGCGCCAGCGGGTGGCTCTCGCCCGCGCCCTCGTGCTGGAGCCCCAGGTGCTGCTCCTGGATGAGCCCTTGGCCGCCCTGGACCCGAACCTGCGCAAGGAGGTCCAGGTCGAGCTCAAACACCTCCAGAGGCGGCTGGGGATCACCTTCGTCTTCGTCACCCACGACCGGGAGGAGGCCCTGGCCCTGAGCGACCGGATCGCCGTGATGAGCCACGGCCGGGTCGAGCAGGCCGGCACGCCGGTGGAGGTCTTCGAGTCCCCCGCCACGGAATTCGTAGCCCGGTTCCTCGGCTCCGCGAACTTCTTCAGGGCCGAGGTGGTGTCCGCCGCCGCAGGCGTCCTCACTCTGCGGCTGCCTTCCGGCGCGGCCTTGGAGGTGCCGATGCCCGGGACGGCTCCCCCGCCGGGCGGAACGGTGCGATTCCTCGTCCGTCCCGAAAAGCTCGCGTTGCGCGCCTCGCCCGAGGCCGGGCAGGCGGCCGTGCCGGTGACCGTCGAGGAGCGGGTCTACCAGGGGGCGAGCACGGAGTGGATCGTCCGGGACGAGCGCGGGGAGGTCTTCACCGTTTTCGAGCAGAACCAGGGGGCTGGGGAGAGATCGTCGGTATTCGAGCCGGGCAGCTCCGCGTCCCTCTGCTGGCATCCGCGGCACGTGGTACTGCTGCGGTGATCGCCCCCTACCCAACCGCTCCCCAGTTCGCTATCATGTGCGGCAAAATGCGACTCGTAACTCGCGGTGACCTCGACGGTCTGACGTGTGCCGTGCTGTTCTCCCTGAACGAGGAGATCGACAGCATCTCGCTCATCCACCCCCAGGACATCAGCGACGGGCGGGCGGACATCCGGTCCGGGGACATCATCGCCAACCTCCCCTACCATCCCAACTGCTCGATGTGGTTCGACCACCACCTGCACACGGCGACCCCGAACGTCCCCACGGTGGACGTGCCGGGCGCCTTTGCCGAGGCCCCCTCGGCGGCGCGGCTGGTCTACGAGTACTACGGCGGGGAGGAGAAGATGCCGGAACTCGCCCGGCTCGTCCATGAGACCGACCGGCTCGATTCGGCGAACCTCACGCCGGACGACGTCCTCGACCCTCAGGGGTACATCAAACTCGGCTTCACGATCGACGGCCGCACCGGACTCGGAACCTTCGAGCGGTACTTCCTGAACCTGGTGGACATGCTGAAGGTCGGCACCCCCATCGAGCACGTCCTCCAGGACCCGTCGGTCAAGAAGCGCTGCGACATCATGGACAGCGAGAACGAGCGCTTCTGCCAGGAGCTGCGGAGCCACAGCCACGTGGACGGCAACGTGGTGTTCACCGACTTCCGGGACCTGGATCACATCCCCATCGGCAACCGCTTCATGGTCTACGCCCTCTATCCGGAGATCAACGTCTCCGCCCGCGTCCACTGGGGCCCGAACCGCCAGTTCCCGATGCTGATCCTCGGCCACAGCATCTTCCGTCGCACCTGCAAAACCAACGTGGGCGAGCTCGCCGCCCGCTATGGCGGCGGAGGCCATCGCGGCGCGGGAAGCATCCCCCTGATGGAAGACCCCGACCAGCAGATCCGGATGGTCATCTCCGAGCTCAAGGCGAACGGGTAAAAAGCCACAAGGGGCGTAAAGGACTTGAAGGATAGCAAGGACAGGGGGCATCGGACCCTTGGTGTCCTTGAGGTCCTTTTTGTCCTTTGTGTCCTTGTTCTCAGCCTTCCCGCTCGCCGGCCTCCCCCCGCGAGGGACTCACTTGCAAGCTCTTGAAGCGGTCCAGCAGGACCTTCCCGGGCGGGAACCCGCGGGGCTTGCTCACGTCCTCGCAGCGGCAGACGTGGACGGATACCTTCCCCCCCTTGCGCCCCTTGGAGTAGCCGGCCGCGAGCGAAGCCGCGAACCGCTCGGTCTCCCTGGGCAGGCGGTCCAGATTCTCGGGGTTGCGCACCACCACGTGGGACCCCGAATCCCCGGCCAGATGGAACCAGAAGTCCCGCGGGCTCGCCAGCTTCAAGGTCAGGACGTCGTTGTCCTCGGCCGTCCGCCCCACGAGCACGATCATGCCGTCCGGCGACACGAACCGCCGGGCGACGGACCGCCCCTGCCACATCCCGGCGTCGGGATCTGGCCGAGGCGGGACCTTGCGCTCGGATTTCGGCATCGGCTCAGCGGGTCTCGGCCGCGGCGGGACGCAGCCCCCCAGGAAGAGCACGCGTATCGGCCCCGTGGGTCGTCAGGCAGTAGCGCCCCAGGCTGACCGCGCCCGTCGCGACCGTGGCCGCAAGGAACAGCGCGAGCAGCAGCCCGGCGAGGACGCGAAGAGGCCTCGGGAAGCGTCGGGGGGAGGCGTCGAAGCCGTCCGGGAGCTCGAGCAAGCCGACGGGGGTGACGCGGGGGAGGTCCATGGGGCGAGTATAGCGATGTCAGAAAGCTCGAACGGGTTGTCGAGTGGGGCTGACGCGGAAGGGGAACAGGGCGTTCGAGATCCTCCAGAGGAAGTTCTACCGCAAGGCCGGACGCGTCCAGGGGTTCGGCCTGAAGCATTGGGGGGAAAGCGGTGCGCTGGCCACCAGGGCAGGCTTGTGTGAGAGGGTGAGTCAAATCAGGGTATTATGTGGCTACAGCATTCCAAGGGGAGGTGTCATGCACGCTCGTCGTCCGCTCGTCTTCGGTCCGGTCCTCCTGATCCTCCTGTTCTCCGCCGCGAGCCCTTCCCGGGCCGGAATCGGTCGCTGGACGCCCGCCGGGCCGGACACGGGGTCCGTCCGCGCCCTGGCGGTGGCGCCCTCGCGTCCCACCACGCTGTACACCGTTGTCGGATTGAACAAGGTCTACCGTAGCACCGACAGGGGGAGCACCTGGACCCCGGCTGGAACCGTGGAGGAAGAGGGATTCCAGGGCATCTCCGACGTCGCGGTCGACGCGGGATCGCCGCAGAGGGTCTACGCCCTCGGCTTCTGGCAGGTGTTCCGGAGCAACGATGGAGGGGCGAGCTGGCGGCCGGTCCTCCCGGCCCTCGGAGCGGAGACGCGGCCGGACGCGCTGGTGCTCCATCCCCGCATCCGGGGGCTGATCTACGTCTTCCTGACGAATGGAGACCTCCTGCGCAGCGCGGACGGCGGGCGGCGGTGGACCCGGAGCTCGACGCCGGCCGTGGCGGGCGCCCTCGTCGCCGACCCGTCCAGCGCGAACGTCCTCTACTTCGGGAGCTTCCTCGGCAGGCTGTACAAGAGCATCAACGGGGGAGCGACCTGGTCCCTCTCCGACCGGGGCCTGAACCCGGTCGGCTCGATCCAGGCGCTGGCGGTCGATCCCTCCTCGCCGCGGACGCTCTACCTCGTCCCGGCGAGCGACTCCCCGGACCGGAGCCTCTTCATCAGCCGGAATGGCGGGGAGAGCTGGTCTCCGATCCCGTCCGAACTCGACGGGGGCAACGTCCGGAGCCTCGCCGTGGAGCCCGGCCGGCGGCCGGCCTTGCACCTGACGCTCAACGGCCGCCCCTTCCGGAGCTTCGACGACGGCAGGAGCTGGACGGAGGCGGCGCTCTCCATGCCGGTCCAGGACCTCCTGCCCACTCCGTTCGGGCTCCTGGCCGGGACGGCGGCCGGGATCTACCGCAGCACCGATCGCGGCGCGTCGTGGGCCAGGTCCAGCCGCGGGCTCCAGGCTCTGTCGGTGGAGAGCCTGGCGATGGACTTTCTGCACCCCCACCTGTACGCCGTCGGGAACGGCTTTCTCTTCAAGAGTCCGGACGGCGGCGCGAGTTGGAACCTTCTCCAAACGCCCAGCGGGGTGGCCGGCCCGGTCGCGACCGCGCCCACCCGGCGCAGCTCGGTGTTCGCGGGGACCTTCGGAACCGTCCTGCGCAGCGTCAACGGCGGCCGCCAGTGGGCCGTGGGAGAGGAGATCGACTGCGCCCTGCCGACCTCGCTGGCCGTGGACCCCACCCGGGACTGGGTGGTCTACCTGGGGATCGAGCTCTTCGAAGTGCCCTGCGGCGACGGCTGCCGCACCTTCAAGAGCATCGACACCGGCGCCACCTGGGCCTGCATCGCGGAGGGCCTGCCGAACGGCGGAGGCTCCCTGGTGGTGGCCGATCCGCGCCGGTCGGGGGTCCTCTATGCCGAAGCCCTGGGGCGCCTCTACCGGAGCGAGGACGACGGGCTCTCCTGGTCGCTCCTCGTGGTTGGCCTGAACCCGCTCGCGCTGGCCATCTCCCCCGCCGACCCCCAGGTGCTGTTCGCCGGCGTCGGAAACGGCGTGGGCCGGAGCGAGGACGGCGGCAGGACCTGGAGGTTCGACACTGACGGCCTGCCGGAAGACGTGGTCTTCGCCCTGGCCACCGACCCCGTCGATGCGCGGACGGTCTACGCCGCCGCCTTGGAGCACGGCGTCTTCAAGAGCACGGACGGCGGCGCCACCTGGACCACCCTCGGCCCGGGCCTGGAGGGGCTGAGGGTGACCTCCCTGCTGATCGATCGCCAGGACCGGGCGACGGTGTATGCGGGGACGGGGGCGGACGGGGTGTGGGTGCTGACGCAATGAAAGCTAATCGCTTCGTCTCGGCTAAATATAGGTCTTCCCCCGCCCGGGGAGGGACGAGCCCCTCCCCCTATATATCTCTCTCATGCAGGGATATCCCACTCTTTTGATACTCCCGCCGTGAACGCTAATGGGTACTCTTGAAATTTTGGTCGTTCTTACTCTTTGCGCTCGCTAGCCTCCTCGTCAGGAGGCCTGATACCCATGGTGGGTGGACAAGTGGGACTACCGCCATGATCTGGTTCATACAGGAACTTATAGCGTTCTGGCACAACGCTTCTTAAATCCAGTCTTGGGCTGCAGAGAGTGTCCTTTTGAGGAATCACCACTGTCGGATTACCCTGGGATGAAAATTTATAGAAGTGCGCAAAATGAGAGTCACCCGGTTCGCTTAGAGGATCGGTTGTGGGTACATAGGTACGTGGCATGTTCCTGATCGCCGCTTCTACCACGGATTGAGGATTCTGACGAAGCCGTATCTGCCTGACGGAGAAGGGACCATCTGGAAAGGCTTTCATGACCTGCTCGTTTTCCGACCTCCGGATAAGCTTTGTATTCAATACCAGATTTTCTGCATTGAACTCAACCTTGTAGTAGACAGAATCTGACAAGACCTGACGGTGGTTCCGGAACTTCCATTTGATGTCCCCACCGCATACAGCAGCGAAGCTCTTCGAGCCAACCTCTCCTTTCGTCAATTTCATCCTTGTCGTCACGGAGGTGTGAAGAGGATGAGCTTCATCCACCTCATACAGGCAGTGATACTTGATGAACTGGGAACCTGGAGACATCTCGGCCATGGGAGCGACCCAGGCGAAGGAACGGGCATTTTCCAGGGTGGGGCATTCTTCGCCGCTGTCACCGTAATAGATGACCTGAAGTTGAGGCTCATCGGTGGCTTCCTCAAGCCAAATCTCCTGATCATCTAGGAAGAAAATTGCCCACTTTCCCTCTCTGTCATCTTCTGTACGACTGTTGCCTGCCCGATCGACACTTTCGTATGGACAGACCAGCAACGGTAGATGTTTGATGTGTGCATGTCCTCCGTGCCCACCGTGCCCCGGTGGATCGTTCTTAGTTTCGACCAATAGAACCATCATTCTATTGTTTCCGCGATGGCTGTCGTCGGTAATGTCATGATCGGGAACAAAGCAGCACAGACCGGTGAAACTCATAATGAACTCACCCATATACCTACTCCTTTCTGGTATGTGTCAGAGCACACGAGGCCCCGACGAACTCAAAGGCAGCCCAATCAACGGGCGAGGACGCAGATGGATCGGCATCTCTGAGTAACGTGAGTTGTGCTTGCCGAAGAGCAGCCGGGGCACTGTCGCCCTGGCGAAGATGTTGGTAAAATTCCTGGAAAAAATTAGAAGAGACCGCGTCCTCTACATCCCACAAACTCGCGACGCCACCAGGAACCCCCGCTGCGAGGAATGCCCTGGCGAGGCTCTGCACGCCCTCTCCCTGGATCGGGCCGCTCGCCGTGCGGCATGCGGCGAGGACGGCGAGCCGCACGTTGCCCAGGCGGGTTTTGTACAACTCGTGCGCGTAGAGCAGACCCGAATCGTCCTGGTCCTCCGGTGCCAGAAGAAGGTGGGAGAGCAGAGGAAAATCCCAGTTGACGAGAGCGTGCCCGCCGAAGTGGACGATCTCGTGCCGACTCGCGGCGGAGAGGAACGCTTCCAGAGTGGCGCGGCTCCCCGTCAATGTTTCAGAGCCGGGGAAAAGATTTGCCAGTTGAGCGGCCTCGACCTCCGAATCAGGCAAACTGAGAAGAGTCGGGGCGAATTTAGGGTTGAAAGCTGGATTCCCCACGGCCAGCACTGTCGGCGTCTGATCCGATTGCAGAGCACAGTCGCGGGCCAGGGCTTCGACGTAGAACGTCGCGCTGGGAGCCACAGCAACGACGTAATGCTGGAAGAGATGCCTGCGAGTGGAGAGGTCGAGGAGCGCCGCGAAAGGCACCGCATGCAGGACCCCATCGGGGACGAAAACGACCTGATCCCCCTGAGCGATTCGGGGCAGGACGGGGCGGATCAGCAGATCGTAAAGGCGTGCTGAAGCGGAAAAAGAGGATCTCGCGAGCTCGATCGGGAGGCGCTTCACCAACGCCTCGAGGGAGGAGGATTGGACCGGGATCTGCGTCATGCTGAGACCGCCCCTCCGGACCACCCAGGCGAGGAGCCGATCCTCCAACAGGGCGTACTCGATGAGCGCTACGCCGGCGGGCAGCCTCTGGCGGATCTCCCGCGCGCTTAAAGGCTCCGACGAACGGTGCAGGACAGCGGACCGCTGGCGCTGATTGAGAGGTCCCAGCCGGTCCAGGAGAGAGCGGGCTCGATCCCGTTCGGCGAAGTCGAAAGCCACCTCCTCTCCACCGGGCTGATTTGCCTGGAGGCGGACCATCTCGTCAAACAGGCTGTCCGATTGATCGAAGAAGGAGATCTGGAAGGGCTCCTCGGGGACTCGCTGGCGCTGGATCTCGTATTCCTCGATGCCCTTGCGGAGATCCTCCTCGACTTGGGCTTCCTCCCCCAGGGCCAGCTCTGCACGGGCGCGGGCCAGATAAAGTCGACTGAGAAAAAGATGGTTCTCCCGGCCGGTGTAGAAGTCGAGGGCCAGAGTCAAAGCTCGGATCGCATCCGCCGGGCTGCGGCTGGCGTCAATCTCGCTCTCGGCGATGAAGAAATCCGCGGCGTTGCGCTGGCGCTGTTTCTCATCCGGGATCTGCTCGATGATCCGTGCGGCCTCGTCGAGATCCCGCCTGGCCCCTTCCCGATCCCCAAGCCGGTGGAGCGTCCTGGCTCTCAAGAGGAGAGCGTGCGACAACAGGACGGATTCTCCGGCCTCTCTCGTGATACGCACGGACTCGTCCCGGAAGTAGCGGGCCGCTCCGAGCTCCCCGGCCGCCGTGCAGGCCTCGGCCATCTCCAGGGCGACGCCGTTCAGGCGCGAAACCGCCCGGATTTTCGGGGTGAGAGCAAGGGCTTCGTGGAGATGCTTCCAGGTCTCCCGAGGCCGGCCCAGATAGCGATAGTTCTCGGCGAAGACCGCGTGGGCGGCGGCCTCGTCCTCCACCGCGCCGGCCTTCCTGGCGGCGGAGAGAGCCGCACGATAGGAGTCGAGGGACACTGCGGGCTCGCCGCTCACGAGGAGGGTGATTCCCATCGTCCTGTACACGCGGGTCAGGAGGCCCGGGGACCGTCGGCTCCTCTCGTCCCGGGCGATGCGGCGGAGGATCTTCAGAGCTGTCGGAAGCTCCTGCTGCTGGAGGTACCCGACGGCGAG
>DASQEB010000385.1:0-5108 GCA_035633875.1 Thermoanaerobaculia bacterium
GGACCCGTGCATCACGCTCGCCAACGTGCGGCTGACCGGCCCGGGGGGGCACGACTGCGATCCGGAGCGGATCGACATCACGGTCCGTCCCATCGTCTACACGAACGACCTGCTGCTCGAGATCCTCCTCTCCCTGCTGGAAGAGGGTCGCGAGCACCGGCACGCCAAGGATGAAGGAGGTGACCGATGAAACCGTCCGCTCCCTGCACCTGTCATACCGAGACCGATGCCTGCGCCTCCGGCATCCTCGAGCGGCCGCGCTACTTCCCGCGGCAGCTCCTCACCCCCGCGGAGCTGACCCTGGAGCAGCAGTACTTCCGCGACAAGCTCCGCCGCCACAACCGGCTGGTCCACGGCTGGGGCGTCGTCTGCGGCGCCGAGGTCTGCCGCGTCCCCCCCGAGGAGGCCTCCCGGGACGACCGGCGCAATCCCGCGGCTCCCGGCTCTACCCCTCCACAGCAGCCCGTCCGGCCGCAGCCGTGGAAGGTCCGCGTGAAGCCCGGCTACATCCTCGGCCCCTACGGCGACGAGATCCTGATCGACTGCGAGCGGATCCTCGACCTGCGCACCCACGGCCTCACCGGCGAGTCCGGCGAGCACGGCGAGCCCGTGGACCCGTGGTGCGCCCCCGTCTGGGTCCAACGCGAGGACGGCCCGCTCTACATCGCCGTCCGCTACAGGGAGCTCCCGAGCCGCCCGGTGCGCGTCCAGCCCGCCGGCTGCGGCTGCGACGAGACCCAGTGCGAGTACTCCCGCTGGCGGGACGGCTACGAGATCGGGGTCCTCGACCACTGCCCGACGAGCCACGAAGACCCTCCGAGCCTCGACGACCTCTTCCGGGGGCCGATCCCGGCCTGCCCCGAGTGCCCGGCCGAGCCCTGGGTCGTCCTCGCCCGGGTCGAGCTCGACGGCGACGGCAACGTCACGTTCCTCGACAACTGCGTCTGCCGGCGGATGGCGGTCGGGTTCGGAGCCTTCTGGTGGCAGTGCCGCGGCGATTCCTGCGAGCTCCTGCGCGTCGAAGGGGACCGGACCGTGGAGGACGACCGCGACTTCACGATCGAGGTCGAGGTCCTCGACCGGCCGGCCACCCTGAGCCGCGACCACGTCAGCTTCGGCGACGCCGTCGAGGTGCTCGAGGTGACGCCTCTGGAGGGGCGCCGGATCCGGATCAAGGGCCACGTCAAGAAGGACGCCGCCCCCGGCCCGTTGACGCTGGAGATCCGCCACCCCGAGACCAACCGGGTCCTCGCCGCGAGGCGGGAGGCGCTGTTCGTCCACGCCCGCGCCGCCGCCCCGCAGCCTGCCGTCCCCGCTCCGGCGCAGCCGTCCCCGGCGGGACCGTCCCCCGCTCCCGATACACCGCAGCCGGAATCCGTGAAGCCGGGGACACCGAGGCCGTCCCGTCCCCGCAAGAAGGAGGAGGAGAAGTGAGCCTCCCGTAGCAGGGAGCTCGTGGCGGGTCTGATTCGGAGGCACGATGGCCGAGAAGACGTCCACGGCCAAGGCGAACGAGCCGGCAGCGAGGGGCCCGCGGCGCGAAGCGCCGCCACCCGTCGCCCTCGGCCTGACGTCGACGATCCTGGAGCTCCAGCAGACCGCGGGCAACCGCAGCCTGGGGCGCCTCCTCGGGGGAGCCCTTCTCCAGACCAAGCTGCGGATCGGCCCAGCGGGCGACACCTACGAACGGGAAGCGGACCGCATGGCCGACACGGTCCTGCGCATGCCGGATACCGGCGAGGAGGTCGCGCCGCTGCCCGTTTCGACGATCCCCGGAGCCGCGGGCGCCCAGCGCATGTGCGCCCAGTGCGAGGAGGAGATGCTCCAGCGCGAGGCGTCCGCGAGCGGCGATCTCGTCCAGCGCTGCAGTTGTCACGAGGAGGAGCTGGTCCAGACGAAAACGGAGGGCGGTCCGTCGCCGGCCACGCCCGGCTTCGAGACCCGGGTCGCAGGCTTGAAGGGCACGGGCAGCCCCCTCCCCGCCCCGGTCCGGAGCTTCTTCGAGCCGCGGTTCGGACACGACTTCGGAGCCGTCCGGGTGCATACCGGAACGGCCGCCGGGGAAGCGGCGCGGGCGGTGAGCGCGCGCGCCTTCACCGTGGGGAACGACGTCGTCTTCGGCGCCGGCGAGTGGTCCCCCGAGACCACGGAAGGCAGGCGCCTGCTCGCTCATGAGCTGACCCACGTCGTGCAGCAGACGCCGCTCGTGGCGCGCCGGGAGCCGCTGCTCCAGCGGGCGCCGTTGGCGGCCAGCGACGCGGTCCCGCACGCTCCCGCGATCCCGGCGCTGGCGCCGGCGAACGGGCCCGAGGGGGATCCCGCCGGCGAGTTGGAGCCCCCCCTCCGGGCCGAGCCGGGCACCGCGGCCCTCTCGCCGGGGGGCTCCTCCCCTCCGGAGGACCAGGGCGGCCTGCGAGCGCTCCTCGCCCGGCTCGGCGCCGGCCTCCCGCTGAGCAGCGCGATCCGCTCGCGCATGGAGACGGCCTTCGGCCGCAGCTTCGCGCACGTGCGGGTCCACACCGACAGCGCTGCCGCCGGCCTCGCCACGACCCTCGGCGCCAGGGCCTTCACCGTCGGCGAGCACATCGCCTTCGGAGCGCAGGAATACCGGCCCGGGACCCTGGTGGGCGACGCTCTCATCGCCCACGAGCTGGCGCACGTGGCGCAGCAGGGCGATACGGGCGACCGCTTCGCACCCCTGAGCGATCACGGAGCCGAGTACGACGCTCTGGAGCAGGACGCCGATCTGGCCGCAGCCGGGGTGGTCGCCTCGCTCTGGGGCCGGCTGCGCTTCTGGACCAGGCCCAGACCCCGGCTCGCCTCGGGCCTGCGCCTGCAGCGCTGCTGCTGCGGGCGTCACCGGGAGACGGTTCCGCCCAACAACTTCTGCACCGAGTGCGACCGCGAGGACCATCCGGACTGGCAGTGCTGCACGCCCCGGATGCTCCAGGAGATCCAGGACTACCGGACCCAGGCGAGCGACGCGGTGGCGAACGCGCTCAGGGCGCTCGAGCCGGGCAATCTCGCCCGCTATGCATCGCAGCTCGAGAAGCACTTCCATCTCGCTCCCGACGACCCCCGCGTGGCGCACGTCCGCGAGCAGTTCGCGAGAATGGACGCCTCCCTGCGGGGGGGCAGCATCCTGTTCCTCTGCCGGGCCCCCGGAGATCCCCACGGCTGCGAAAAGCCCAACGTGCGCGCCTACTCCTCCAACTGCACAAGCGGGAACGGGGCGATCGCGCTGTGCGGCCACTACAACGAGATCAGGGACCCCGCCAGCGACAACCTCCTCGATCCGAGTCACAAAGGGACTTTCATCCACGAATTCGCCCACGTCGCCTGCGAAAGCGGCAGCGGGTTCATCCGCCCCGCGGGCCAGGAAACCTACTACGAGACGGGAGCCTTCCCCGGGACCGCCGACGAAGCCATTCACCAGGCGGATTGCTACGAGAATTTCGCGCTGGAGGTCGGTGTCGTGCCGGCAAGCGCCGCACCGGCAGCGGCCGCCACCCAACAGGACGTCGTGCCGGAGGCCGTCGCGGACGCCTCGCTGCCGAAATGTGAGTACGAAGAGGTCGGTGACTGGATCCCGGATCCCGAAAACCGGAAGCAAAAGCTGTTCGGGCTCACCCGGCTGGCCGGTCCGATCGAATTCCCAGCCTTCGCGGTCGCGCCATCGGGGAAGGGCGTGGTCGTCCAGGAGACGCACCCCACTCCTCCCACCATCAAGTGCCAGTTCCTGAAACCGGGGCTTTACCTCGGCGACAACATGGCTGCGGTCGAAGGCCGCCCCCTCCCCGTCCGCGTACGCTGGAGGATCACTCCACGAGGCTCCGACCTTGTGAAACAGGGTGAGAGGGAGCACTGCAACGACCTGATCGTGGCTTACGACCTGTCCGTCCGCAGATTGACAGGAGCGATCAACGAGCTTGCCACCAAAAAGAAGGTGTTCGCGAACGAGGCGGAGGCGAGAGCCGAACTGGTAAAAACGGTCAAGCTCAAACCCGAGGATGCGCCAAAGTACTTCCAGTGCATCGGGCGAGCAGCGGCAGCGGAGCGCGACGAGAACCGAAAGTGGCACACGCCGAAAAAGCCAGACACGCCCGAGATCCGGGAAGAGCCAGAAGGCCGGGAAGGCCGAAAGGTCAAGGTCCCTGTGTACCCGTTGACGGAGAAGTCGCTGCCCGAGGTGGGCAGGCACAGCTCCTTGGAGGTGACGACCTCGGTCACGCCGAAGTGCGACAATCTCCTGATCACGGCAGCGACCCCGCCTGAGGACGTCCAGGGAGCGTGCGCGGCGTGCGAAGAGGAGCTCTCGACTGCGGAGCTCGGCGTCCAGCCCTGCCCGTGCGAGGAGGAGCAGGATCTGCCGGCCCGGGCCCAGCCGGAGGAACCGGACGCGGAAACCCCCGTCGCCGAGGAAGAGCCCGCTGCGGCGCTGGTCGTCGCGGACGAGGCCGAGACGCTCGCGCCGGGACAGATGAAGAAGAGCGACTTCTTCGCCCGGCTGCGCCCCGAGGTCTGCGCTGCGGCCGAGGCCGGCCTCGCCGGCACCGAGCACTCCGCCCGGGGCTGCCCGCTGATCGAGTTCTGGCTCGGCTATTACGAGGGCCAGGACGTCGAGCGCATCAACCGCGACCTGCCCCGCTTCGCCGGTGAAGAGGGTCCCCGTCCCACCACGGCCGAGGGTTTTATCGCCCTGATCGCAACGCGCGTCCGCACCAGCGTCGAGACCTGGGCCCGGACCGGCAAGATCACCGGCGTTCCGCAGGGGCTTCCCCTGCCCGGCATGGGCTTGCCCGGGCTCGGGGCGCTCGGCGGGATCGGCGGGGTCTTTTTCAAGGCCAACCCCGGGGGGCCGCGGGACCCGGGCGATCCGCGGGCCCTCCAGGCCCGGCTCGGCGCCGGCCGGCCGCTGGACGGCGCGATCCGCTCGCGCATGGAGGGGGTCTTCGGCCGCAGCTACTCGCACGTGCGCGTGCACACCGATGGCGGCGCCGCGGGGCTCGCCACGGGCCTCAACGCCAAGGCCTTCACCGTAGGCGAGCACGTCGCCTTCGGCGCCCGGGAGTACCGGCCCGGCACCCTGGCCGGGGACGCGCTGATCG
>DASQEB010000386.1:0-1860 GCA_035633875.1 Thermoanaerobaculia bacterium
GACAGGCCCAAAAGGCTGAGCAGGAGCGCGCCGACTGCGACTGCTCTTCTTCTCATTGATAGTCTCCTTAGACTAAGGAATCCAATAAGCGCGCCAATGTTAGCACTTTTGGGCATGCCCAGGAAGCCGGCGGCTCATCCCAAGCCATCTTCGCCAGGTCGCCGGAGGCTCCGGGTCTGTGGAGCACGCTACCGCTTCATGGACGGGGAAGCCCACGTCGATCAGTTGACCGTTCCTGACGACCTTGAAGATCCAGCGGGCAGGGGAGAGGCTCCTCCCCAGTGGGGAAGGGCTCCTCCCCACTGGGGAGAGGCTTTTCCCGTCGGGAAAGGTCCTCCCCCGTTGTTACGAGGTCTCCCCCCGCCGGAAGGCCGGCGAGACGCCGGCGCTCCCAGGGCGGCCCTACCGCACCCGCCAGATCCCGCTCCCTCCGGCCGGCAGACGCACCGTCCATCCCTCCGCCCCGTGGACCGGAGCCGCGGTCCCGGGCGGGGCGAGCAGCGCTTCGGCCGCCGTCCCCTCGACGGCGTACGGCCCCGCCTCCGCCTCCGTGCCGCTCACGTTGTGGACCACCAGGACCCTTTCCCCCGCGTGCTCCCGGAGGAAGGCCAGGACCGGTGTGGAGCGGTTCTCGGGGCTGAGCAGCCGAAACGTCCCCTTCCGCAGGGCAGGCGACGAGGTCCGCGCCCGGATCAGCCGGCGGTAGTGGGAGAGCAGGGAGTTTGGATCCCCCGTCTGGGCGGCCACATTGGCGGTCTCCCGGCCCGGGGCGAAGCGGTGCCAGGGCTGGCCCGTGGTGAAGCCGCCGCCGGAGGAGGCGTCCCAGGGCATGGGGGTGCGCTTGAGCTCGTCCGGCCGCTCCGTGCCAGCGTTCTGGAGGCCCACCTCCTCGCCGTAGTAGAGGAAGGGGGCGCCGGGGAGGGTGAGGAGGACGGCGGCGGCGCTGCGCAGCTTCGCCGGGTCGTTGCCGAGCTGGGTCGCCACCCGGATCATGTCGTGATTGGTGAGGAACGGCGCGTCCAGAGCGTCCGCGGGATAGAGGTCCGCCATCTCCGAGAGCTTGGCCGCGATGCCCGCGGCCTCGGCCGTGCCCACACCTTCGATGATCGCTTCCGCCAGGGGGAAGTTGAAGTTCATCGGCAGGTCCCGGAAGTACTGCGCAATGGCGGGCGTGTCCGTCCAGTTCTCCCCCACGAGCACGGCCCGGGGGTTGACCCTGCGGACGTGGTCGCCGAACTCATCCAGGTATTCATGGGTCTCCGGCTGGTCGTTCTGCATCGGGCCCGGGCCGTTGGCAAAGAGGTGGCGGGTGGCGTCCAGGCGGAAGCCGTCCACGCCGCGGGAGATCCAGAAGCCGGCCAGGCGTTTCATCTCCTCCCGCACGGCGGGTGTCGCGAAGTTCAGATCCGGCATGCCGCCCCAGAAGACCCCGTAGTAATACGCTCCGTTCTTCTCGTGCCAGACCCGGTTGGTGCCGCCCCAGGGCTGGGTCCAACCGGGATCGTCCGCCCGCCAGACGTACCAGTCGCGGCGCGGCGAGGACGGGGAGGAGGCGGACTCGATGAACCACGGGTGCTGCGAGCTCGAATGGTTCATCACGAAATCGACGATGATCCGGATCCCCCGCTTGTGGGCTTCGGCAAGGAGCTGCTCGAAGTCGGCGTTGGTGCCGTACTCGCGATCGATCGTTTCGTAGTCCACCACGTCGTAGCCGTGATAGCTGGGGGACTCGAAGACCGGCATCAGCCAGAGGGCGTCTACCCCCAGGTCCCGGTCGGTCGATGGATTGCCGTCGTTCAGGTAGTCGAGCTTCGCGATCAGGCCCCGGAGGTCGCCCACGCCGTCGCCGTTCGAGTCCGC
>DASQEB010000387.1:0-4096 GCA_035633875.1 Thermoanaerobaculia bacterium
CCTTGCCCGGGTGGAGCTCGAAGTACTCGCGGTCGAAATAGGCGGCGTCGTGCACGGCGCGGGATGCTAGCACCGGCCGCCGGCCTGTGCTATACAATCGCGCCCATATGTTCGTCGTCGACCTTCTGGGCGCCGCGTTGACGCTCGTCGCCATGGGCTTCCTCGCCCTGGGGGGGTACCTCGCCGCGCTCCGCCTGCTGGGCCGGGATGCCGGGCGCGATCCCCTGGCCCTGGCGGTCGCCTCCCTGCTCCTCGCCACGGCGGAAGCGGTGGGGATCGGCCTGCTCCTGGGCGCTCTCGGCGTGCTCCGGCTGTCCTACGCCCTGGCCCTCCAGGCGGGGCTCGTGCTCGTCCTGCTCCTCCCCCTGCGCAAGGCCCCTCCTTCGGGAGGGATCGGGGGGCCGGCGGGGAGGGTGGCCCGGCGCGCCTGGGAGGTGCTGCGGGAGCACCCGGCCCTGGCGCTGGTGACGCTCCACGCCGCGGGGAGCGAAGCCCTGCGGGGACTTTTCCGTCCGCCCCTGTCGTGGGACAGCCTCATGTATCACCTGCTGCTCACCGCGACCTGGCTCCAGGAGGGGAACCTCTCTCCGGTCTTCGGCAACATCCCGATCAACTACTACGGCTACGTCCCCGCCAACGGGTCGGTCTGGTTCTGGTGGTGGATGGCCCCGTCCCACAGCGAGCTGTGGGTGAACCTGGCGTCCTTCCCCCAATGGGCCCTCCTGGGGCTGGCCACGGGGGCCGTGGCCCGGGAGCTCGGCGCCCGCCGCTTCTGGCCCTTCGCCACGTTCCTGGTGCTGGTGACGCCTACGGTCGTCCGTTTCGCGGCCACGCAGTACGTGGACATCTTCCTGGGGTCGGCCCTGGTCGCGGCGTGCTTCTTCGCCCTGCGCTGGCTGCGGGAGCCCTCGTGGGGCGCCGCGGTGCTCGCCGGGACGGGGCTGGGCCTCGCGGCCGGAGCCAAGGTCCTGGGCGTTCCCTACGCGCTGGCCCTGGCCGGAGCCGTGGTCCTCCTCGCGTGGAACCGGTGGGGCCGGCGCGCGCCCCAGGTGGTCGCGGCCCTCCTCGCCGCGGCCCTGCTGGGGGGCTACTTCTACGCCCGGAATATCGCTCTGGGAGCGGGGCCGCTGGCCATCGAATGCGAGATGACGGCGAGCGGCCCCAGGAACGCCAACGTGCCCACCATCCCGCGGAAGAACTCGATCCTCGACCTGACGGAGGAGATGTTCGCGCAGGAGAAGCTCCTCCGGGCCTTCCTGGGGATCACCCGGCCCCAGTCTCTGGAGCTGGGGGTGGGGCCGCAGGCGTTCGTCCTGCTCCTTGCGGCGCTGGCCGTGCCCTTCGCGCTCGGCCGCGAGCGCTGGCGGGAGGGGCTGGTCGTTGGGAGCCAGATCTGGTTCGAGCTCGTTTTTTGGCTGGCCGTGCCCTTTGCCAAGAACAACCACGTCTACGCGAACATCCGCTATCTGATCCCGGCTCTCGGCCTCACCTTCGCGGCCGGTGCGGCCCTGGCCGAGCGGCGGGGTGTGCGCGACCGCTGGATGGAGGGGGTCGCCCTGGTCCTCGCCCTCCAGGGGCTCCTCCAGCTCCACATGGAGATGCCCACCCAGGTCCGCAAGACGATCGCGGTCGTGGATCTGGTCGTGGTCCTCTTCGCCCTCTCCCCCCGGCTGCGGGCGTTCGCCAACCGGCGCCGGACCGCTCTGGCATCGGCCGGGCTCGCCGCGGTGCTCCTCGCGGCTCCGCTCCTGGCACGTTTCCGCGTCTGGGACCGCACCCGGGCCCTGGAGCAGGAATTCACCACCCACGCGACCTCCACCCGCTGGTTCGCCAAGGCCTGGGGGTGGCTGGAGGAGCACGGAGGCGATGGCAACGTGGCCGCCGTGGGCTCGCCGAACAGCTATTTCATCTACCCGGGGATGGGGACCTATCTCGAGCGCGAGGTCCGCTACGTCAACTTCAACCGGGCGGACCATCCCCGGGCCGTCGACTACCCCCGGTGCGAGCCCCGTGTCGACCCCGATCCCATCGCCTGGCTCGAAAACCTGAACGAGCGGCGCATTCGCTGGATCCACCTCAGCCGCTACCCGGGATTTCCCTTCCAGCCGGAGGACCGGTGGGCTCGAGGCCTGCCCCGGCTCTTCGCCCTCCGCTACTCCGACCCGGCGAACCGGATCTACGAGTTCCTGCCCGTGGCGGCCGAGGCCGGTCAGGGTTCCCCCTGACCTCTGGCACGGAACGAGCACGGCAACGGACGAGGTGCATGTGGCAACAAAACTGGAGAGCCAGAGGAGAAGGCCGGAAAAGAGGCGGATCGGGGGAAGCCTGGTCAACCGGAGCGATCTCGAAGGTCTCCAGCGCGCCTGGCAGGAGAAGAACCTCGTCCTCTTCCTCGGCAACGGCGTCTCCATGCCCTACGGGATCCCCGCCTGGAAAGATCTCGTCCTGGAGATCCTCTTCGACCAAACGGACGTCGCCCGCCGGCTCGAGTCCATCGCGCTGCCCTACCGGCGCGCGCTCGCCTCCTGGCTGGTGGACTACTACGACTACGATCCCGTGGTCCTCGCCCGGGTGGTCAAGAACGAGATCGGCCGCCGGGCGAGGCGCCGCCGGGACGGCTCCGACGATGCCCGGGACCTGTTCCTGGACAAGGTCCGGACCCACCTCTATCCCAACCCTCCGCTCCAGCCGAAGGAGCCCACCACGCTGACGGCCGTCGCCGATCTCATCAAGAAGTCCACGGACGAGTCCGGGATCAACGCCGTGGTCTCCTTCAACTTCGACGACCTGCTCGAAAGAAAGCTCGGGGGGGATTTCCAGTTCGATCCGATCTGGACCGGCCGCCGCAGGGAGCTCAAGGGTCTCCCCATCCTCCACCCCCACGGCTACCTCCCCCAGGAGGGGGGTGTGGAGGACTGCGAACTGGTCTTCACCGAGGACGACTACCACCACCTGACCACGGCCGTCTTCCACTGGGCGCTGACCGCGATCGTCAACCACCTGCGGCACCGCACCGTCCTCTTCATCGGTCTCTCCATGCTCGACCCCAACCTGCGCCGGCTGCTCGACGCGAGCTACGTCTACGGCGACGTCCCGGCCCACTGGCAGGTGCAGAAGCGGCACAAGATCGCGGACGACCACATGCCGCGCATCCTCGAAGACATCGAGAACCGCGCCGGCCGGTATGCCGAGGATCTGGGAGTGGACGTCCGCGAGGGAGGCTCGTCCCTGGAAAGTGCGGTCGCGGCAGTCCTCCAGCAGGCCGACTCCTACGACCGGAACCTCTTCGAGTCCATGGGCGTCAAGACCATCTGGCTGGAAGACTACGACGACATCCCCGCCCTGCTCGAAGAGATCCCCGACTGAGGGGCCGGCCCGCCTCCGGACCGTATGGTACGATTGCCGGGCTTATCCCGTCATTGGCCTATTCCAGAAAGGCTCCGGCTGTTCAAGGAGGTTTGAGGGCGTCATGCCGACCATCGAGTTCACGGACAACTACGAGGATCTTTCCACCGACAAAGGCTACCAGTTCAAGTTCTACTGCGAGCGGTGCGGCAACGGCTACATGTCGTCCTTCAAGTCCTCCAAGCTGGGGATGGCGGCCTCGGCGGCCGAGGTGGCCGGCAACCTCTTCGGAGGGATCTTCGGCAGGGCTGCGAGCACCGCCTACGAGGTCCGGCGCGCCGTCTCCGGCCCGGCCCACGACGCGGCCCTGCGGGAGGCGGTGGAGGAGATCAGGCCGCAGTTCAAGCAGTGCACCCGCTGCGGACAGTGGGTCTGCGGTCCAGCCTGCTTCAATCAGAAGGCGGGCCTCTGCGAGAACTGCGCTCCCGACCTCGACGAGGAGATCGCCGCCGCCCAGGCCGAGGCGGCGCGGCAGCAGGCCTTCGAAAAGGCCCAGAACGTCGATTGGTTGAAAGGCCGGGAGATCGGCCGCGCCACCGGAGTCGCCTGCCGTACGTGCGGGGCCAGGCTCCAGGGAAGCCCGAAGTTCTGCCCCGAGTGCGGCACCCCCACGGTCCGGAAGACGAGCTGCCACGGTTGCGGCTCCGAGGTGGAGGGGAGCCCGCGGTTCTGCCCCGACTGCGGTCAGAAG
>DASQEB010000388.1:0-3022 GCA_035633875.1 Thermoanaerobaculia bacterium
CCCGGCGTTGGCGAGGCCCGCCGCGGCCGAGCGGCCGGCGCCGCCGGCCCCCACCACCGCGGCCGCCATTCCCTCCACGCCGATGCCACGATCGGTGAGCGGCAGCACCACCCCGTCCGGATCGGTGGCTTCCGCCTCCCAGACACCCTGGTTCCAGACCAGGGTGTTGGCGGCGCCGATCAGCCCGGCGCGGGGGCTCTCCGCGCCGGCCACGGCCAGAGCGGCCTCCTTGAACGGCGAGGTCACCGAGAGGCCCCGGATCGGCATGCCGATCCCCTCCAGCACACCGCTCTCCACCACCTCCAGCCAGAGATCTCCAAAGAGGTCGGTATGGAAGGGAAGATAGGCCGCCGGGATTCCCAGGGTGCGGTAGGCGGCGTTGTGGATGCGGGGAGAGAGGGAATGGGTGACGGGATTGCCGACGAGACCGAAAAGGGCCCGGACCGGCGGCAACTCGGGCAGACCGTAGTCCAGGCAAAGCCGTCGAATCGAGAGCTGCCCTGGTGCGCCCGGGACGTCCCCATGCGCGCCGTAGATCACCGGAGCCCCGATGCGGGGTGCCACAAAGCGGGTCCACATCCCAGGCAGGCCCGCGGCGAAGGCGATCACGTCCCGCCGGCCCAGCGAGGACAACAACTGAATCGTCGGGATCTCCTCTCCAGGCTGCGTGGCCGTGGGGACCAGCTTGTAGAGGACGGCGTCGACGGCCGCCATCCGGTCGAACGTGGCCTTGAGCCCGTCAACCGGCGCGGCCGGACCGTGCCAGGAGAGGACCCGCTTCTCGGCAGGCACGGCCTTGAGGACCTCCAGGGAGAGGTCGCGGGCCGCCTCCAGGTCGACGAGGTCGAAGCGGTCCGCGGCCTCCAGGATCCGGCGCCTCCGCCGGTCGGGCGACCCGTCCGACGCACCGCCCTCGGCCCGGCTGCGGAGGGTGTAGAGGATTTTGCCCGGGAAGAGCCGTCGCAGCCGGGCGGCGTCCAGGTCCCCCACCAGATCGGCCCGCACCTCCAGCCAGTCGACGCCCTCGAGGCCTTCCACCAGCGGCACGAAGCTCCCCTCGGGAAGCGTCGTCACGGTGGCGACCAGCGTGGCGCGGGCTGAATCTCCCGGGGATCTCTCCAAAACGAAAACCTCCTTCCGGGACCCGGAAGGAGGCGGCGATGGCGGCTGGCGGTCTCTCGTCCCGGGTCCGTGCGCCGGGACGCAGCCCGGCTAGCTCACGGCATGATGATGCGCGTGCCCCCACCAACCGAGGCCGAGCTCGGCGGCGATCTCAAAACGGCGGGAGGCGATGGACAGCATCGTCATGATCTCTCTCAGGTTGGGGAGCTTACCTCAGAGAGCCGGAGGGCTGTCAAGGCCGGCTAGAATGTCCTCCCCAAACGCTCCTGAGGAGGACGCCCTTGAGACACCAAGCCATCGCCCGCATCCTCAACCTCATCGCCGACCAGGATCAGCAGATTCTCAACCTGCCGGTGGACGACGCCCGCGCCCTCCTCCTGTCGGAGGATCCCCGTGACGTTCTCAAGATCCAGGGGTCCTTCGCCCTTGTCGCCCGGGACGGCCAGCGGGTCTGCCTCGCCCGCAGCCTCGACCGGCCCTTGCGCTACTTCCTCGCCAAAGAAAAGGACGGCCCCCTGCTCGTGGTGGGGGACCGGATCGACAGCATCCGCGACGCTCTGGAGCAGGAGGGGCACGGTGACCAGTTTCACCCCTCCTACACCCGCATGATCCCGGCGCATCACGTCACCGAGATCCAGCTCGTGGGCTGCCCCGACCCCAACCCGGTCTATCGGCGCTTCTTCGATCCGCCTCGGGAGGTGCTGCCGCCGGATCTCGACGTGATCGGCGAAGCCTACGTCCGCGCCCTAGCCGAGGAGATCCGCCTCTGGCTCGAGGCCGTTCCCGGCAAGGAGCCCCTGGGCGTCCTCTTCTCCGGCGGCGTGGACAGCAGCGCCCTCCTGCTCTGCCTCTACCGCCAGATCCTGGCCCGGGGCCAGAGCCCGGCCCGGCTCAAGGCCTTCACCCTCTCCGTCGACGGCGGCGGCCCCGACCTCGAGCAGGCCGGGGAGCTCCTCCGGCGCACCGGCCTTCAGATGCTCGGCGAGGCGGTCGAGGTGAACAGCGATCTTCTCGACCCTTTCGCGGCCGTGGAGGCCATCGAGGACTACAAGCCTCTGGACGTGGAGTGCGCGGCCATGAACCTGGCCCTTCTCCGGGGCATCCGCGAGCGCTACCCCTCCTGGCGCTTCCTGGCCGACGGCGACGGCGGCGACGAGAACCTCAAGGACTATCCCATCGAGGAGAACCCGGAGCTGACCATCCGAAGCGTCGTCAACAACCTCATGCTCTATCAGGAGGGCTGGGGCGTCGAAGCCATCAAGCACTCCCTCACCTACAGCGGCGGCCTGAGCCGGGGCTGCGTCCGGGGCTACGCCCCGGCCCGGCGCTACGGCTTTTCCATGTTCAGCCCCTACACCCACCCCCAGGTCGTCGCCGTGGCCGAGGCCATCCCCTTCGCTGAGCTGACCCGCGGCTCCCACGAGGCCCTGTACAGATTGAAGGGCGAGATCCTGAGACGCGGCGTCCGGCGGGTGCTGGAGATGGAGCTGCCGGTCTTTCCCAAGCGGCGGTTCCAGCATGGAGCCTTGGCCGGAGAGACCTTCCGCAACCGCTTCGGGGTCCACCCGGTGCAGTACCGGAGCCACCTGCTGGGCCTCTACCACCGGAGATAGCCGGTGGAGACGGCGGCACGGGCGAGTTGGGTCCGCTCCCTGAGGCCCCCCCGGCGCAGGGTCGATCCCTGGGAACCCCTTGGGTCCCTTTGGGAGGAGGAGCGCACTCCCGAAGGGGGTCTCCTCCCGGCCCTCACCGTCTTCCTCGCCGGAGCCGAGTGCCCCTTCACCTGCGTCTTCTGCGATCTCTGGCGGGAGACCCTCGAGGCCCCCACACCCCCCGGGGCTCTCGCGGTCCAACTCCGGAAGGCCCTGGCCGCGGCCGGCCCCGTACCCCGGCCCGCGGC
>DASQEB010000389.1:0-9424 GCA_035633875.1 Thermoanaerobaculia bacterium
CGAGCCGCACGTCGTGGGGCCTCTTTGCGCCGGACGCGAGGGTGAGAAAGGTCGCAGCGCCGTTGACCAGGGCGAAGCTCTCGTCCACGAAATTGGTGCGCACCGACATCTCCCGGGCGTAGACCCGGTAGCGCACGATCACGCGGGGCGCGCCGCGGGTGGCGACCCGCCAGCGGTTCTTCACGGTCTTCTCGACGGCGAGCGGCTCCCCGGCTTCGGTTTCCGCCGAGACCGCCTCGACGTGGCGGGCGAACTCCCGGACGAGATAGGAGCCCGGAGTCCAGACGGCCATCCTCAGCTCGAGCGCGGGCTCGCCGCCCGTGGGAACGAGGGCCTCGACCTCGAGGTAATGGGTCTGGGGGGCTGGGACGCGCAAGGTGTAGGAGATCGGCTCGGGCATCGCGGCTCCATGGAGACCGGTGGCGAAGTGGGCCAGGACGAGGACGGCCAGCGCGGTGCGATTCATCAGGGGACCAAATATACCGCCTGGTCCCGCATATACTGTGACTCCATGCACGATCCGACCTCCGCCCTCAACCTGCCCCTGGAGCGGGAGGCCCCGGCTTTGCTCGCCGCCCTCTCACCTCTCGGGCGCCGCGCCTTCTTCCCTCCCGACATCCCGGCCCAGGCCGCCGAGGCCAAGGGCAAGGAGATCAACGGAACGATCGGGCAGATCACCGATGGCCGCAGCGGCGCCGTCGGGCTGCCGGCGCTGGCCGCGGCTTTCGGTGGCTTGTCCGATCAGGACCTGAGCCAGGCCCTGCTCTACTCGCCCATCGAGGGGATCGCCGAGGTCCGGCGGAGGTGGCGGCAGTGGCAGCGGCGGGGCATCGACCCCCGGGTCCCGTCGAGCCTGCCCCTGGTCACGGTGGGCTTGAGCCACGGGCTCTCCCTGGTGGCCGACCTGTTCGGCGGCGAGGGCAAGGCCGTGGCGATCCCCCAGCCCTTCTGGGGCAACTACCGCCAGACGTTCTCGACGCGGACCGGCGCCCGGGTCCTCACCGCGCCCGGCTACCGGGACAACCGCTACAACCCCCACGCCATCGCCGAGGCCCTGGAAGGGCTGCCGGACGGAGAGCCGGCGGTCGCCCTCCTCAACATCCCCTCGAACCCCGGCGGCTACTCTCCGACCGTGGAGGAGCGGCGGGCGCTCCGGGAGTCCCTCCTGGAGGTCGCCGGCCGCCGGCCCCTGGTGGTGGTCTGCGACGACGCCTACGCCGGCCTGACGTACGAGCCGGAGATCCCCCGGGAGTCCCTTTTCTGGGACCTGGCGGGCGCGCACCCGGGCCTCGTCCCGGTCAAGGTGGACGGCGCCACCAAGGAGTTCTCGTTCTTCGGCGGCCGGGTGGGCTTCCTCACCTTCGCCCTGGAGCCGGACTCCGAGGCCGCGCGGGTGATGGAGAGCAAGGTCAAGCTCCTCGTGCGCTCCGTCCTGGGCTCGCCCGTGGCCGCGAGCCAGGTCGTCCTCCTCCAGGCCCTGCGCAAGGAGGGGATCGAAGGCGAGGTGGAGCGGGTCCGCCTCCTTCTGGAAGGCCGCTACCGCGCCCTCAAGGGGGCCCTGGACGAGGCCGACCCGGAGCTCCTGACGCCGCTCCCCTTCAACTCCGGCTGCTTCGCCCTGGTGGAGCTCCCCGAACGCCTGGGCCTGGACTCCGAGACCGTCCGGCGGCACCTCTTGGAGCACCACGACACCGGGCTCATTTCGATCGCCCCCCGCTACCTGCGCATCGCCCACTGCTCCGTGGACGCCGCGGCCCTCCCCGAGCTGGTGCGGAGGCTGGAGAGGGGAGTGCGGGAGCTGGCGGGGTAGCCCCTACCCTACCCGGTTCCCGTTCTCGTCGTACCGGTAGATCCCCCGCCCGGTCTTGCGTCCCAGCCTCCCGGCCTGGACGTGCTGGACGAGGATGCGGTTCGGGCGGAAGGCCTCGCCCAGGGTCCGGTGGAGGAACTCCAGAATCGAGAGGCGCACGTCCAGGCCCACCAGGTCCACCATCTCGAACGGTCCCATGGGGTGGTTCAGGCCCAGCTTGAGGGCCTTGTCGATGTCCTCGGCGCTGGCGACGCCAGCCTCGAGCATGCGGAAGGCTTCGTTGCCGATCAGGGCATTGATGCGGCTGGTGACGAAGCCGGGGGCCTCGTTGACGAGGACGACCTCTTTGCCCATGCGCTCGGAAACCTCGCGCAGGGTGTCCAGGGTCTCCTGGGAGGTCTCGAGGCCGCGGACCAGCTCGACGAGCTTCATGACGTGCACCGGGTTGAAGAAGTGCATGCCGCCAAAGCGCTCGGGCCTGCCGGAGGCGGCGGCCATCTCGGTGATCGAGAGGGCCGAGGTGTTGGAGGCGAACGTGGCGGTGTCCGGCGCGTGGAGGGCGGCTGCGCGGAAGATCTCGATCTTGAGCGCCATGTCCTCGGGCACCGCCTCGATCACCAGGTCGGCCGTGCTCACGGTCTGCGCCAGGTTCTGATGCAGGTGGAGGCTCTGGCGCGCCCGTTCGGCGGCCTCGGGGTCGACCTTCTTGATCTCGACGCCCTTGGCGAGGTTGCGGTGGATGGTGGCCTCGGCCTTCTTCAGGGCGCCTTCGTCCGGGTCGTGGAGATGGGTGGTGTAGCCGGCGAGGGCGGCGACATGGGCGATGCCGCGCCCCATCGTGCCGGCGCCGAGCACGGCGACGGTGGAGATCGGGGTCATGGGGCTCCTCTCAGGGTTTCAGGAGACTGGGATGCTGTGGATTCCCGTGGTCTTGGCGGCCAGGTGGCGCAGCTCGTCCGCGATGGCCAGGGTGTTGCGCACGGCGGAGGCGGCGAGCTCCTGGAGCTCGGGAGTCGTGCAGTGCTTCTCCAGGACTTCGCGGCCGAGGTGGTGATGGTGGGCCTCTTCGGGCTGGATGGTGTCGGCGTAGAGCCGCGCCGTCTCCTCGTCCCCCACCGACCGGCAGAAGGCCACGAACTGGGCGTTGCGCACCTGGGCGATGGCCTCGCTGGCGAACGGCCCGGCGGCGATCCGCTCCACGGTGGTGCGCAGGCCCCGGAGATATTGGTAGAGGGGACTGTGCCCCTCGGCCAGGGGGTCGAACCCGGAGAGGTCCTCCCCCAGCTCGGCCAGGCGCTGGGAGATCATCCCGTAGTGCTTCATCTCGTCCCCGCACTGGAGGGCGAGGGCCATCTTGGCGTCGACCTCGGGTGTGCTGGGCAGCCAGAGGGCGGCGAGCTCGCTCGCCTCCAGCTCGCTTTTGAGGGCGAGGCGGAGCAGCGTCACCACGTCGACCTCCCCTTCCGCTTCCGACTCCAGGGTGTCCGTCTCGCCCAGCCGCGCGAAGATCCGGTCCATCTCCTCGACCAGTTGCGCGACGAATTCCTTGCTGTCCACGGGCTCTCTCCTTGCTCGGTCCGGCAACCGCGGCGGCGGTTCCCTCTATTCTATCCATACCGCGGGGTCCGCTGCCGATCTGGAGAGACGCGACATTTCGCGTCTCTACGCTTCGATGCTGCGCAGCACCGCCCGGACCGGCGAAGCGTCCAGCCCCGCCATCTTGAGCGGGAGGGCGATGAGCTCATAGGTGCCCTCGGGGACGCCGTCCAGCACCAGGCCTTCCAGGATGGAGACGCCGCCCCGGAACAGGGCGTGATGGGCGTCCAGGGTCTTGCTGTCGAAGGGGTCCACGGAAGGGGTGTCCATCCCCACCAGCAGGGCCCCCTTCTCGGCGAGCAGGGCGGCGAGCTCCGGCGACAGGGCGGTGAACCGCTCGGGGAAGGTCCGGCGGTCCCGCACGCTCTCGGTCTTGAAGAGGATCCGGCCCGGGTTGGCGAGGTCGATCCCGTCGACGTGCCGGGGCTCGATCAGGGGCATCGGCGGCACCTTCACCACCCGGCAGAGCCCGAGAAAGCGGTCCAGGGGCACGTCGGCCATCCCGTCTCCCCGGGCTTCGGTGTGGAACGGGGCGTCCGCGTGGGAGCCCAGGTGGGGCGTGGTAGTGATGGCGGAGAGATTGACACTGGCCCCGTCGGCGATGGACCACGTGAGGCGGGCCTGGAAGGGGGTGTCGCCGGGCCAGACGGGGATTTCGGGACGGATGGTCGGGGAGAGGTCGTAGAGCATGGAAGGAACCCTCCTGCCCTGCATCATAGTGCAGGGGGCGGCCACACAGGGCCGCCCCTACGAGGGACCTCTCATTTCTGGGTTGACGCCGGACTAGCCCGGCTCGGAGATCTTCTCCAGCACCCGGCCGAAGTCCCTGCTGCCGACGGCGCCCTGCTCGCGGGCGAGGTCGGCCTGGGCGATGATCCCGAGGATCCGGCCGTCCTCATCCACCACCGGGATGCGGCGCACCTGCTGCTCGGCCATCAGGCGCTCGACCTCGTCGAGATTGTCGTCCCGCCTCACCGCGGCCACGTTCCGGGTCATGGCTTCCAGGATCCGGGTGTCGGGGTTCTGGCCCCGGCCCAGGATGCGGAGGGCCAGATCGCGGTCGGTCACGATCCCGATGAGCTTCATCGAATCCCGGGTCTCGACCACGGGAAGGCTGCCGCAGTCGTTCTCTTCCATCATCCGGGCCGCGTCCCGTGCGGTGGTCTCCGGAGTGCAGACGGCCGGGTTCTCGGTCATGATGTCGCGGACGGTTCTTCCTGGCATGGTTCCTCCTTGTTGGCAAGATGTGCAAAGCCGTCTGGCTCAGGCCAGGGCCGGGACGCGCCCGGCGTCGGCATGGGCCACCAGCTTTTCGTCCTTGGGACGGATCACCTTTTCGCAGACGGCGTAGTGCACGCGGCTCGTCGGGATCAGGAAGATCCGGCCATCGCTCCGGACCCGTACCGGGGCGTTCTTCTCCAGGTCCGCGGCGAGCTCCTTGAGGGCTGCCTCGGCCTCGGTCTCAGTCTCGTAGAAGCCGTAGTTCAGGCGGTCGAAGGCGGGGGGGGCGGTCACACCGGCCGCCGCTCCCGGGGTGAGCTCCGGATCGAAGCGGTTCTCGCGAGCCTCGATGCCGGTCAGGCTGTGCTCGCGATCGACCAGCCAGATCATCACGCTGTAGGGCATCGTCCACCTCCTGGGGTCCTGCAAGCGGGGTTTCTTCCGGCGCAACAGCCGCCGGACGTTGGAGGTGACTGCAAAATCGCTACCGGCCGCCGCTGGTGTAGGATAGGGGTCCGTTTTGCGGGAGAGCGAGAGGGAGCGAGGAGCCGACGATGGACCATGAGCCGAACGTGATCATCCCCGGGCACATCCCGCCGGTGGCTCTGGCGGAGCTGGACGAGGGACAGCAGGGCAAGCTCGATACGATCGCCCACCACGTGCGGGGGATCCTGGCCGCGCTCGGGCTGGATCTCCGGGATCCCAATCTGGCCGAGACCGACCTGCGGGTGGCCAAGATGTACCTGGAGATGTTCCACGGTCTCCAGGAGGGCGCGGAGCCCAAGGTGACGACCTTCCCCAACGAGGAGGGGTACAGCCACATGGTGATGGAGCAGCAGATCCCCTTCTACTCCATGTGCGCGCACCACCTGGTCCCCTTCTACGGCCACGCCCATATCGCGTACATCCCCCGGGAGCGGATCCTGGGGCTGTCGAAGTTCGCCCGCATCCTCGAGTTCTACGCCAAACGGCCGCAGCTCCAGGAGCGGCTCACCGAGCAGGTGGTGACCTTCCTGGAGGAGAAGCTCCAGCCCCTGGGGGCGATGGTCGTCATCGAGGCCCGGCACCTCTGTGTGGAGATGCGGGGCGTCAAGAAGCCGGGGGCGCTCACGGTGACCTCGGCGCTGCGCGGCATCTTCCACCAGAAACCGGTCCGGGAGGAGTTCCTCGACCTTCTCCGCCATCATGGGTAGCCGCGGCACGGGTCTCCTCCTGGTTCTCGGTCTGCTCGCGGGCTGCGGGGGAGGCGCCGCACCGCGCTCGCTGGCGGACCTGACCAACCCCTTCCTCGGGCCGGAGACCTCGAGCTGGCTGATCGGCGCCGTGTCGCGGCTCGCCACCCCGGCTGAGATCGACGCCTACCTGGCGCTGCGTGACGACGCCGCGGCCCGGGCGTTCATCGAGTCCTTCTGGGAAGGGCGCGACCCGTCGCCAGACAGGCCGGGCAACCCTCTGCGGGAGACCTTCAACGAGCGGGCGGCCCACGCCGACCGCCTCTACAGCGAGGCCGGGTTCCTCGGGCGCCGCACAGACCGGGGGACGATCTACGTGCTCTACGGTCCGCCGTCCAAGGTGGACTTCGAGGTCTCTCCCAATCCCGGCGATCCGCCCGTCGAGCGCTGGGAGTACGGCCCCACCGCCCCTGCCGGGCTCGACGCCCGGCGTCCGTTGCCCTCCTACCGCTTCATCAAGCGGGGCGACCTCACGGTGACCTACGTGCCGCGAACCACCAGCACCCGCCCCGAGCGGCGGCCGGAGATCAGCCCACCCCCGCCTTTCTGACACTGACGAGAAGGAGCTTTGAGATGACCGAGGCTCGTGCCGTGCTCGCGGGGACCGGGATCGCCGTCCCGCCTCTCGAAATCGACAACCACATGCTGTCCCGGATCATCGAGACCAGCGACGAGTGGGTGCGGGAGAGGAGCGGGGTGGTGACCCGGTACTACGTGGAGCCGGGGGTCGGCTCGTCCGACCTGGGGGCGGAGGCGGCGCGCATGGCTCTGGAGGACGCGGGCGTCGGGACCGACGAGGTGGACTACCTCGTCTGCGCCACCATGACCCCGGACCACTACTTCCCCGGCACCGGCACGCTCCTGCAGCAGAAGCTGGGCATGCGGCCGCTCCCGGCCCTGGACATTCGCCAGCAGTGCGCCGGCTTCGCCTACGGCCTCCAGGTGGTGGACGCCCTGATCCGGGGAGGGATCGCGCGGACGGTCCTCCTCGTGGGAACCGACGTCCACACCTCTCTGATGCCCTTCTCGGCGCAGACCTTCGAGGTGCTCCACGGCCGCGACCCCGGCCCGCTCTCGACGGAAGATTTCGAGTGGAACTCCCGCTTCCGCCACCTTCTCGTGCTCTTCGGGGACGGGGCGGGGGCGATGGTCTTCCGTGCGGAAGTGGCGAACGGCCGGGGCATCCTCGACTCCGCCCTCTACGGCGACGGCAACCACAAGGACATCCTCTACGTGCCCGGGGGGGGCTCGGCCCGCCGGCCCTTCGTCTCCTGCGACATGATCCGCGAGGCCGACACCGTGCCGGTGATGGACGGCCGGGCGGTCTTCAAGCTGGCCGTCACCCGCATGCCGGAGGCGACGGTCGAGGTGCTCCGGCGCCAGGGCTACACGACCAAGGACCTGGACCTCCTGATCATGCACCAGGCCAACCTGCGCATCAACGAGAAGGCCCAGCAGATCCTGGGGCTGCCGGACGACAAGGTCTACAACAACATCCAGAAGTACGGGAACACCACCTCCGCCACCCTGCCCCTGGCCTTCCATGAGGCCCGCCAGGCGGGCATGGCCCCGGAGGGCTCCCTCGTCGCCTTCACCGCCCTCGGAGCGGGTCTCCACTGGGGGACGGTGCTGATGCGGGTGTGACCATGGCCGTCGCCGGAGCCAGGGCGGTCTCCCCGGTCGCCCCCACCCCCGCCGAGATCGCCGAGGCCCTCTGCCGCCGGATCATGGGGCAGGAGGAGGCCGTCCGCGAGATGGCGGTGGCCCTCTCGAAGCACCTGGCGGGCCTGCGGGTGGGCAACATCCTGATGATCGGCTCCTCGGGCACCGGCAAGACGACCCTGATGCGGGCCGTCGAGTCCTACCTCGCGTCGGACCCGGTGCTCGCCGCCCGCTCGGCGGTCGTGCGCATCCACGCCAACGTCCTGGGCGAGGAGGCGGAGCGGGGCCGGCCGCGCGAGGCGGTGCTGGGCCGGCTCCTCGAGCGGGCGCGCGAGCTGCTCGGCCCCGGCGCGCCCGTGGACATGGTCCTGCGGCGGGCGCGGGCCGGCCTCGTCTTCGTCGACGAGGTGGACAAGATCCGCTCCCACGTGGGGGGCCAGCCCAATGTCGCGGGCATCCGGGCCCAGGAGGCGCTCCTCACGCTGATCGAGAACGAGGCGGTCCCCTTCGCCCTCCCGGCCTGGGCCGGCGGGACCACGGTGACGGTGGACTCCTCCGAGATCCTGTTCGTCTGCGCGGGCGCGTTCGAAGGTCTCTACGATTCCGTCTTCGACCGGGTCACCATCGGCAAGGACCGCGGAGCGCTCCAGCCGGTCACCGTGGTCGAAGGGGGCAAGGTGATCGAGAAGCTGGTCTTCCACCTGCGGGACTGGCTGCGCAACGAGGACCTCTTCGACTACGGCATGAGCCCGCAGTTCCTCTCCCGCTTCGACGCGGTCGTCCTCCTCCAGGACCTGGGCCAGGACGAGCTGGTGCGGATCTTCCTCGAGACGCCCGAGTCCGCCTTCCACCAGAGCCGGGCCTACTTCGAGAGCCGGGGCGTCCACCTCGCCATCTCGCCCGCCGCGGTCCGCCGCATCGCCCTGGAAGCCGGCCGACAGCCCCGCCTGGGCGCCCGGGCACTCAAGGAGGTCTTCCGCCGCGTGATCCGCGATTACGAGTTCGACCCTTCGAAGTCGATCACCGGCGGCGCGCTGCTGATCGACCTGCCGGAGGTGGAGGCGGTGCTGGGGAAGGTGTAGATCCGCTCCGCATCTTCCTCCTCTCCAGAATCAGCCGGTACCGCTCCCGCCGTTTCCGCCTGGTAAGCACCTGCGGTACGAGGGTGATGAGGAGCAGGAGGAGAGAGGCCAGGGCAAGCTGGAGGTAGACCCCGGAGCGGTCCTCCGCCGCCAGTTTCGAGAGGGTGGAAGCGAAGTAGGTGAAGAGGATCACCCCGGGGACGATGCCGATGGCGGTCGTGGTGAGGAACAGGACGGGGCGGATGCCTGCGAGCGCCGCGCAGTAGTTGACGACCGGGTAGGGGAGAGGCAGGAAGCGGACCCCGACCAGGCTCCAGAAGCCGCGGCGGGCGATGGCCCGCTCCACCCGCTTGAGCTTCCTGCCCGCAAGGTGCAGCACAAAGTCCCGTCCCAGGGAGCGGCCCATGAAATAGGTCGCGGCCCCCCCCAGGAACAGTCCCACGATGTTGTAGAGGGAGCCGAGGACCGTCCCGAAGACGACCCCGCCGGTGATCATCATCGGCATCGCCGGCACGCCCAGGGGGCAGAGGATCGCGTAGCAGGCGATGAGGGCCGCGGGAGCCCACCAGGTCTCCCGCAGCCGGTCGAAGAGGGCCGAGATCCGCTCGACCGTCATCTGGTCGGCGAGCGGCGTCCAGCGCAGCACCACGAAACCGGTCGCGAGGATCGCCACGAGCGTCAGAAAGCGGATCAGGAGAGGACGGGGAACCAGAGGCGCGGGGTTCAAGACCGGCGGCGCGGCGAGGGCGTCCTCGACCGTCTCCGGCAGGTCGCGGCGCAGGCGGCCGATGTTGACGCCGAGAACGGCCGGGGGGAGCTCA
>DASQEB010000390.1:0-9296 GCA_035633875.1 Thermoanaerobaculia bacterium
CACCCTCATGGCTCCCCTGGAGCGCGGTCACGGATGGCTCGCGGCCCGGTTTCGGGGACAATCGGGGGACAGTTGGGGGACAGTGAGTTTCAACTTTGCTCGCCTAGGCCAACAGAAGAGACCAGGGAAGATCGTCCGTAAGATGTTTACTTTTAGAGGTTTACGCTGTTGTCTGGTGTTGGCTCGTGTGGCCTTGCAGCGGACTTTTAATCCGCGGGTCCAGAGTTCGAGTCTCTGACGGCCCACCATTCATCCCGCCCTCATGGCGAACCCGATCGTCCTCTTCGACGGCGTCTGCAACCTGTGCAGCGGGTCCGTCCAGTTCGTCCTGAAGCGGGACCCCGAAGCCCGCTTCCGCTTCGCCTCCCTCCAGTCCGAGGCCGGACAGACGATCCAGGCCGAGCACGGGCTTGACCCTGGCGTGCTGAGCAGCGTCCTCCTCCTGGAAGACGGTCGTCTTTACCGGGAGAGCGACGCCGCCCTGCGCATCGCCCGGCACCTCCCCGGAGCCTGGAAGCTCCTCACCGTCTTCAAGATCATTCCCCGGCCGATCCGGGACGGCCTGTACCGCTTCATCGCGCGGAACCGCTACCGCTGGTTCGGGAAAGCGGAGACCTGCTGGTTGCCGACTTCGGAGCTGCGGGGGCGGTTTCTGGGATAGCTCCCCCGCCGCACCGCCCGCCCCACCGCCTCGCGCGCGTCGTCGAAGAAGGTGTAGAACACCGGCACGATCAGCAGCGTCAGCAGCGTGGCCGTGGTCATCCCCCCGATCAGGGTGAAGCCGAAGCTCGTGTAGGAGAGGCCGATGCGATTGGTCCCTCCGAAGGTCAGCGGGATCATGCCGCAGATGGTGGTCAGCGCCGTCATCATGATCGGCCGGAAGCGGCGCTCGGTCGCCAGGAGGAGAGCTTCGGTGCGCTCGTGCCCCTCTTCGCGGAGACGGTTGACGTAGTCGATCAACACGATGCCGTTGTTGACCACCACACCGATCAGCAGCACCGCCCCCACGAAGCCCAGGATGTCCAGGTTCAGCCCCGCGAAGACATGCAGCCAGACGACTCCGATGCCGGCGAGCGGGATCGTCAGCACGATCGAGAGGGGCAGGATGAAGCTCTCGAAGAGGAGACCCATCAGGAGGTAGACGAAGACGATCGAGAGCGCCCCGGCGAAGACCATGCCCTCCATATCCTCATCGAGCCCCTCGTCCTGCTCCTCCTTGGCGATGGCGATCCCCTCGGGCAGATCGAGCCCGGCTTCGAGCGCCTCCAGCCGCTCGCGGGCTGTCTCCTCCTCACCCTCCCGCAGCTCGACGGTGATGGCGCGGGCGATGCGCTGGTCCCTCCGGTCGATGCGCTTCGCGGTGGGGAGGAAGCGTACGTCGGTCAGGGAGGAGAGGGCCACGGTAGTACCCTGCGTCGTCGGCACCTGGAAACCGGAGAGGTCGGAAAGGCTCTCCCGGTCCGGCTCCTGGAAGCGGACGCGGACGGGGATCTCCTTGCCGTCCTTGGAGTAGCGGGGGAGGGCCTGGCCGCGCAGGGCGTAGCCCACCACACCCGCCACGACCTCGGGGTTCACCCCCTGGCGCTGGGCGCGGTCGCGGTCGAGCACCAGGGCGAGCTCGTTGGGCGCGCGGTCGCCCGCCCGCTTGATGCCGAGGACGCCCGGCTCACGGACGAAGATCTCCTCCAGTCCCTGCGCCGTCCGCTCCAGCTCCCCGGCGTCCTCGCCCGTGAGGGTCAGGGTGTAGAGGCTCTGGTCCTCGTCCTGGTCCTGCTCCTCCTGACCGGTGAAGAGCTTGACGCCCGGCTTGTCCGGCAGCACGGCCATCACCCGCTCGGTCACCTCCCGGGGCGTGAGCTGGTTGGTCCGCGGCTGTTTGAACCAGCCCTGGATCTCGCCGTGGGTGGCGCGGTGGAAGAGGAAGTAGCCCTCCAGGTCGAGCTCTTCCTGCATCCTCTCGACCTGACTTTCCGCCGCGAGAAAGTACTGCTCGGCCTCGGCCAGCGTGGTGTTGTCCGGCAGGTCCACGTCGATCTCGAAGCCGCGGCCCTCGTCCTCCTGGGTGGGCTTGATTTCCACTTTTTCCTTGGCCACCCAGCCGGTGAGGGCGATGACCAGGACGAGCGCGAGCACCACGTCGAAACGATGGCGCAGTGAGACATCCAGAAGCCGGCCGTATGCGCGGTTCAAGAGGCCGAAGGTGCGGTCGTAGATCCACGTCATCGCGGCATCGAAACGGCGCCGCCACGGCCGGGGCTCGGCTTCGGGCCCCTCCGCCGGAAGAGTGAGATACATGGCGAGCGGCACGCACACCAACGCCACGAGGAGCGAGGCGAGGAGGGAGACGGAGATGGGGATGGACAGGCGCAGGAGGAAGAACTGCCCCTGACCTTCCACCAGGGAGACCGGTAGGAAGACCGTCACCGTGGTCAGGGTCGCCATGACGACGGCGAGGGCGATCTCCCCGGCTCCTTTTATGCAGGCGTCCCGCCGCGAGAGCCCCAGGCGCTGGAGGCGCAGGATGTTTTCCCCCACCACCACGGAGTTGTCCACCAGCATGCCGATCGAGATCATCAGCCCGAGCAGCGAAATGATGTTGAGGCTCTCCCCGGCGAAGTACATGACCCCCAGGGCCATCACCAGCGAGAGAGGCATGGCCAGAGTGATAATCAACGTCATCCGGATCCGGCCGAGGAAGAGGAAGAGAACGGCCACGGCGATCGCTCCGCCCAGGATACCGCTCGAGATGAGGTTTCGCAGGGAGTCGAGGATGACCTCGCCCTGATCGAACAAGGAGACGATCTCGATCTGCCGCAGGCGCGGGTTGGCTCGCATGCCCTCCACGGCCTCGGCGATCTGCCGTGAGACCTCCAGGGTGTTGGCCTCACCCTCCTTGAGGATCGCGAGCGCCACGGCCGGCCGGCTGTTGGCCCGGGCGCGATACTTCCGCTCGGGCTCGGCGTAGCGCACGGTGGCGATGTCCTTCAAGCGAAGCAGCGTCCCTCCCACGGGCCGGTTCTCGAGCGCTTCCAGGTCGTCATAGCTCGCCACGGAGCGCAGGAGGAGCTTGTCCCCGCCGGAGCGCACGTTGCCCGAGGCCAGGGTGAAGTTGTCCCCGGCGAGCTCCAGGCCGAGCTCGTAGATATTCAAGCCCGCAGACTCGGTGGCCTCCCGGTCCAGCTCGATGAGGATCTCCTTCTCCTCGATGCCCTCGGCGCCGATCGTGGCGACCCCGTCGATCCTCTGGAGGGGGAAGACGATCTCCTTTTCGATCAGGTTGTAGGGATCGGTCAGCGCCGGATCGATCGCCAGACCGATCACGGCGATCGGGATGCCGGTCTCGTCCTCCTTGCGGATGAAGACGCGTTCGGCGTCCTCGGGAAGGCGGGCGCGGACGCGTTGCACCCGGTCGCGCACCTCGCGATAGGCCACGTCCATGTCCGTCCCCTGCTTGAACAGGAGGAAGGCGCGGCCGTAGCCGGTGGTGGCCACGGAGTTGATCGTCTCGAGGCCCCGCACCGTGGCCAGCTCCTCCTCCAGGGGGACCACGATCTTCTCCAGCACCTCCTCGGGCGGGGCGTCCCGCCACGGCACCTGGACAGCCAGGTGCGGCAGCTCGAAGCCCCGGGGGAAGAGCTCCAGGGGGATGCCCAGAGTCGCCACCGTTCCCACCACGAGGACGCTCGCGAGGAGGACGAAGACCGTGATCCGCCGATCGAGCGAGAAGCGGGGGAGGAGGGACTCTCCGCGGTTGGGCTCGTTCATGGCGCAGTCACCGTACCGGGTGCGAGGCCCGTCCCGGCCGTTGTCTCGTCCTCGCCGGTCCTCGCCGTCTCATGGCCGAAGAGGCGGTCCTTCATCCGGTCGAACAGAGCGTAGAGGGAGGGGATGAGGAAGAGCGTCAGCACCGTGGACGTGGTGAGGCCGCTGATCACGGTGATAGCCATGGGCGTCCGGATCTCGGCGCCGTCGCCGAATCCCAGGGCCATGGGGATGAGGCCCAGCACCGTGGTGGCCGTGGTCATCAGGATCGGCCGCAGCCGCACCAGGCCCGCGGTGACGATCGCCTCCTCCCGGGAGATCCCCCGGCGGCGCAGCACGTTGATGTAATCGATCAGCACGATGGCGTTGTTCACCACGATGCCGGCCAGCATGATCACCCCGAGGAAGACCACGACCGACAGGCTGATCCCCAGCGCCCACAGCGCCGCCACCGTACCGAAGAAGGCGAGCGGGATGGAGAAGAGGATGACGAACGGGTGGAGCAGCGATTCGAACTGGGCCGCCATGATCACGTAGACGAGGAAGACCGAAAGCCCCAGGGCGAGCCACAGGCTGCCGCGGCTCCGCTGCCACTCCTGGTTCTGGCCGGCCACCACGAAAGTCATGTCCGCCGGCCACTCGATCGCGTCCCGCACCTCCCGCTCGATCCGCTCCACGGCCGAGCCGAGCGAGCCCGAGGCGATGTTGGCGCGGACGAGCCCCACGCGGCGGCTGTCCACCCGGCGGACCTCGCTCGGCCCCTCGCCCAGGGTCACGGCCGCTACGCCTGAGAGCGGGATGGGCGTCTCCCCCTGCGGGTTCACCACCAGGTTGCGCACGTCCTCTACCGTCTCGCGGTCCTCCTCGCCAAGGCGGACCACGATCGGCACCCGCCGGTCCTTCAAGTTGAACTTGCTGGCCTCGAAGCCTTTCACCTGATCGCGCACCAATTCCGCCACCTGCCGGAGGTTGAGCCCGTAGCGGGCGAGCAGGTCTCGGTTGTAGACCACCTGCACCTCGGGCGCGCCGCTGCGGAGCGTGGCTTCCACGTCCGCCAGCTCCGGCAGGCCGTCCATCACCGCGCGCACGCGGTCCGACATCGCCTTGAGCCGCGGCAGGTCGTCGCCATGGACCTCCACCTCGATCGGCGTCTTGGCGCTGAAGAGCACCGGCCGGGTCACGCGGGCGTCCACGTCCGGGAGCCGGGCGAGCTTCTCGCGCAGCCGCGCGATCACCGCGTCCTCGGTCCGGGGGTCCGAGCTGTCGAGGAGGACCTTGAACCGGGCCGTGTGCTCCCCCTCGTCCGACCTCTGCGAGTTGGCCGGGTCGAAGCCCACGGTGAGGATCATGGAGCGGATGTGCTCGCGCTCCGTCAGCAGGGCCTTTTCCACCGGGGCGAGGATCGCCTCGGTCTCCTCCAGCGGCGTGCCCACGGGCAAACCCACTTCGAACGTCAGCTCCCCCTGGTGGACCTCGGGGAGGAGCTCGCTGTCGAGGCGCACGGCGAGGAGCCATGTGGCCACCATCAGGGCGACCGTCAGCGCCACGATCGGCGCCGGGTGGTCCACGCCCCACCGCACCGCCCGCGTGTAGCCCCGGCGCACTCCGCCGCCGCTGCTGCTCCCGAGCCCGCGCGAGCCGCGCTCGGCCAGGGAGGAGAGCGCCCGCCCCACCGGCGCGATCACCCGCCGCGCCATCCAGGCGAAGACCATCAGCACGGCGAGGATGATCTTGCCGATCAGCTCGAAGAACAGCCCCACGGGAACGCGCAGGATCAGATACAGGAAGGCCGGCAGCGCGGCCAGCGCCCTCACAGGTCCGCGCGCCCAGGCCCGCAGGCGCCGGGAGTCCTCGGCGAAGGACCGGAACGTGGCGAACTGGCCGAGGCGCGTCCGCTCCGCCTCCGCCGTGGCGTTCCACCGCACCCCCGTCCGGCTCGCCAGCATGGGAACGAAGAACAGGGCCACGATCAGGGCCGCGAATTGCGAAACCACCACCGCGAGCCCCAGATCCCCGAACGCCTGGCCCGCGATCCCCTCGACGAAGACCATGGGGAAGAACACCGCGACCGACGTCAGCGTGGAGGACACGACCGGCGCCGCCACCTCGCGGGTGCCGCGGATGGCCGCGGCCACCACGCCGTCCCCCTCCTCGCGGCACCGGGCGATCGACTCCAGCACCACGATCGAGGAGTCCACGAGCATGCCCACACCCAGGGCCAGGCCGCCGAGGGACATGATGTTCAGGCTCACCCCCAGCAGGTGGAGGGGCGCGAAGCACATGATCAGAGCGATGGGGATGTTGACCGCGATGATCGACGTCGAGCGGAACTCCCGCAGGAAAAGGAAGAGCACGAGCACCGCGAGGAGGCCGCCCAGCACCGCGCTGTCCCGCAGCTCCGCGATGCTGCTGCGGATGAACACCGACCGGTCCGCCACCACTTGGAGCCGGGCCCCCTCCTCGCGCTGGAGGCGGGGGGAGAGCCCCTCCTCGCCCTCCAGGGCGTCCTTCACCCGCTCGGCCACGGCCACGATGTTCGCGTCCGCCTCTTTGAAGATGTCGATCTGGACGCTCTCTCCGCCATCCGCCCGGGTGAGCATCTGGCGCTCCTTGTGAGAGCGCACGACCTTGCCGAGATCCCGGATCCGCACGTCCCGGCCGCCGGGGGAGGCCACCACCGTCTCGCCGATCTGGGTCAGATCCTCGTACTCGTTGAGCGTGCGCACCATGTACTCGGTGCGCCCCTCCTGGATCGTGCCGCCCGCGACGTTGATGTTCTCCTGCCGCAGCCGGTCGATCACCGCCTGGATGGGGATGCCCGTCCGGCGCAGGGCGTCGGTGCTGAGGAGCACGTGGATCTCTTCTTCAAGACCGCCCCGCACCCGCACGGCCGCCACCCCCTTGATCGGCTCGAGCGCGCGCTTGATCTGGAGCTCGGCCAGCCGCCGCAGGCGCCGCAGCCCCTCCTCGCCCTGGAACGCCTCCCCCCGGCCGGAGAGTGAAAGCTCCATCACCGGGTCGAGCGACGGGTCGTAGTGGAGGATGAGCGGCCGCTCCGCCTCGTCGGGGAGAAAGACCAGATCGAGCTTCTCCAGCGTGTCCTGCGTAGCCTCGGACACACCGGTATCCCACGCGAACTCCAGGACCACGTCGCTCACCCCGGCGCGGCTCACGCTGCTGATCCGCCGCAGGCCCCCGATCACGCCGAGGGCCTCCTCGATCGGCCGCGTGACGTCGTTCTCCACCTCCTCGGGCGCGGCGCCGGGGTACTCCGTGCGCACCGTGAGCGTGGGGTAGGAGAGCTCCGGCATCAGCGTGACCGGCAGCCGGCCGTAGGAGAAGGCGCCGAACACCACGGCCGCCAGGAAGAGCATCAGGATCGCCACTGGCCGCTGGGTGACGAATCCCGTCACCCCCGTCGCCGAAGCGTCGGCCCGGACCTCGGGGCGGTCCGCCTCCACATCCACCTTCACGCCCCGGCCCTCGCGAGCCGCACGAGCGCGCCGTCCTTCAAACCCGCCTGGCCGGCCACCACCACCTTGTCCCCGGCGGACACGCCGCCCAGAGGCTTGATGTTCTCCTTGTCCTCCAGCTCCGGCCGCACGAGGAGCCGCTCCACCCGGTTCCCGTCCTTCAGGCGGTAGAGGAAGATCTGGTCGTTGTCATAGACCAGGGCCCGCTTGGGCACCAGGAGCGCGTCCTTGTGGAGCGCGGTCACGAGTTGGACGTCCACATACATGCCCGGCCGCAGGCCCGGATAGTCCGGCACCTTGACCGTGACCTTCACCGTGCCGCTCTTGGGGTCGACCACGGGGGAGAGGAGCGAGATCCGCGCCTGGACCGTCTCGCCGCCCAGGGCCGGCGCCGAGATCCGCACCGTCTGGCCCGTCCGCAGGCGGGGAAGCTCCTTCTCGGGCACGTGGACCCGCGCCACGATCGAGTTGAAGTCCACGATGTCGAACAGGTGCTGGTTCGGAGTGACGTGATCGCCGATCCCCACGAGCCGCCGGGTGATCGTGCCGGAGATGGGCGCCCGCACCTCCGTGTAGGAGAGCTGCCGCTCGGCCTCCTCCACGGCGAGCTGGAGCTGCTCCACGTCGAAGGTCGCCTGGCTGAACGCCTGCTCGGAGATGAGCTCCTGCTCGTAGGCCCGCTTCTGCCGCTCGTACTCCCGCTGCGCCTTGTCGAGCTGGCTCTTCACCTTGGCGAGAGCCGTCTTCTGCTCGTCGTCCTGGAGCCGCAGGAGAACCTGCCCTCTGGCCACCCGGGCCCCCTCCTCGACCAGGAGCTGCCGCACCTGCCGCGCCGCCTGGGAGAAGACCCCCACCTCGTTGTCCGCCTCCAGGTTCGTGGAGAACCGAAGCATCGCCTCGATCTCCCCCGTCCCCAGAGTGGCCACTTCCACGGGCACCGCCTCGTCCACCTTTGCCTTCGCATCCTTCGCGCCGGTGTCGGTATCCTTGGCCGCGGCGTCCCCCTGCGAGCACGCGGACGTGGCCGCAAGGCAGCCGAGGAGGATCGCGACCAGCCACAGTCTCTTCACGTCAGTCTCCTTGCCGGCGGTCCGGCGGGATGGGGGAGGGGGGCCGCGGTGGGATGCACCGGGGGCCTCTACAACTATACGAGGGAGGGGCGGGTTTGTTATGGGGGGAGCGAAGGGAAAGGCAGGGGGGAGCGAGGGCGCTCCCCCCTGGCGGCGATCACCTGGCTACAGGCAGGTGGGACAGACCTTACAGCGATAGGTCAGATAGCCGTCCACCTGGTACATACCTTTCATGTCGTTCCACCAGCAAGCGCCCGTGATCACGAGGGTCACGTCGCAGGGCCCGTATTCGCCACAGAAGATGTCCTGGGATGCCCGGCTCCGGAGGTTGTTCGTCGCCTCCTGGCAGGTCGCTCCCACGCCCCAGTTCAGTGGCGTTGCCCTCGGGTTAGCGCAACGGTCGCAATAGATGCCGAACGGAGTCGGCCCGCAGGTCGCGGCGGCATCAGGGGGGGTCAGAAGGAAAGCGGTGCCCATCAGGGCCGCGGCGCACAACAGGAGGGCAAGGCGGGAAGAGGTGCTCACAGGGTCTCCTTTCTTCATGTGGCCGGGCCCGACACCGAGCCCTGGAGCTAACCAGAATATTCTAAACAGAGAAAGATGGGAAGAGGTGGCTTCGTTCGGGGCCGCGGACTGATGGCGGCACTAACTTTAGGGGCTTAGTCAGCCTGTCCGGCTTCAGAATCAGAAGACCCTCCACCGTTGCGCACGGGATCTCGCGCTCGGCGAATCGATGGACTGTTGGAGTATTCGCGCCTCACCTTGTCGAACAGCGGGTTCTGAGTGAGCAGAAGGTCGATCTGGAGCCCCTGGAATAGGCCCCGGGCGCGTCCCGGAGCTCGGCAAAATCCAGTGGACTTCGAGAGGATCTCGATGACCGGCTGGGGCGTCTCTACGCGTGCTCTCAGAGATGTGTGTAAGAAGTTGGGCTGGCGCCTCAGGCTACATCCCTGCGCCCCTCGGGCTCCAAAAGTGCGGAAAATCTTGCCGT
>DASQEB010000391.1:0-22157 GCA_035633875.1 Thermoanaerobaculia bacterium
TTCTCTTTTGTTCCGCATAATCGTTATAGCAGAAATTTAAACTCCTCAGCGGCGCCGCGCCCACAGTGCAGGATTCCGGCTTGTGTGGAAGCACGCCACGAAGACGACCGTGTCGCCGAGGACTCGATAGAACAGCCCATACGGGAACCGATGAACGAGGGCGCGGCGCGTCTGAGCCTCAGGCCGCTCCACAACCAACTTCGCGGTCGCAGTGACTTCGGCAAGAAACTCTTCGCCGAGGCCCCTCCGTTCCTCCTCGTACCTGGCATAGGCGCGGTCGATGTCATCCGCAGCCGCAGGCCGATAGATGTGCTTCACCGTGAGCGCGCCCGGGCTCGGGCGACAACTTCATCCCACGAGAGCCCAGTTGGACCTTCAGCCTCCAACTCGTCGAGCCGACGGTCCAGTTCCTCTCGCTGAGAGCTCGTCAAAGGCAGGGCTTCCGGATCCTGGCCCAGGCTCTCCCAAAGCCGGTCGAGGAGCTCGAGCTTTTCGTCACGGCTCAGGTCTGCGACGTTCAAAGCGGATGCCTTCCCCATGGCGGTAGTATCCCACATCCCTGTCTGAGTCCATCGACATCCTCAGCCGCCGTGAGGACGGCAACATCCCCCCGCAGATCGGCTTCGTTGCGCTGCGCCGAACTGCTCCACCTTCTCGAGTTCCAATCCTCATCGTGGATGGCAACGTCCCCCCAGTTCGCTGACGCAAACTCCCCCTCTCGAGCTCCAGCCTCCGCGTGGACGGCACCGTCCGTTCCACAAGGCCGGGGGGCTGCGCCGAAGACTTTGGCCACCACCCACCCTCTCAAGCTCCGCCACTCGCGCAGGGACGGCCATCCTACCGCCCACCCGCGCGAGCTCCGGCCTTCGTGGGACGACCACCCCACCCACCCGCGCGCGATCCGCCGTTCGTGCCGGACGGTGTCGGCCAACTTCCCCCGCCTCGCTGACGCACACTCCCCCTCTCGATACCAAGCCGCCGAGGTGGACGGCAACGTCCCCCCAGTTCGCTTGACGCAAACTCCCGTTTCGTTGTTCGGAGAGGGCGAGCTTCGGCAGCTCCTCGGCGCAATACCGGGCGACGGCCTCGGCGAGCGTGCGGCGCCGTTCCCCGCCCGAGAGGCCCTTGCGCAAGTCTTGTCGGATCTGATCAAGCAGCTCCCGGGCATCCGTGAGCCGTTCGCGGGTGAAGCTCCTGGGTCCGGAGTAGCCTGGGAAGCGGGGTTTGATCTGATACCCCTCGAGCTTCCCCTCGGCAGTGATGCGCTTGTAGATCCCTGGGTACTGAGTGCTCTCCAGCCCGCGCTTCCCTGGCATTGACTGTCCCCCAAGTGTCCCCCGAAGGGAATATAGGGCAGTATGCCAGCGCCATCCGCGGAGCGCAAGTGCTTGATTCTAAAGATGGTGGGCCGTCAGAGACTCGAACTCTGGACCCGCGGATTAAAAGTCCGCTGCTCTACCAACTGAGCTAACGGCCCCCTCGGCGCGCAGTATAGCCGAAACGGGGGCGTCGCCCTCTCGCAACCGTTCCCGGACCCGCACGACCTCGCCCACCACGATCGTCACCGGCGAGCCGAGTCCGGCTTCCGCGGCCTCTCGGGCGATGCTTCCGAGAGCGCCGGTCAAGACCCGCTCATCCGGCAGCGTGCCCTTCTCGATGATGGCAACGGGGGTGTCCGCAGGGCGGCCGAAGAGGAGGAGGCGGGCGGCGATCTCGGGGAGGCGGGCGAGGCCCATGAGGATCACCAGGGTGTCGACGCGGGCGAGGCTCTCCCAGTCCTGCCTGTCCCGTTCCGCGCAGTGGCCGGTGACCACGGCGAAGCCGCCCGCGGATTCCCGGTGGGTCACGGGGATGCCGGCCCGGGCCGGAACGGCGATCGAGCTCGTCACGCCGGGGACGACCTCCCAGGGGACCCCGGCCTCGGCGCAGGCGAGGGCCTCTTCCGAGCCGCGGCCGAAAACGAAGGGGTCTCCCCCCTTGAGGCGGACGACAATCTTTCCCGCGAGGGCATGCCGGACGAGGAGAGCGTTGATCTCCTCCTGCCGGCAGGAGTGGTCGCCGGGGGATTTGCCCACGAAGATCCTCTCCGCGTCCGGCTGCGCCTCCTCGACCAGGGCCGGGGAGACCAGACGGTCGTAGACGACCACGTTCGCACGGCGGATGCAGTCGAGACCCAGGACTGTGATCAGACGGGGATCGCCGGGTCCGGCGCCGACGAGGTAGACCATGCCGCTCATCACGAGCTCTGGAGCCGCGGATTAAAAGTCCGCTGCTCGACTCCCGCGGCCTCCGCGGGGCGCACGCCCAGAATCTCCTCGAAGCGACCGAGGGCGGCAGTTTCGTCCCCCTGGCGCAGGAGGTCCAGGACGTCGGAGTCCACCAGCCGGTACCAAAGCTCGCGGCGGGTGGCGAAATCCGGTTGACGGTGAGCGAGGGGCTCCCGGGCCGCGCCGGCAAGCGCGAGGAAGCGCGCGTGCTCCTCCCCCACCTCCTGCTCGAGGCGCTGGCGCAGGCGGACCGCCAGGACCGGAGCCTTGCCTCCGGTCGAGATGGCGATCGAGAGATCGCCGCGGCGCACGATGGCGGGGGCGATGAAGTTGCAGTGCGGCACGTCGTCCACGGTGTTGAGGAGGATGTTGTGGTCCCGGGCCTCCTGCCAGACGGCGGCGGCGACCTCGGGGGTGCGGTCGGTCGAGATGGCGAGGGCGGCTCCTTCCAGGTCGCCAGGCCGGTACTCCCGGGCACGGTGGAGGATGCGGCCCTCCGCCGCCAGCTCCTGGAGAGCCGGGGTGAGGGTTGGGGCGATCACCATCACCCGCGCTCCGGCGGCGAGAAGCCCCTTGACCTTCTCCTCGGCCATGCCGCAGCCGCCGAGAACCACACAGGGGCGCTCCCGCAGGTCGAGAAAGACGGGGTAGTGCGCCACGGCTCAGACCTCCAGGCTCTCGACGGACACGCAGTGGCGATCGATTTCCAGGGTCAGCTTGCAGCCATCGGTCTCGACCCCCAGGCGGAAGACGCCCGGGCCCTGGATCGTGAAGAGCATCTTTTCGATCGTCTGCCCGGCGAGGGCCGCGAGCGCCTTGTTGACCGCCTCGGTGGCGCGCCGGGCCGCTCCGCCGCGGGGCGTCTGCTGGAAGAGCCGGAGCAGCGCCTGCTCGCTCTCCGGGCCGTGGACGCGCCGGGCCCGCCCGGTCTGGAGCGACATCTCCAGAACGCTTTCGAAAAAAGAAAGGAGGTCCTCCTCCACCGCCCCCTCCGCTACCGCCGCGGTGAGCTCCTCGCAACGGACCCGGGCCACCGGGTCGTGGACGGAGCCCGCCAGGGCGGCGAGCTCGGCGAGGAGGACCTCTTGCTGGGCCGCGTCGATCGCGACGCTCGTCACGGTCGCCACGGGGGCGGCAATTCCGCTCAAAGCTCCGCCCTCCGCGGGCCGGTGGCCTTCTGATTGACGAGGGCCTCCAGCTCGTGCTCGAAGGCGCCGGTCTCGATCGGGCAGTGGATGCCGCACTCCTTGGGGGCGTTCTTCTCCCACCACCAGCGGCCGGCGCGGGGGTCTTCGCCCACGGCGGTGGCGCGGGTGCAGGGGGCGCAGCCGATGCTGGTGAAGCCCTTGGCGTAGAGCGGATGCTCGGGCACTCCGTGGGCCGCGTTGTACTCCTTGACCTCCTCGAGGGTCCAGTCGGCCAGCGGGTTGATCTTGGCGAGACCGCCGTGATCGTGATCGATCTCGATCTTGCGGATGTTGGCCCGGCTCGCCCACTGGTCGCGGCGCAGACCGGTGATCCATGCGTCGAGACCTTCGAGCACGCCCCGGATGGGCTCGACCTTGCGCACGTTGCAGCACAGCAGGCGCGCCTCGACCGCACGCTGGAAGAGGTTGGGCCCGAAGCGGCGGACCATGTTCTCCACCTGCTTGGCGTCGGGGAAGTAGACCTCCACCTCGATGCCGTACCGCTGCCGGACCTCCTCCATCACGTCGTAGGTCTCCTGGGGCAGGCGGCCGGTGTCCACGGTGAAGACGCGCACCTCGGGGTCGATCCGCCACGCCATGTCGAGGATCGCCATGCCCTCGGCCTGGAAACTTGTACAAATCGCGATCTGCGAGCCCCAGCGCTCGAGGGCCCAGCCGATGACCTCCTGCGGGGTCGCGTCGTCGAACTCGACGGCCAGTTGCCCGGCATCGAACTCGTCCAGCAGGTCACGCTGCTCGATCTTCCGGATCGCGGTCGCAATTTCCAACATGGCTCTTCCCTTTCCTTCCTAGGATTCCGTGGACACTCCGCTCAACGCGACCAGCTCCTGGTCGCTCTGGCGGAGAAAGAACTGCTGAATGCTCTCGTCCTCCTTCCGTCCGTCGAGGAACGCACGGAAGAGACGCTCGATGACGAGGTGGACCTCGGTGCCCGGCACCCGCTTGAGGATCGGCCGGCCGATGGCCGCGTCCCGGGCAAGCCCGCCGCGCAGGAAGAGGTCGTAGCCGTGCAGCCGCTCTCCGCCCGGGCCACGCTCGCGCAGCGTGGTGCCCTGGAGGCCAATGTCGCCGATCCAGTGATGGGCGCAGGCATGGGGGCAGCCGTCCAGGTTGAGCCGCAGGCCGCCCGCTTCGGCGCCGAAGACCCGCTCCAGGTGCTCGACGATCTCCTTGAGCTTCCCCTTGGTCTCGGCCACCGTGTAGTTGCAGAAGGGATCGCCCGTGCAGGCGATGCTCACGCTGCGGAGCCCCGAGTCCTGGAGGGGGAATCCCAGGCACCCGATGTCGTGGACGGCGTCCTCCACGCGCTCGGCCGGGACGTCGGTGAGGATGAAGTTCTGCCGCCGGGTGAGGCGGATGCCGCCGCCCCAGGACTCGGCGAGGTCGGCCACGCGGAGCATGGTGTCGCCGTCCATCAGTCCCAGGAAGACGGGGAATCCGGCGTAGAAAAGCCCTTCCTGGCGCTGGGGATGGATCCCCGTATGGTCGTGCTCTTCGACCGGAGCCGGAGGCACCGTGCCGTCCGCGAGACGGCGGCCGAGCTTCTCTTCAACGCGGGCGCGGAACGCCTCGGGCCCGAGATCGTTCACCATGAACTTGAGGCGGGCCTTGGCGCGGGACATGCGGTACTTCAAGTCCTCGCGCCAGACGTCGACGATCGCTCGCAGCACCGGGATCGTCTCCTCGGCCGGCACCCACACCCCGAGGTCGTCCGCGAGGCGCGGCCAGGTGGAGAGCCCGCCGCCCACGCGCACCCCGAAGCCCGGCCGGCCTCCCCGCACCAGGCCGAGGAGGGCGATGCAGTGGATCTCCGGGGCGTTGCACTGGTGGGGGCAGGCCGCGATCGTGATCTTGTGCTTGCGCGGAAGATCCGAGTATTCGCGATGGCGGACGAAGAAGTCCGCTGCTTCTTCGAGGATTCCCCGCGCGTCGAAGAGCTCTTCCCGGTCGATCCCCGACACCGGGCAGCCGGTGATGTTGCGCACGTTGTCGCCGCAGGCACCGGTCGTGGTGAGCCCGGCCCCGTTCAGGAGGCCGAGCACCTCGGGGATCCGGTCGAGCTCGATCCAATGGAGCTGGATGTTCTGCCGCGTGGTCAGCTCGCCGTGCCCGCGCCCGTAGACGTTCGAGATCGTGCCGATCGTGCGTAGATGCGCCGGGGTCAGGACCCCGCCGGGGGTCTTCACCCGCAGCATGAAATAACCGAGCTTTGGCTTGTCGTGGTACAGCCCGTACCACTGCAGGCGGACGAAGTCTTCCTCCGGAACCGCTTCATACCCGGTTTCGATCATCGCCGGCAGGTCGTGGATCACGTCCAGCCCGCCCTTCTCGTGCTTCAACCGCTCGACGAAGTTGCGCTTGCGGACCAAGTCCCAGGTGACTTCGCTGGCTGCGGTAACTGCCTCTCGAACGCTCATGCCGACAAAGCTCCGCCTCCTCGCACGGGGACGACATCTCCACCGCGCGAATGGATCTGTGGATGCACCGCCTCGACAGCGCCGTGTGCTACGGCCTACCGGGGGCGAAAACCTTCAGGTTGTTGAATCGGGAAAGAGGCGGATGTCAGCGACCGGAGCCGCTCACACCCGCCTGCGACAGGTACAACACACCTGTGCAGAGGGGGCGAGGGCTGGAATGGTGCGGGTGAAACTCATTTGTGAGGAGGATACTCTTGTTTCGGCTCCGTGTCCAGCCCCTATCACCGAATTGTCACCTCTCTATGCGCGCTGGAACCGGCGTTGACATCCCTCCTGCCACACCGTAGCCTCTCCTCAAACAGCGTTGAAAGGCGGGGCGCCGGGATGTCGGATCTCTTCTGGGATCAGCTCCTCCAGTTCATCGAAGAGGGGCGGGTCGTTCCCATCGTGGGGCAGAACCTGTTGACGGTCGACGTCGACGGCCGCCAGGTCCTGCTCTATCCCTACCTCGCCGAGAGGCTGGCGCGGTATCTCGGCGTGCCCGCGGAGGACCTGCCGGCCGCCGCCGGGGCGCTCAACGAGGTGGCCTATCGGTTCCTCGCCGAGGGGAACGACATCGAGGACCTCTACCCCGTACTCAAGGCCATCGTGGCGAAGGAGAAGATCCCCGTCCCGGAGCCCTTGCGCCAGCTCGCCGCCATCCGCCCTTTGAAGCTCTTCGTCACCTCCACCTTCGACGGGCTCCTGGAGACGGCCCTGAACGAGGCGCGCTTCGGCGGCCAGCCGCGGACGAAGGTCTACGCCTACTCCCCCAACGCGGTCCAGGACCTCGAAGCCCCGCTGGATGATCTGGACCGGCCGGCCGTCTTCCATCTCTTCGGCCGGGTCTCGGCCGTGCCCGACTACGTCGTCACCGACGAGGACCTCCTGGAGTTCGTCCACTCCCTCCAGTCGGACAGCCGGCGGCCTCACCTGCTCTTCGACGAGCTCAACCGGCGGCAGATCCTCGTCCTCGGCAGCTCCTTCCCCGACTGGCTCGCCCGCATCTTCCTCCGCCTGCCCAAGCGCGAGCGCCTGTTGATGGCCCGCGGCAAGACCGACGTGGTCGCCGACGACAGGCTTCGGGAGGACAAGTCCCTCCTCCGCTTCCTCCAGCGCTTCAGCTCCCGGACCAAGGTCTTCCAGGGAGGCGGCGCCGTGGAGTTCGTGGCCGAGCTCCACCAGCGCTGGACCGAGCGCCACCCGCCGGAGGCGGACCTCCTCGTGGAAACCTCCGAGCGGCCTTCGAGCCCCCTGGACATGATGCCGGGCGCGGTCTTTCTCAGCTACGCGAGCGAGGACCGCCCGGTCGTCGAGGCCCTCAAGGAGGCTCTGGAGAGCGCGGGAGTGGACGTCTGGTTCGATCGCGCCGCCCTCCAGGCCGGGGACGACTACGAGGCCAAGATCAAGCGCAACATCGAGAACTGCTCGCTCTTCGTGCCCGTCCTTTCCAGGAGCACCCTCACCTCCCGGCGGCGCTTCTTCCGCATCGAGTGGGACCACGCCCTCCGCATCGCCGTCCAGGTCCCGCCCACCATGCGCTTCCTCGTCCCCGTGGTCATCGACGACACACCCCCGAACGAGCCGGCCATCCCCGAGAAGTTCCGCCAGCTCCACTGGCAGCGGGTGGAGGCCGGGAAGGTGGACCCCGATTTCGTGAGCCTGATGCGGCAACTCTTCCGGGAGTACCAGAAGGCCCTGGCGAGCGCCGGACGATGATCGCGGAACTGCTCCCGGAGAAATCCGCCGACACCGGCGCCGTCGACGCCGAGAATCCCTGGCCGGGGCTCGCTTCCTTCCGCGAGGCGGACCACGGCTTCTTCTACGGCCGGGAGTCCGAGGTGGACGAGCTCCTGCGCCTCGTGCTGCGTGAACGGCTGACCGTCCTCTTCGGCCTTTCGGGCCTCGGCAAGACGTCGCTCCTCCATGCCGGCCTGTTCCCCCGGCTGCGCGAGGAGAACGTGTTCCCGGTCTACGTCCGCCTAGACCTCTCGGAGGAGGAGGGCGCGGCGCCCGACCTCGTCGCCCAGACGCGGGCGGCCATCTCCCGAGAGGCCGCGGCCGCGGGGGTCGAGGCGCCGCCGTTCGGCGAGTCCGAGACGCTCTGGGAGTCTTTCCACCGCGAAGGGGCGGACTTCTGGAACGCCCGCAACCGGCTGGTGACGCCGCTCCTGGTCTTCGACCAGTTCGAGGAGGTCTTCACGCTCGGCCGGCGCAGCCCCGCCCATGCCCGGAGCGTCGAGGGGTTCCTCGGCGAGCTGGTGGCGCTCTGCGAGGGAGCGCCCCCGGAAGCCGTCCGCGCCCGGCTCGAAGAGCACCCCGAGGAGGCCCGGGAGCTCTCCTTCAGCCGTCATCCTTACAAGATCCTCCTCAGCCTGCGCGAGGACTTCGTCCCGGACCTCGAAGGACTCCGGGGCCGCATCCGCTTGATCTCCCAGAACCGCTTCCGCCTGCTCCGGATGAACGGAGCCAACGCTCTCCAGGTGGTGACCCGGCCCGGCGCCGCCCTCGTGGAGCCGGACGTGGCCGAGCGGGTGGTCCGCTTCGTGGCCGGGCGCGGCGAAGCGGACGAGACCTCTCTCGCCGAGCTCGAAGTGGAGCCGGCCCTGCTCAGCGTCGTCTGCCGCGAGCTCAACAACAAGCGGCGCCGCCAGGGAGCGCCGCGGATCACCGCCGACCTCCTCCAGGGCAACCGCGAGGAGATCCTCTCCGACTTTTACGAACGGAGCCTGGCGGACCTGCCGAAGGAGGTCGGCATCTTCCTGGAGGAGAAGCTCCTCACCACGTCCGGCTACCGTGACTCCGTGGCCCTGGAGAACGCCCTGGAGACCCCCGGGGTTACCCGCAAGGCGATCGAGAAGCTCACCGACCGGAGGCTGCTCCGCATCGAGGACCGCGGCGGCGTGCAGCGGATCGAGCTCACGCACGACGTCCTGAGCGGCGTCGTCCGGGCGAGCCGCGACAGCCGCCGCCAGCGCGAGGCCCAGGCGCGGGTCGAGGAGGCCCGCCGTGAGGCCGAGGAGAAGGAGCGGCGCATGCGGGCGGAGCTGCGGCGCACCCGGAGGATGAGCCTCCTTTTCCTGTTCCTGGGCCTCCTCGCGATCACTGCTGCGGTGTGGGGCTGGGTAATGCGGAGCCGGGCGGTGGACGCCGAGATCGAGATCCGGCGCGCTGTCCTCGAGGCCGCCGCCCGGCTCGTCCAGACCGGGAACACGCCGGACGCCCTCGCCCACTTCGCCCACGCCGCCCGGATGAACCCCGAGGGCCCCCTGGTCCGGAGCTGGCTGATCAACCTCCTGCTCCACGAAGGCTGGCCGGTGCCGGAGGCGGTGATGGTCCACCCCAAGAGCGTGCTCGCGGCGAGCTTCAGCCCGGACGGCCGACTCGTGGCCACCGGGTCGGCCGACGGAAAGGCGAGGCTCTGGGACGCCCGGACCGGCCGTGCCGTCGGGGCGCCGCTCGCGCACTCCGGGCCGGTCTCCGCCCTCTCCTTCAGCCCGGACGGGCGGCTCCTCGCCACCGCCTCTGCCGACCGTACCGCACGGCTCTGGCACATCCGGACCGGGCGGCTCCACGTCCCTCCGCTCCAGCACGGGGGGAACCTCACCGCCGCTCTCTTCAGCCCGGACGGCACGACCCTGGCGACCGCCTCCGGGGACGGCTCCGCCCGCCTTTGGGAGACCGCCACCGGCCGCCTCCTCCACACCCTGGCCCATGCCGGGGAATGGCCGGTGCGGAGCCTCGCCTTCAGCCCGGACGGCACCATGCTGGCCACGGGCTCCGAGGACGGCCGGGCCCTGACCTGGGACGCCCGGACCGGCCGCACCCTCGCCGCCAGGCGTCACGGGGCCACCGTGTGGGCCGTTGCCTTCAACCCGGGTTCCACCCAGGTGGCCAGCGGCGCCGAGAACGGAACTGCGTGGATCTGGAACCCGCGGACCGGAGAGCCGGCCGGGAAGCGACTTTCCCACCAGAGCGCGGTCTATACCCTCGGTTTCAGCCCGGACAGCCGTGTCCTCGCCACGGGTGCGGACGACAACCGGGTCCGGATCTGGGACGCGGCGCTCTGCCAGCCGGTGGGCGATTCTCTGAACCATGCCAGCTCCGTCAACTCCCTCCAGTTCGATCCCCGGAAGCCGACCCGGCTCCTTACGGTCTCCGGCGACGGAACGGCTCGTCTCTGGGATGCCCGGGCCGGAGAGGCGGAGGGCGAGCCCCTGCGCCACGCTGGCGCGGTCCTCTCCGCCGCGTTCGACCCCCGGGACAGCCAGCGCGTCCTCACCGCCTCCGAAGACGGCACGGCCCGCCTCTGGGTGCTGCGGGAGAGCCCCCGCAGCACCCAGATTCTCTCCCGCGGCGGAATCGTCACCATGTTGCGCTTCAGCCCAGACGGCCGGCTCCTCGCCGCATCGTCCGCCGACGGCACGGCCCGCCTTTGGGAAATTGGGACCAGACCCCGCCCCCGAGCGATCCTACGGCACGGAGCCGGCGTCACGTCCGTTGCCTTCACCGCGGACAGCCGCAGGCTCGCCACCACCTCCGACGATCGCACGGCCCGCCTCTGGGAGACCGCGACCGGCACCCCCGACGGCGCGCCTCTGCGCCATGAAAGCGCCGTCCTGTCCTCCGGTTTTAGCCCGGACGGCCGGTTGCTCGCCACGGCGATGAGCAACGGCACGGCGCTCCTCTGGGATCTACAGTCCCGGCAACGGATCGCGGCGCTCCGCCACCCGGACGAACTCCTTTCCGCCGCCTTCAGCCCCGACGGCCGGCTCCTCCTCACGGCATCCGCGGATTCCACTGCGCGGCTTTGGGAGGTTCCGAGCGGACGTCCCGCCAGCCCGCCCCTACGCCACGAGGCGCCGCTCACCTCCGCCGCCTTCAGCCCGGACGGCCGGACGGTGGTCACCACCTCCGGAGACGACACCGCCCGGCTCTGGGAGGTCTCTTCCGGCCGGCGCCTCCACGTCCTCAACCACCGCGGCCCGGTCTACCACGCCGCCTTCAGCCCCGACGGCCGGCAGGTCGCAACCGCCTCCGGAGACGACCTGGCCGTCGTCTGGGATACGGCGACCGGCGCCCCCATCCTTCACACGATCCGCCACAATGGCGCCGTCTGGTTCGTCCAGTTCAGCCCGGATGGCCAGCGTCTCCTGACTGCGTCCGAGGACAACACGGTCGGCCTTTGGGAAACCTCGACGGGCCTCCCCATCGCCCAGCGCGTCGTGCATGGAGGCGGTGTCTGGATGGCCGTTTTCGGCCCCGGCGGCCGACGCATCGCGAGCAGCTCCTCCGACGGCACCACCCGCCTCTGGGATTCGCCCTCCGCCTTGGCCGGGAGCACCGATGCTCTGGCCGCTCTCGCCGAAGCCGTCTCGGGCTGGGAGTCGGACGCCGACGGGACCCTGGTGCCGATCCGGGATCCCATGGCGAAGCTGAGGGAGCTCCACGCGGCGGCCGACGCCCTACCGGAAAAACCCCTCTATCTCCAGGAGCTGCTGCGCCGTTTCCCGCTGCCACGTTGAGGCGGCAAGGCAATCAAGGACCCAAAGGACCAAAAGGACAACAAAGACTCGAGGACAGGGCAGGTCGCTGTCTTCCTTGGGTCCTGTAGGTCCTTTAGGTCCTTTGACTTCAGTACACTCGGGAGCCATGCCTCCCGCCGACCCAGTGGAAGACCTCTCCCCCTGGAGCCCCTTCCGGCACACCGTCTTCCGCTGGCTCTGGATCGCCAACGTCGCCTCGAACGTCGGCACCTGGTTCCAGAACGTCGGCGCCTCCTGGCTGATGACCACGCTCAGCCCTTCGGCCACCCTGGTCGCCCTCGTTCAGGCCGCCACGAGTCTGCCCATGTTCCTCCTGTCCCTCCCGGCCGGGGCCTTGGCCGACGTGCTCGACCGCCGCCGCGTCCTCCTGATCTCCCAGACCTGGATGCTCCTCGCAGCCAGTGGGCTGGGGCTTTTGACTGTCGCCGGGCTGACGACCCCGTCGACGCTTCTCCTCTTCACCTTCCTCCTCGGGCTCGGCGCTGCCCTCAATCAGCCGGCCTGGCAGGCCATCATCCCCGAGCTCGTGCCCCGGGAGGACCTGCCGGCCGCCATCACCCTGGGAAGCATCGGCTTCAACATCGCCCGGGCCGCCGGCCCCGCCCTCGCGGGGCTCGTCGTCGCCGCCTCCGGTCCCGGGGTCACGTTCCTCTTCAACGCCGCCTCCTTCCTCGGCGTCCTTGCCGTCCTCTACCTTTGGCGCCGCCCTGCCGAGGAGTCGGTGCTGCCCGCCGAGCGGATCTGGGGCGCCATGAGCACGGGGCTGCGGTACGTGCGCCACGCCCCGGAGGTGATCGCGGTCATCGTGCGGGGCACGGCCTTCATCCTCTGCGCCAGCTCCCTCTGGGCGCTGCTGCCGGTGGTGGCCCGCGTCGAGCTGAACCAGGGGGCGGGCGGGTACGGCCTCCTGCTCGCCAGCCTCGGCCTCGGCGCGGTGGCCGGGGCCATGGCCCTTCCCCGCGTCCGGCGCCGAATCACGGCGGAGGTCATCGTGGCCGTGGCCGCCGTGGTCTTCGCCGCGGCCCTCCTGGCCCTGGCCTACGTCCGGGACTTCTGGCTCGTCTTCGCGGCCCTGCTCCTCGCTGGCGGGGGGTGGCTCTCCCTCCTCTCCAGCCTCAGCGTAGCCGTGCAGACGGTCGTCCCCTCCTGGGTGCGCGCCCGGGCGATCTCCGTCTACAACCTCGTCTTTTTCGGCGGGCTTGCGGGAGGGAGCGCTTTCTGGGGCGCTGCGGCCGAGCGCTTCGGAACAGCCTCGGCCCTGGCCGCCTCAGCCACCGGCATCGTTCTCGGTCTCCTGGCCACCCTGCGCTTCCGGCTGCGCTCCGGCGAGGGGCTCAACCTCTCCCCCTCGCGGCAGTGGCCCGCCCCCATCGTGGTCCATGACCTGGAGCCCGAGCGCGGCCCCGTGCTCGTCACGGTCCAGTACCAGATCGATCCGGACCGCGCGGGCGAGTTCGCGGAGGCGATGTCCGCGGTCCGCCGCATCCGTCTCCGGGACGGCGCCCTGCAGTGGGGGCTCTTCGCGGATTCCGCGGTCTTCGGCCGCTACACCGAGATCTTCCTCGTCAAGTCGTGGGTGGAGCACCTGCGCCAGCACGAACGGGTCACGGTCGCGGACCGGGACATCGAACAGCGTGCCCGCACCTTCCACGTCGGCCCCGAGCCCCCCGTCGTCCAGCACCTCATCGCCGAGCCGGTGCGGCGGGAGGTCAAGACCGGGGCCTGAAGCCGACAGATCCTACTTCCGGCGCTTCCACTCCCTCTTTCCCTTCCCGAGCTTCAACAGCTCCCGGGTGATCTCCACCGCCTCCGGGGGAAACCACCTCCGGCCGTTCTTCGCCTTCCGGGAAGGAAGCCGGTCGGGGAACCTCCCCGCGTACATCAGCACCGTCGACCACGGCACACCGGCCCTCTTCGCGATCTCCGTTGCAGGGCACCAGTCCTCGGGGATCTCCGGTGCATCGTCTTCCACTGATGCATCCTCCTGTTCCTTACGGACGTTACCACAGGATGATCTGCTCTGGGAAGACGACGACAAGATGTCGCCCGACGGTCACGGCGCGGCATGTCTGCGCGGATGGCCCGTCCGGATTGGTCGCTCAGGGAAAGTGGCCAGGTGGAGGATGCAAGACTCGGCGTCCATTTCTTCAACGCTCAGGGAAGTCTGCAGGACGTCCCTGCAAGCCTCACTCTCCGCGTTCAAGCTCTCTTGGCCGTCTTCCAAGCTTGAATCCGCGCCGGCGATCTTGCCGGCTGATCGAGCAAGCTCGAAGGCCGGCATTCAAGCTTGCTGGTCCGGCGAGCAAGCTTGAATTCGCCAAGACAAGCCTGGAGACCGGACCTGCAAGCTCGAAGGGCGGCCCGCAAGATTGAAGGACAAGTATTCAAGCTTGGAGCCGTGTACGCAACCTTGAAAGAGGAGCCTCCAAGCCTGAAGGGCGGTCTACCAAGCTGAAGGCTCGGCCGGCAAGCTCGAGCCGCGGCATTCAAGCTTGAAGAGCCAGACATGACGCTGCAAGGTGGCCCTTCGAGTCTGAAGGCTGGCGGTTCGAGCTTGGAGCGGGAATTTCGAAGGTGAGCCCCCATCTCCCCGCCTACTTTTCCAGTTCTAGCCACGGAAGGAGCCGAGATCAGTCCCGAAAGACGTCTTGGAGATTCTCGGCGGTCAAGACGCGGTCGCCCCACTCCAGGAGACGCTCCGCATCGGCAGACCGCACCCGATCCTCGATCTCGGGCTCCAGTGGACCGAACTTCAAGCGAAGTTGCCGAAGCACCAGACGGGCTTCCCCCTCCTGTCGGCCTTCCTGCCAGCCCTCCTGTCGGCCTTGTTCCCGGATCTCCCGATTCCAACGGTCGATGCTTTCAGCCAGCATGGTCTCGAGCTCCTCCAGAGTGAGCGTGGCGGAGACCCCCTCCTGAGAGAGTCCGAAGCGCGGCAGGATGACCTTCTGCAGCCAGGTCTCGAAAGCCTGCCGCAAGGAGGACTCGGCCGGTGGAATACCCTGGCGCAGCCTCTGCACGCTCGCCCGGACCTCCCACCAGTCGCGGCTCTTCTCGATGCGGAAGAGGTGCGCCACAGGACGGAGTCGAGGTCGATGCGCTCTACCCACCGTTCCCCCACGATCTCCCGCAGGAGATCCTGGATCATCCGCCGGTGAACGAAGAAGGCGCGATAGCTGAGATCGTGCTGTCCCACGATTTCTTCCGCCGTGACCCTATCATGGAGTCTTCGGCCGGGACAACAATCCCTGGAGCAATCCTGGCGGAGCGTCACGGGAGCGGCTACACCCCGCCGGCCGCGACCGGCACCGTGTTCACGGACGTCCCCGCCGGCTTCTGGGCCGCCCCGTGGATCGAGCAGCCCGCCGCCGAAGGGATCACCGGCGGCTGCTCCCCCGGCCTCTACTGCCCGGACCGCGCCGTCGATCGGGCCGAGATGGCGGTGTTCCTGGTGCGGACGTTCAACCTGCCGCTGCCGCGAGGGCCTCACCTATCTCGGCGGGTTACAATTCCGCCGAGACATCATCTTGCGAAGGAGGTCCCCATGGCGGATGCAACCTCGGTCCCCATCGTTCCCCAGGCTCCCCCTACGCCGGCCGCGGACGCATCCCGTGACGTTCTGTGGCGCAAGATCCTGCGGGTGGCCTGGTTGTCGATCGCCCTGGGGTTTCTCCTGGAGGTCCTGCTGCTGGGTCTCGCCCTGTTCAGCGACACCCTGGGGGATACCCCGAAGCCCTTCATTTCCGACCTGGTCCAGAAGATCTCGTGGTCGTTCATCGTCTGTCTGGGGCTCGCCTTCGGCACGGCGGCCAGCAAGGCGCGGCGGCCTGGCACCATGGGGGTGCTCGGTCTGATTTCTGCGCCCCTGGGCTTCGGCATCGCCCGCGCCCTCCACAAGGGGGTCAATCAGGCCCTGGGCGTCGCCGGCACCGGAGGAGCAGCCTTCCCAATCCTCATCCTGATCGTGAAGAGCCTCGAGTACGGGCTCCTGGGCGCGGCTCTGGGCTGGCTCTCCAAGCGGAGCAAGACGGCCACCGCCCCCCTGGCCCTCCACATCGGCACCGGCGCCGCCATCGGCCTCACCTTCGGCATCGCGATCGTCGCCCTCCTCGCCCGCGCCTCCGCCAATCCCCCCACCCTCGTGGACCTGACGGCCAAGGGGATCAACGAGGTGCTCTTCCCCATCGGCTGCTCGATGGTGCTCTACGCGGCCGAGGTGATGGGGAAGCGGCTGGGGGAGTGACTACCTCCTCCAGGTCAGCTCCACGTACGTCCAACTCCCGTCGGATTCCATCGGGAGGAAGGCCTCCGCGGCGGCGCCGCCCCAGAAGTAGCCGCCCCCCACTCCCAGCCCGAAGCCCTGGGGCAGGGTGAACGTGAGCTCCAGGTCCGCCTCCCGGCCCATGTCCTCAGAGGGATAACGGCCTCCGGGAGGGATGCGAATCAGATAGCCGAAGCTCTCCTCCTCGAAGGCCCCCGAGCCGCCGTACCACGCGTCGGTGGTCTCGGTGAGCGAGAAGTCGTGGACGGCGAAGCGCCCCCGCAGCCTCTCGTTGACCGTGAACAGGGCCTCGGCGTAGAGGTCCCGCAGGTTCGAGAAGGCGAAGTAGTCCATGGACCCGTAGAACTTGTGGTTGGTCGGCAGGAGGTTGAAGAAGGTGCCGTGGTCGTCGCCCAGGTCATCCCCCGAAGACTGCTCCAGGGCCAGGTGGAGGGACGGCTTGCCAGGAAGGCCGGGGAAGCGGCGGCCGATGTCGAAGAGGTACGCCCAGGCCTCCTGGCTTGTGGCGCCCCAGTCGCCCCGCTGCACCACTCCCCAGAGCAGCAGGTCCCAGGTGTCGTTGCCAGTGAGGAACGAGGCTCCGGCGGTGGTGAGGCTCAGGTCCCCTCCGGCCTGCCGGCGGGCGGCCGGGCGGCCGTCCTCGTACTGGACGGCGAAGACTCGCACCTCCGAGCCCGGGATCCACGCGCCGTGCTCGCCCGTGAGGGTCAGGCCGTAGACCGAGACGTCATCGAGCGGCTCGAAGGCGTCCTTGTGGTCGAAGGCGCCGTCCAGGGGACGGAGGACGAAGCCGGCGAGGTGGGCGCCGCCCGCGCCCCAGCCGAAACTCGCACCGTCGAAACGCCGGGCCACGTTGGGCCACTCGAAGTTGCCCACCAGCCGGTCGGAGAGGCGCCGCTGCTTGACCGCGTCCAGGTGGCCGACGCCCGTGGGCGCCTCGAAGCCTTCGGCGAAGGCCTGGCGGCCCAGGACGGTCCGGAACCCGCCGTTGGTGTAGACGGCGTTCAACTCGGCGATGCCGAGCCGGGACGGGCGGGTGTCGCCGTCGTTCGCCGTGAGATAGACCGGCCCGGCCGCGAAGGCGCCGTTCTCCGGAAGCCCCATGGCCCCGGCAGCCTGGACCATGCCGTGGAGCGTCCAGTGCTTCCAGACGGCATCGAGCCCGAGCCGGAAACGGCCGAGGGTAAAGTCGTAGGTCTGATCCGAGGCGGCCGTCCGGGCGGGGGTGTAAACCCCCTCCCCGCGGAGCCGCAGGTCGAATGTGGGCTTGATCTCGGGCGCGGCGCCCAGGGCCATCCCCCCCTGCAGGGCTGCGACAAGTGTCGCAAGACACACTTTTCTCATCGTCTCCCCCCAATCAGAAATGGACAGCAAAAAACAAGAGGACCAGTCACTTAGTGCGTGACTGGCCCTCGAGAGGGACGCTCCGGTCGGTCTACAGGATCTCGGGCGGGGGCGTCGGGGTTGGAGAGACCGCCTCGCGCCTCTCCGCGACCAGCCTCTCCAGCCGGTCGAGGACGTCGTCGAGCTGGCGGACCACCTCGAGCTGCGACTGGGCCGTCTCGCGCTGCGGCCGGCGGACGCCATCCCACAGATTCCTCTTCTGCTCGAGGACGTCACGCCGGAGGGTCACCCCGTGGCGGGCGAGCTTCGGGGCGAGCTCGTCGAAGCGGGCCAGGAGGTCGCGGCGGGTCGCGTCGTAGGCGTACTCGCACACGGCTTGGCGCTCGGCGAAGCCGAAGATGTTGGTGAAGAACATCAGGTAGTCGTCCCGCCGGGGCTGGATGAGGACCACGTCCGCACCCTTGAACTTCGTGTCGTAGGCCGCCATCCCTACTTCCAGGCGCGAGTGGACGATCGTCCGGAAGGTCTGGGCCAGCACCGTGGTCAGGCCGCGGTCGAGGAGATTGCCTCTTTTCATGACGCCGGCCTCCACCGCGCGGACGGTGTCCACAGGGACGATGGGGTTGATGCAGATCACGAGATCCGCCCCGGCCTCGAGGGCTACGGAGGCGTGCAGGGTCTTGAGGAGGACGCCGTCGACGTAGTAGCGGCCTTCGATCTCCACCGGAGAGTAGAGACCGGGGAGCGCGCCGCTCGCCTGTACGGCCTGGGAGATGGGGATGTGGTCCAGCCCCGGCTCGCCGAACCGCACCGCCTGGGCCGAGTCGAGATCCGTGGCCACCACCACGAGGCGCTTGCCGAGCCTGCGGAAATCGTCGGTGCGCCCTTTGATGCTGTAAATCTTCTGGAGATAGGTACGGATTGGCTCGTTGTCGAAGATGCCCACCGGCAGGGCGTGGGAAAGCCGGGTCAGGGAGTCGAGCAGGCTCTGGTCGCGCAGGTGCTTGGCGTAGTCCCAGAGGGACTCGACCAGGAGCTTCGGCAGAGCCTTGCCGCCCTTGGCAAAAGATCCCAGAGCCGGGGTGAAGAAGGTCTTCGGCACGAACGGATGCTCGCCCGGCTCAGGGGAGACGATGGCGCGACACATCTGCGCCGTGGTGAGATCGTTCGCGAGGTTGGCGCTGAGGAAGGCTCCAGCGCTCACCCCCACATAGATGAACAGATCGTTGAGATCCAGGCCCTCCAGCGCCTCGTCGAGCGCGCGGAGGGCGCCGATCTCGTAGATGGCGCCCTCCGGCGCTCCAGCGGCGAGGGCCAGTCCGATCTTGGAAGAGCGGCTCGTGCTGCCGGATCCTGTGTTGCTGCGCTCCACCGTTGCCCCCTGGGGCTCAAGCGATGATGTTCGACGGATCGGTCGGCGTCACGGCGGCGGTGTCGGGCGTCACGATCTCGGTGGTGGTGGTCGTGGTCGCCGCCGGCGTTACCCGGGGCTTCAGGGCCTCCACCTTGGCGTTCAGCTCCTCGACCCGCAGGGTCAGGTTGCGGATCTCGTCCCGGGTGGGCACACCCAGCCGGTGCAGGGCCGCGGTCAGCGTCTCGTCGAGCTTGCCGCCCCAATCCTCGAAGCGGCTCTCGGCCCTGGTCTTCATCTTCTCGACCTCAGCCTTGACCTTGTCCACCTCGACCTTGCCCTTGGCCTCGACGTCGCGGCCGCGGTCCACCAGCCGGGTGAACAGCTTGGCGCCCTCTTCCTCGGCCGCCGCCAGAGCTCCGAGGCCGGCCAGCCAGATGCGGTGCACGGACTCCTTGAGCTCCTCCTGAACGTTCTTCTCCTGAGTGGTCCCGGTGTAGGTGGTGTTCGGTTCCATGGCTTACCTCGCTGTCTTGGCGTTAACGCGACCGGCTCGCCTCGGGGGCGTCGGTCAGGATGATGATTTCGGTTTCGACGACCTCCGGCGCAGCAGGCTTCTGCGCCGCCTTGAGCACCGCGTACTCGTCGAGCTTCCTCGACAACGTGTCCAGCCGGGCGGAGAGGATTTTCACGTCCTCCACCGTCATCAGGTTGAGCTTCTTCAGCACGCCCCGGCTCTCCCAGGCCACCTGGTCCTGCAGCAGCTTCTTGAGCTCGGCAACGGTCCGGTTCGTCCGGTCGGCGACCTCGTTCACGACCTTCTTCTGGCGCTCCTCCACGGGACGCCCGCGCTCGATCAGACGATCGAACAGCTCACGGCTCCCCTCTTCCACCCCGGCGACCGCGCCCAGGCCGGCCAGCCAGAGGTTGCGCCCGGCGTTCAACAGCTTCCCGAACCCCGCATCGATACGGGTTTGAGCTTGGCTCATAGCGTTTCTCCCTCGTTGGGCTTTCCGGCCGCCATCGCCACATCCTGTCTCTCGAGCTCGGCCAGGGAGGATTCCAACTGCTCCAGCCGGGCTCGCAGGCTCGACATCTCCTCGCGGGCCCGCCGGACGGGTCCCAAGCGGTCGATGAGCCGGTCGACGCTGTGCTGCACCTGCTCGATCCCGGTGTTGACCGCGCGCTCGCCGAGGCGGACCAAGTCGTGCAGCAGCTCGCTCGGCAGGAAGGACGTCCCCTTGCGCCCCTCGTCCAGGATGATCTGCGTCAGGGTCTGGGACGTGACGTCGCTCCCGGTGGCGTTATCCATCACCTTGACCTCCTGCCCCTGCCGGATCCAGGTGGAAATCTCATCCAGCGAGACGTACCGGCTCTCCTCGGTGTCGTACAGTTTCCTGCTCTCATAGCGCTTGATGAGCCGGATCATGGTTTCTCCTTCGTCGATGTACACGGAGCTCCCGGGCGCCCGTGACAAGAGGACCTTACCGCAGTGCGGCAAAGGAAGTCAAGAAGTTTTTGACGCGGTGCGGCAAGGGACGCCCTGCTCACGACGTCCGGCTGACATATCGCCCCCATTCCACCAGCCTCCCTTCGAGCTGCCTCCCCAGAGCTTCGAGGGAGGGCAGGTCGGTCGGCTCTTCGGGGAGGAGGGGGAGGTCCACCACGGGTTGCTCTCGGGCAAGGAGCTTGGCCAGCTCGATCAGGCCGCGCTGGTCCCGTTCCCCCGCCCAGGCGAGGAGCTCCCAGCCGTTCGGGTGGCAGGGGTCTCCCGAGGGGGGCGGGGCGCCATCGAAGAGGAAGCGGGGGTGGACGCGGTTCACCACGATCGGTCCCAGGTGATACCCGGACTGCTCCAGGCGGCGGGCGAAGAAGAGGGTGTCCGGGATGCGCTCCTCGCCGGGGCCGGAGACAAGGACGAACTGCGTCTTCGGTGACCGCAGCAGGGCCTCCACCTCCGTGGCCCTCTGGCGGAAGCCTTCATAGAGCGGACCGAAGGCCTGGAAGAACTCCGCCATGTCGCGCAGGAGGTCCATGCCCACGACCTCGTCCAGGAAGCGCTCCGCCCGCCGGCCCAGGGCGCCCCAGCGGGAGGCGGCCTTGAGGCGGCCCTCCTCGTCGAACCATCCCTTCAGGGCCACCCGCAGGGCGCCGCTGTCGAGGAAGCCCACGATCCGGGAGGGGGCCTCGAGGAAATCCAGGGCTTGGCGCGTGGGCGGGGTGTCCAGGATGATCTGCTGGTAGCGGCCGTCCACCGCCACCTCGAACAGGCGTTCCACGGCCATGTACTCCAGGATGCCGCCCAGGGTGCCCGACAGGTGCTGGTAGAAGCGGTTCTCCAGCACCCGGCGCCGGGCCTCCTCGTCCGGGGCGTAGCGCTCGATCAACCGGTCGAAGGTCTGGCGGGCGTCGAGCAGGCTCGCGTGGAGGGTCCCGGGGGCGTCCAGGCCCACCGGCACCTCGCGGGTCCTTGCCTCCTCCCCCACTCCCAGGGCCTGCTTGAGGCGCAGGGACGGATCGAAGGTCATCACCAGGGTGTTCTTCCCCTCGCGGGCCGAGAGCACCCCGCCGGCGGCGGCGAGGGTCGTCTTGCCGACGCCGCCCGAGCCCACGAAGATCATCAGCGGATGGCGGTCCGAGATCAGCTCCATCACGCCTCCCCTCCCTCCCTGCGGGCGGATTCCGCGAAGCACCGTCCCAGCAGGGCGAGCAACGCCGGTCCCCGGTCCATGGCGAGCTGCGGCAGTTCGACCCGCGGGCCCTTCCAGCGGGACCCGAGGCGCTCCAGCTCCCGCTCGTTGAGCCGGCGCCTCCGCCGCCACAGCGAGACCAGCTCGTTGTCGTGGTCACCCGGCCCGGGCGGCGCCGGCGGGTAGAGACCGTTGACCACCAGCAGCTCGGGCTCGCGCTGCACCCTCTGGCGCAGAGCCTCCCGCAGCTCCTCGGCCTCTTCCACCGGCATCTCCTCGGCCTGGGTCACCACCACGATGCCGGAGCGCTCCGGATCGGCGATGAGGGCCGCGAGCTCCCCGGCCATGTGGGCGAAAGGACCGTTCTTGATCACGTCCGCCACCAGCAGGGGCGCGGCGAGCAGGGTGACGCCGTGGCCGGTGGCCGGAGCGTCCAGTATAACCATGTCGAGGTCCGGCGCCCCCGGGCCTTCCAGACCGTGGAGGAGCCGGTAGGCATGGCCGAGGATGGCGAGCTCCTTGAGACCCGGGGCGCCCGCGGCGAAGTGATGGTAGACGGGGCTGTCCAGCACCCGCCGGACCAGCAGCTCCAGCTTGAGCTGGTCGCGCACCACCTGGTCCAGCACCTGGCGGGGCTTCAGATTCTGCACCCAGAGGCGGGGCTCCACCTGGACGATGTCGCCGCCCGACGGAGGCGTGCCCACCATCTGGTGGAGGTTCTCCCGCGGATCTACCTCCACCACCAGGACGCGGCGCCCGTGGGCGGCCAGGGTACGGCCCAGGACGCCGGACACCGCGGTCTTGCCGACGCCGCCCTTGCCGGTGACCACCAGCAGACGGCGGCGGGATAGCTGTTCGATCACGTTCATGGGCAGGCGATCCTCTCTGTTGCCGTCCGCTCTCTGCAAGACGTCTGCCGCAGAGCGGCATCGACTCTATCGCAGTCGGTTGTCCTGCGTGAGCATCCCCCTTCCCTTTGAGAGGAAATATAAATAAAATGAATCTCTAGCCTG
>DASQEB010000392.1:0-15686 GCA_035633875.1 Thermoanaerobaculia bacterium
GATCCTCGTCGGCGAACGCGACGGCGTCCGCCACCCCGTCGAGCGCCGTGACGACGGCGACGACCTCCGTGGGGTCGATCTTGCGCCCCGCGACGTTGATGTGGTCCTGCGTCCGTCCTACCAAGTGGAGCCGTCCGTCGACGATCCGCCCGCGGTCGCCGGAGTGGTAGAAGCCGTCGGCGTCCACGCGCTCCTCGAACAGCCCCGGATGGTTGAGATAGCCGCTCGCCATCGAGGCGGTGCGCACCAGCACCTCGCCCGTTCCCGCCGCGTCCTCGGAACCGTCCGGATGATCGAGGGCGATGCGGATCTCCACGCCCGGCAGCGGCTCTCCCAGCCCCGTATGGTGGCCGGCGTGTCGCTCGAACGTGCAGGGACCGGTCTCGGCGATCCCGTAGTAATCCGAGATGTCGAGACCGTAGAGGGAGCGGAACTCCTCGCGGACGTCGGGCCAGAGCGGCGCTCCGGCGGAAATCGCATACCGCAGGCTCGCCAGGGCCGCGCGGTCCGGACCGCCGGGAGCCACGAAATTCCTGTAGAGGGTGGGGAACGCGACCAGGCGGGTGATCCCGGCCTCCGCGATCCGCCGCGCCACCGGACGGGTCAGGGGCACCCCTTTGAGGAAGTGGAGCTCCCCGCCGGCGAGGAAGGTCGAGAGGAGCGACGTGTTGAAGGCCAGGCCGTTCGAGAGGGCGGCGAGGCAGAGCGTCCGGTCCTCTCCGGTCATCCCCGTTCCCTCGACCCAGTTGCGCGCCGCGGCGACCACGGCGTGGCCGCTGAACTCCAGGCACTTCGGCCGTCCGGTGGTGCCGGAGGTGAAGCGGCAAACCTCCGTCGCGGGCCTCGGCGTATAGGGGGGCACGCCAGCCCGGGCGAGCGGCAGGATGACGACGTCGTCCGCGAGCTGCAGAGGAGCGCCCTTGCCCGGGATCTCGAGCGCCTTTGCCTTCACCCGCTCGACCACCAGCGCGTCCAAGGCACAGTCGCCGCGGATCGCCGCGATCTCGCCGGTATTGAAGTTGGCGTCGAGGAGGAGCGGCAGACCGCCGGCCTCGAACGTCGCGAAATAGAGGACCACGTACTCGGGGCGGTTGGCGAGACAGAACCCCACGTGCGCCGCGGTGGGGAGCGCTGCGCGCAACACGGCCGCAGCGTCCTGGATGCGGCAGCCGAGCTCTGCATAGGAGAGGACCTCGGAGCCGCCCGCGACCGCCGTGCGCCCGGCGTAGCGGTCGAGGCAGGCGGACATCGCCTCACGGATCAAGGAGGTCCCGCTCATGCCAGCGCCTCCAGCTCCTCGCGGTAGGCGAGCGCCTGGCCGGCGACCGACTGCATCGTCGTCAGGCTCCCTCCCGCCATCTTGAGACCGAGGATCTGCGCCTGGGCGCGCAGGAACTCGCTCGTCCACATGTACCCCGCCCCCCCCTGCATCTCGGCACACCGGGAGGCGAACCGGGCCGTCCGGTCGACGCAGAACCACTTGAGCGCGGCGACCTCGGCGACCGCGTTGCGCCCGCTCTCGAGCTGCTCGAAGGCATCGAGCAGACCGGCCTGCATCAGCTCCTGGTCGGCGGCCGCCTGGGCGAGGGCGTGACGGTGGATCGGCCAGCTCGCAAGCGGGCGCCCCTCGACGATCCGCGTCCCGCCGTACTCGAGGATGCGGGCGAGCAGGAAGCCGTGAAGAAAGCAGGCGTCGGCGCACATCAGGAAGCGCGCGACGGTCATCACCTTGTTCCAGTGCATGAGCTGCCGGACACCGCGCTTCGTCGCCAGGTTGGCGGCCGGCACGCGGACCTCGGCGAAGTCGATCCTCGCGGAATCGATCGCGCGGGTGCCGAGCTTGTCGAACACCTCGAGCACCCGGACTCCCGGCCGCTCCTTCTCAACCAGGACGGTCGCCATCTCGCCGTCGAGCTTCAGCGTGACGAAGCAGAGGTCGGCGTTGGCTCCGTTGACGATGTAGAGCTTGCTCGCGTTGACCACCAGCTCGTCGCCGTCGCGCACCGCGGTCGACTCCATCTGCCGGCCCGGCTCGGTGTCGCAGGCGCAGCCGACGAGCCGGCCGGCGATCATTTCGGGGAGATAACGGCTCCGCACCTCCTCGCCGTGCGCGGTCGCCAGCCATTGGGCGGTGATCTCGGTCTGGCAGTGGAGGCCGAGAGAGACGCCGAGATCCCCGAGCTGAGACGCCGCCTCGCTCAGGATCAGCGCGCCGAAGAGGCCGAGCCCGTGGCCCCCGCTCTCCCGGGGGAGCGAGAGGCCGAGGAAGCCGAGCTGGCCGAACTCCTGCCATTGCGACTTGTCGAGATACCCGCCGGGCCCGTTCACCCACTCGGGAAGACGCGCGGGATCGAAGTAGCGGCGGGCGCGGTCGCGCAACTCCCGGTGCTCGGGGGCGAAGAGCCGCGCGAAGGCGGGGTGATCGAGGAGGGGGCGGCTCATCAGTCTTCCAGAGTGGTGGTGTGGCCATGGCTGAACGCCACGTTCAGCCGGTCGTGCTTGAACACCGAGTCGTCGCTGATGCCGGCGAGGACCACGTAGACGACCTCCTCGCCGGCTTCGAGCCGGGCCAGAGCGGCGCACTCTTCGCCGTCGAAGCCGCCGATGCAGGTGATCCCCAGCGCTCCGAGCCGCGTGGCCGCCAGGTGGAGGCGCTGGCCGAGCTCTGCGGCCAGAAAGTGCAGCTCGGCGAAGGCCGAATACCCGTGCTGGTCGACCAGGCGGCAGATCGGCGCATGGAAGATCACCAACGCCGCAGCATTGCCGGCGAGCCCTTGCTGCATGCAGGCCGGCCGCGGATCGTCGGCCTGCGCGTCGAGCTGGCGGAGCGCATGGCGGCCCGGAACATAGGAGAAGACTCCGGCGAGGCCGTCGACCTTGCGCGCCACGAGGCGCACGCCCAGTTGAACGGCGCCTTCGCCAGAGCAGTCCGCCGCGAGGCCTTGGCCGCGGAGCGCGCCGAGCAGCTCGCCGATCTGCGCCAGGCTCACGGGCTCCTCCCGGAACCCCTTGGCCGAGCGCCGGGCGAGGATCGCGGCGCGCCACTCCGCCGCGGTCGACAGCGGCGGACGGCCATCCGGGAGCGGCAGAAGGGCACTGGCGGGCACCTCCGCCTCCTTCCGCAGGAGCTCCGCGCTCACCGGCGCACCGGGGGGCTGGAGCGCGAAGTCGAACGAGAGGATGCCCTGGAGCGACTCCCAGTTCCGGCTCTCTCCCTCCCCGGGCAGCTCCAGCCCGACCGCGGGAGGGAGGACGTCGGCGACCGGCGGCGGGTCGAGCCCCTTCTCGGCCGAGGAGAAAGAGAGCACCGCGAGAGGCTCCCGGCACAGACCCTCGAGCTTCAGATGCTCCGCCAGGAACCCGCGATCGAACCGCAGGTGGAGGACCGGGTCGTGCCCGAGCGCGGCCGTGTAGAGGGCCAGATTGGTGGCGGTGTGCCCCACGTCGAGATGGCAGTAGGCATAGCCGCGCAAGAAGTACTTTTTCATGCTCAGCCAGGGGCGGGCGGCGAAGATGAGCAACGCTTCCAACCGGTGTCCGGGGCGGGTGACGAAACCGGCGCCCGCCAGCTCCTCCCGCGGGAGTGGCGGCAGATCGCAGGGGACGAGGTGCCCCTTTTCGATCTCCCAGAGGTAGGTCCCCTCGCCGAGGATCGTCGCGATCACTTCGAACGGATAGAGCGCTCCCGCCGACGGCGTGGTGCGCCAGCGGACCTGCTGCCAGGCGCCGGCCAGGAAGCGAGGCTGTGCCTGCAGGCCGTACCCCACCTTCAGCACGTCCTCGAGAGCGGCGCGCCATGGCACGATCCCTGGAGCCGGGCGGACGGACGTGGACTTCGCGGACGCGACGTGCAGGCGCGCCTCGTTCCAGAAGGTGACCAGGTTGCTCGCCGGCGCGCTCGAACGGGTCATCGGAATCATCGGCGTCTCCGGGGAGAGCTCATTTCCCATCGTTGCGCTCATGACAGCTCCACCTCCACGGTCTCCGGCAGCAGCTCCGCGATCGGACGATCCGCATCGGCGGCAACGGCGGCGAGGATTTCGAGATAGCGATCGCGCAGGCGCACGGCCCTTTCCGTCGTGAGCACGTCGCGGTTGTAGCGGAAACGCCCGTTCAGCCGGCTCTCCTGGAAGAGAAACAGGCTCAGGTCGGCACGCATGGTTTCCGTGGCGAACGGCAGCCGGCTGATCTTGAGACCGTCGAGATCCTCCTGACGGCCGGCCGGCAGCTTGGCGAGTTGGAACAGGACGCGGAACGTCGAGAGCCCGCCCGGATCCGCCTCGTCCTGGAAGCTCATGCCGTCGAACACACGCTCGTAGAGGATGTCCGGATGCTCGTGCGCCGCCAGCGTCACCTCGCGCACCTGCTCCAGGAGCTCACGGAAGGTGCGGACGCCCGCGAGCCGCGTGCGCAATGGCAATCCGGCGTAGAAGTTCCCGATCAGGCCCTCGGTCTCGACGTTGTCGCGGTTGGCGAAGAGGCAGACGACCACGATGTCGTCGCGTCCCGTCTCGAAATGGAGAAGCACGTTGAACGCCGCGAGAAGGGTCATGAACAGGGTTGCGCAGTGCTCCGCGGCAAAGTCTTCGAGCTTCCGCTCGAGATCCTTGGGGACCACGATCATCTTGATGCCGGCCCCCTGGGGGTGCTTGGGCCGCTGCCGGCCGCCGCCGAGGTCGAGGGGCAGGGCGCTGTCGAGGTGCTCTCGCCAGAAGGCCACCTGGCGATCCAAGGCCTCCCCTGCGACGGTGTGCCGCTGCCAGCGCGCAAAGTCCTGGTACTGGAGGGGGAGCGGCGCCAACGGAGAGGGCCGGCCCGAACGGAAGGCGTTGTAAAGGGCCGCGATCTCGGTGCTCAGGAGGCCGCTCGACCACCCGTCGAAGGTGATGTGGTGGACGACGGAGAACAGCACGTGCTCCGTCTGCGAGCAGCGGAAGAGGAACAGCCGGAACAGCGGTACGCGCTCGTAGTCGAAAGGCTGCTGCGCGGCGAGGATGCCCCAGTCCCGGACCACCGCCATCCGGTCGGCCACCGGAACCTCCCTCAGGTCGACGACGGGGAGCACGACGGGCAGAACGGGGTGGACGACCTGGACCGGTCTCCCTGCCGGGTCTTCCCGGAAGCTCGTGCGCATCGCCTCGTGACGATCGACGATCCCCTGGAGGGCCTGCCGCAGGAGGGCGACGTCGAGCTCGCCCTCGAACAGCGTCATCATCGGGATCGTGTGGGGAGCCCGGCTGCGGGCTTCGGCCTGCCGCGCCGCCCAGAATCGTTCCTGCGCGAAGGACAGGGGGGGCGGCGCGCTCCGGTCTCGGCGGAAGGAGGCGATCACCGGCTGCTCCGGAACTCTGTCAGGACCGCGCCGGGCTTCGATCTCGGCGGCCAGGCCGGCCACGGTCGGTGCCGCGAAGAGGGCGCGCAGAGGCAGATCGACCTGGAACGCCTGGCGCAGGCGCGAGACCACCTGGGTCCCGCTCAACGAGTGGCCGCCGAGCTCGAAGAAGTTGTCGTCCGGGCCGACCCGGGGGAGGCCCAACACCTCCGCCCAAAGCCGGGCGACGATCTCCTCGACCGGCGTGAGCGCTGCCGCAGACCCGGTCTCCGTGCCGGTGCCCCATTGGGGAGGGGGCAGCGCGCGGCGGTCGAGCTTGCCATTGGCGGTCACCGGCAGCTCGGCCAGGGTCACGAACCCGGCGGGAATCATGTACTCGGGGAGCGACCGGCGCAGGTGGTCGCGCAGGTCTGCCGGCGAAGGCCCCGCCGTCCGCTCTCCCTGGGGGACCACGTATGCCACCAGGCGCTGGTCGCCCGGCGTGTCCTCCCGCGCCAGCACGACCGCCTCGCGCACCCCGGGATCACGGCAAAGCGCCACCTCGATCTCGCCGAGCTCGATGCGATATCCCCGGACCTTGACCTGCTGGTCCAGCCGCCCCAGGAACTCCAGGTTGCCATCGGCATGAGCGCGCGCCCGATCGCCGGTGCGGTAGAGCCGCGCGCCCGGTGTGTCGGAGAAGGGGTCCGGCAGGAAGGCCTGAGCGGTCAGGTCGGGCCGCCGCGCGTATCCCGTGCACAGGCAGTCGCCGCCGATGTAGAGGTCCCCCGGGATGCCGATTGGGCAAGGGGAGAAACCGGCATCCAGCACGTGATAGCGGGCGTTCGCGATCGGCCGACCGTAGGGAATGCTCGGCCACTCGGGATCGACAGAGCCGACCGGGAACCAGTTCGACCAGACGGTCGCCTCAGTGGCACCGCCCAGCGCCATCACCCGCGCTTCCGGGAAGGCCCGCCGCACCCGGTCCGGCAGGGTGACCGGGATCCAGTCACCCGACAGGAGGACCCGGCGCAGCCGGCTGGAAGGCTCCGGCGCAGCCGGGAAAAGCGGCGCGAGCTGGACCAGGGCCGCCGGCGCCGAGTCCCACAGCGTGATCCCCCCCGTCCGCAGCAGACTCACCAGGCGGTCGGGGTCGCCGAGATCCTCCTCCAGAGCGACGTGGACCGTGCCGCCCGCGGCCAGCAGGCCGAAGATGTCGTAGACCGAAAGGTCGAAGCAGAGCGAGGTCACGAACAGCCCGCAGTCCTCCGGCCCGACGTCGAAGGTCCGGTTGACCCAGTCAATCAGGTTGGCGGCCGGCCGGTGCTGGACGGCGATCCCCTTGGGCTCCCCCGTCGAGCCCGAGGTGTGGATGACGTAGGCGATGTCGTCCGGGCCGGCCACCGACGGCAGCCGGCCGGCCGAGCAGCGATCGACGTGCCAGCCGGTCCACAGGCGCTTGCGGCGCTCGGCAGGGCCCGCGGTGAAGAGCACGTCATAGCGGAAGCGCAGCTCGTTCGCAAAGCCCTCGGTCCGGTGGTGGACGGTGGCGCCCAAATCCTTGAAGAACTCCTCGTCGAGGTACAGCTCCCGGCCCGGCCCGGAGCTGGCCCCCCCCTCGGTCCCCCGGTGCTCTCCGATCGCACGCCGCAGCTCCTCCCGCCGCCGGGCGTCGAGCACGTCGGCGATGACCAGGGCGCCGCCCGGAGCCAGCCGGGCGAGCGCTTGGCGCACCACCCGCTCCAGGTAATACGGCCCGGGGAAGAACTGGACCGTGCTGGCGAGGAGCACGAGATCGAAGCGCTCCCCGGCGCCGAGGATCTCGTCGATTTCGTGGGCGAAGCCGGTCCGCAGCTCGACGTTGGCGATCCCCTCCCGCACCGCGCGTTCGCGGTTCCTCTCCTGGGTCAACGGGGACGGATCGATACCGGTGACGTGCGCCACCCGGAACGCCACTTCCCAGAGCAGCAGGCCGGAGCCGTTGCCGATCTCCAGCACCCGATCCTCCGGGCGCAGCCAGGGACCGGACAGGGAGAGAACGCGGTCGCGGTACTCGTCCACCTCGGCCTCGCTCATCGGCTCGCCGGTGAAGGCGCTGACAAAGCCTCCCGCGGTCACCCGGTCGACGGCCCGCTCCGCGACGAAATCCCAGAGCTCCCGCACGCTCTCCGCGTCGAGCACCTCGGCCGGCAGCTCCGGATCTGCGATCGCGAGGCAGACCACATCCGACAACGCGGGCAGGCGCCAGCGCATCTCCTCGACGGCCTCCAGGAGACCGGCGCCAGCGATAATCGCGGGGGCTCCGGTCGCGGCGAGGATCGATTCCACCCGGTCGGCCGGCCAGGCTTCGTCCAGGGCGACGTAGTGACCGCCCGCCTTGAGGATGCCGAGAACTGTGGTGAGCATGTCGAAACCGCGCTCGACCCAGATCCCCACGGGTGTTCCACGCTGCACTCCCCGCTCGCGTAGCAGCCAGGCCAGACGGTTGCTCCGCGCCTCCAGCCCTGCATAGGTCAGCTCGCTGCCGGCGCAGACCGCGGCGACCGCCTCCGGGGCCCGTTCCACCGCCACCTCGAAGAATTGGTGCAGCAGGAGCGTCTCGGGGAACGGGGCGCGCGTGTCGTTCCACTCGAGCAGAAGCTGGTGGCGCTCACCGGGAGAGAGGAGGGAGAGCTCCGGCAGCGGCCGGTGCGGATCGGCCACGGCCGCAGCGAGGAGCCGCGTGAGATGCCCGGCCAGACGCCCGATCGTCGCGCCCGCGAACAGATCGCGGCTGAACTCGATCATCCCGGTAAGACCCTGCGCGGTCTCGCCGAGCACGACGCTCAGCTCGAACTTCGCCGTCCCGGTGGAGAGCGGGAGGACCTGGACCTCCAGGCCCGGGAGCGTCAGCCGCTCCGAGGGGGCGTTCTGGAGGGCCAGCACCACCTGGAAGATCGGCGGGCGGCTGCGGTCCCGCTCCGGCGCCAGCTCCTCGACCAGCCGCTCGAACGGCACGTCCTGGTGCGCATAGGCTGAGAGCGCCGTCTCCCGCACCCGCGCCAGGAGATCCACGAACACCGGCGCACCCGAGAGGTCGATGCGCAGGGCGAGGGTGTTGATGAAGAAGCCGATCAGGGGCTCGGTCTCCGTCCGGGTGCGCCCCGCCACCGGCGTCCCCACCACCACGTCGTCCTGGTCCGTGAACCGTTGCAGGAGCGCCGCGAAGCCGGCGAGGACGGTCATGAAGAGCGTCGTTCCATGGCGCCGGGAGAGCCGCGTGAGGCCGGCGAGCTCCTCCCGGTCGATGGTGAAGTCGTGGACCGCTCCCCGCACGCTCCGATCCACCGGCCGCGGGTGATCCGTCGGCAGCTCCAGCGCGGGCGGAATCCCCGCGAGCTGTCCGCGCCACCAGGCGAGCTCCGCGGCCAGGAGCCCGCCCGCCAGGTGGTGGCGCTGCCAGGCGGCGAAGTCCGCGTACTGGATCGGCAGCTCGGGCAGCGGGCTCGGCCGGCCCGCCGCGAAGGAGGCGTACAACGCCCCGAGCTCCCGCACCAGCACGTCGATGGACCAGGCGTCGCTCACGATGTGGTGCATCGTCAGGAGGAGCACGTGCGCGTCGGCTCCCGCTCGTACCAGCGTGCACCGCAGGAGAGGATCGCAGCCCAGGTCGAACGGACGCCGCGCTTCGTCCTCCGCCAGACGGCTCACCTCGCGCTCGCGCCCCTCTCCCACCGGCAGGCCTCGGAGGTCGACCTGCGGGAGGGTGAATGCGGTGGGCTCCGCGATCACCTGCACCGGCTCGCCCTCGACGGACCGGAAAGTCGTCCGCAGCGCCTCGTGGCGCCGCACCACCTCCTCGAGAGCCGCTGCCAGCGCCGCCTCCTCCAGCCGGCCGATCAGCTCGACCGCGACCGGGATGCTATAGAGAGGGCTCCCCGGCTCGAGCTGATCGAGCACCCAGAGCCGCTGCTGGGCGAAGGACAGGGCCAGCGGCTCCCCCCGCCGTTCGCTGCGCTCGATGCGCCCCCCCACGGCCCGGGCCGACCGCTCCAGGTGGCCTGCCAGCGCCTCGACGGTCGGCGCCTGGAAGATCGCCCGGACCGGTAGCTCCACCCCGAAGACGGTGCGCACCCGGGACGCGACCCGGGTCGCCAGCAGCGAGTGGCCGCCGAGCGCAAAGAAATCTTCGGTGATCCCCACCCGGTCCACTCCCAGAACCTCGGCGAAGATCCCCGCCAGCAGCTCCTCGGCGGGCGTGCGCGGCGCCATGGGAAGGCTCGTCTCCCGCTCGGGACGCAGCTTCGCCAGTGCCTTCCGGTCCACCTTGCCGTTGACGGACAGCGGCAGAGACTCCAGCTCGACGAAAGCCGCCGGGACCATGTAGCCGGGCAGGCGCTCCTCCAGCCAGCCGCGCAGCGACCGGCCACGCCCCGCCTCATCCGCCGCCACGTACGCCACCAGCCCGCTGCCGCCCGGCAGGTCCGTGCGCAGCAGCACCGCCGCCTCCCGAACCGCCGGATGGCCCGCCAGCACCGCCTCGATCTCCCCCAGCTCGATGCGGAATCCCCGGATCTTCACCTGATCGTCGCAGCGGCCAAGGTAGTCGATGGCGCCGTCCGGCAGGTAGCGCGCCAGATCGCCAGTCCGGTAGAGGCGGGCTCCCCCAACGTCGGGGACGAACCTCTCCGCCGTGAGGTCGGGACGTCCCAGGTAGCCGCGCGCCACCTGCACGCCCCCGATGTAGAGCTCTCCCGGCACTCCGACCGGCACCTCCTGCGCCTGGCGATCGAGCAGATGGATGCAGGTGTTGGCGACCGGCCGGCCGATCGGTACGAGAGGCCGCGCATCCGCGGGATCGCAGGACCAGTGGGTGACGTCGACCGCCGCTTCGGTCGGCCCGTAGAGGTTGTAGAGCGGTGCCTCCAGCCGGGAGGAATAGAGCTCCTGGAGATCGTGGCCGAGGGTCTCTCCGCTCGCCAGCACCCGGACAAGCGAAGACGCCGAGAGGCGCTCCGCGGACGGGGGGGCGCCCTCCAGGAAGGCGCGCAGCATGGAGGGCACGAAGTGGAGCGTCGTGATCCCGTGCTCCTCGATCGTCCGCCACAGATACGCGGCGTCCCGATGCCCTCCGGGGCGGGCCATCACCAGGATCGCCCCATTGATCAACGGCCAGAACAGCTCCCAAACCGAGACGTCGAAGCTCACCGGAGTCTTCTGCAGCACCCGGTCGCCAGGCCCCAGGTCGAAACGCTCCTGCATCCAGAGCAGCCGGTTGACGATCCCGAGGTGGGCATTCATCGTCCCCTTGGGCCGGCCGGTCGAGCCCGAGGTGTAGATCACGTAGGCCAGGTTCCCGGGCTGCACGGCGATACCGAGGTTGCCGCCCGCGTCGCGTTCCGGGCTCCACCAGGGCGCCGTTCGATCGTCGAGGCGGAGAATCGCGGGGCCCTGCTCGCCGAGCCGCGCGGCGAGCTCGCCCGTGGTCAGCAGCAGCGAGGCCCGCGCGTCCTGCAGCATGAAGAGCAGCCGCTCCGTCGGATAGTCGGGGTCGAGCGGCAGGTAGGCACCGCCGGCCTTGAGGATGGCCAGGAGGCCCACCACCAGGGCGGCGGAGCGCTCGGCGCAGATCGCCACCACCGTCTCCGGCCCGACGCCGCAATCCCGCAGGCGGCGGGCCAGCCGATTGGCCCTCCCGTTGAACTCGCCGTAGGCGAGGCTCTCGTCCTCGGCGACGACCGCCGGCGCGGCGGGGGTGCGCCGGACCTGCTCCTCGATCAGCTCGTGCAGGCTGCGGTCGAGCCGGTAGGGAGTCGCCGTTGCGTTCCACTCCAGAAGCTGCTGCCGCTCCCCTGCGGAGAGCAGAGGCAGCCCTGACAGGCGCCGCCGTGGGCCGTCCACCGCCCCGGCCAGCAGGCGAACGAAGTGCCCCGCCATGCGCGCGACCGTCGTGCCGTCGAACAGGTCCCGGCTGTATTCGATCTCGCCCTCCAGGCCCCCCTCCGTTTCGGTCAGCGCGCAGGCCAGCTCGAGCCGCGCCGTCCCCGTTTCCACCGGGGAGCTGGTGAGCGCGAGCCCGGGCAGCTCCAGCGGACCCTCCGGAGCGTTCTGGAGGGCGAGCAGCACCTGCACCAGAGGCGGCCGGCTCGGATCGCGCTCCTCGACCAGCTCTTCGACCAGACGCTCGAACGGCATCTCCTGGTGGGCGAGGGCCGAGAGCGCCGTCTCCCGCACCCGGCCCAGGAGCTCCGCGAGCTCCGGGTCTCCCGCGAGGTCGACGCGCAGCACCAGCGTGTTGACGAACAGGCCGATCAGAGGCTCCGTCTCCACCACGGTGCGGCCCGCGACCGGCGTCCCCACGGCCAGGTTGTCCTGGCCCGTGATCCGCTGCAAGAGCGCGGCGAAACCGGCGAGCAGCGTCATGAAGAGCGTCGCCCCGTGCCGCCGCGAAAGTGCCATGAGGCCGGAGAGCCCCTCCCGGTCGATCGCAAAGCGGTGGACCGCACCCCGAACGCTGCGGGTGGCCGGCCGCGGGTGGTCCGTCGGCAGATCGACAGCCGGTGCCATCCCCGCGAGCTGCCCGCGCCACCAAGCGAGATCCAACCCCATTCGCGCGCCCGAGAGGGCTTGGCGCTGCCACGCAGCGAAGTCCACGTACTGGAGCGCGAGCTCCGGCAGCGGGCTTGGCCGACCGGCCACCAGGGCCCCGTACAACACTCCGAGCTCGCGCACCAGCACTCCCATGGACCAGCCGTCGCTCACGATGTGGTGCATCGTCACGAGGAGCACGTGCCGCTCGGCCCCCGTCCGGAGGACTGTGGCCCGCAGCAGCGGGCCGCAACCGAGATCGAAGGGGCGCCGCGCCTCGGCGACGGCCAGACGGCGCGCTTCGCGCTCGCAACCGGGCAGGGCCTGGAGGTCGACGAGGGGCAGGGCGAAACCGGCGTCCTCCGCCACCCCCTGCACCGGCTCCCCCACCACGACCTGGAATGTCGTCCGCAGGGCCTCGTGCCGCCGCACCACCTCGCCGAGCGCCGCCGCGAGCACCGCCACGTCGAGTCTCCCGGTCAGCTCGACCGCCGCCGGGATGTTGTAGACCGGGCTGCCCGGCTCCAACTGATCCAGGAACCAGAGCCGTTGCTGCGCGAACGACAACGGAAGCGGCTCCTGGCGTGAAACCCGCGCGATCGCCGGCTTCCGGGGCCGGTCCCCGGCCGCACCCTCGAGCCGGCCTGCCAGACCCGCGACCGTCGGCGCCTCGAACACGGCCCGCACCGGCAGCTCGACTCCGAAGACCGCTTGCACCCGTGCCGTCACCCGGGTTGCCAGCAGCGAGTGGCCGCCCAGCTCGAAGAAGTCATCCTCGCTCCCCACCCGCTCCAGCCCCAGGACGTCGGCGAAGATTCCTGCCACCAACTCCTCGGTGGGCGTTCGCGGCGGCCTTCCGACGGCCGTCTCGACCGGCCCCGTCTGGGGACCGAGGGCCCGCAGCGCCTTCCTGTCCACCTTGCCGCCCGGCGTGAGCGGCAGAGCCGGCAGGTTGACGAAGAAGGACGGCACCATATAGGGCGGCAGCCGCTCGCGCAGGAAGTCCCGCAGCGCGGATGGTCCCAGCGGCTCGCCCGGTGTCTCCCCGGGGGAGACCACCGCGTAGGCCACCAGGCTCGCTCCACCCGCCGGTTCCCCCCCGGCCAGCACCGCCGCGGCCTTGACCCCGCGGTGCGCCAGCAGGGCCGCCTCGATCTCTCCGAGCTCGATGCGGAAACCTCGCACCTTGACCTGATGATCGATCCGCCCCAGGGATTCGAGCCGCCCGTCGGGCAGATGACGCGCGAGGTCGCCCGTGCGATAGAGGCGGCCACCCGGGGACGACGAGAACGGATCGGGGACGAAGCGCTCGGCGGTGAGGTCCGGACGGTGGAGATACCCGCGCGCGAGCACACCTCCGCCGACGCAGAGCTCGCCCGGCACCCCCACCGGCTGGAGGTGTCCGCCGCGGTCCAGGACAAGGGCGCTACGGCCCGGAAGCGGCGGGCCCAGGGAAGCGGAAGCCACCGCTGCGCACGCAGCCCCGACCACGCAGGACGTGGCGGTGATCACCGCTTCGGTCGGCCCGTAGGAGTTCACCAGACGGACTCCGCAGAGCGGGGACCGCCACCAGAGACGAGCCGCCTCCACCGACATCGCCTCGCCGCCCACCACCACCAGGCGCAGAGAGAGATCGGCCGGGACGGCCTCCGGCCCCTCCCCCGCGAGACCTTCGCGCACCCACTGGTGCCAGTATGCAGTCGGGAGGTCGATCACGGTCAGGCCGAGCTCGCGGGCCCTGTCGAGGAACCACGCGGGCTCCCAGAGCTCCGTGCCGCGCAGGACCAGCGTGGCCCCGGCGACCAGCGGCGGGACCGTCTCCTCGATCCATACGTCGAAGCTCGGCGAGGCGAACTGGAGCACCCGGTCGGCGCTGCCGAGCTCCCAGTCCGCCACGATGGTCTCAATGTGGGCGGCCGCCTCCCCCTGCTGGACCGCCACCCCTTTCGGCCTGCCGGTCGAGCCCGAGGTGTAGATAACGTAGGCCAGGTCCTCCGGCCGGACGACCGCTGGCTCTGCCGGGTCCGGGCTGCTGTCTGCCGCGAGGTCGTCGAGCCCGATCCGGCGGACCCCGGGAACCGCGAGGTCCAGGGGAACGCCGCGGGTCACCACCAGCGGCGCTCCGGAATCCTCCAGCATGAAGGCCAGCCGCTCGAGGGGATAGGCCGGGTCGAGAGGCAGGAACGCACCGCCGGCCCGCCAGATGGCGAGCAGCGCGACCAGCAGGTCCGGCGAGGGTTCCAGGCAGACGCCCACGATTGTTTCCGGCCCGGTCCCGCAGCGCCGCAGGTGGCGCGCCCAGCGCGCGCTGCGCGCATCGAGCTCGCCGTAAGTGAGCCGCTCGCCACCGGAAACCACGGCCACCGCGTCCGGCGCGCGCTCGGCGCTGGCGGCGAAGAGCGCGAAAAGACTCGTCCGCCGCGGCGTGTCTCGCGGCGCCGCCCCCCACTCCACCAGAAGCTGGTGCCGCTCGGCCTCGCTCAGCAGCGCCAGGTCGTCGAGGCGTTGCTCCGGCCCGGCGACCGCGGCGGCCAGCAGGCGCTCGAAGTGCCCGGCCAGACGCCCGGTCGTCGGCGCCTCGAACAGATCGGTGCTGTACTCGATCATCCCCGCCAGACCGCTCGCGGTTTCGCCGAGCACGAACGTCAGCTCGAACATCGCCGTCCCGGTCCCGGCCTGGACCGCGCGCAGCTCCAGGCCCGGCAGCGCCAGCACGCCCAGCGGAGCGTTCTGGAGGGCGAACATGACCTGCACCAGCGGCGGACGGCTGCGGTCGCGCTGCGCCACCAGCTCCTCCACCAACCGCTCGAACGGGATCTCCTGGTGGGCATAGGCCGAGAGCGTGGTCTCCCGCACCCGCTCCAGGAGCTGCTCGAAGCTCGGCTCTCCGGCGAGGTCGAGGCGGAGCACCAGGGTATTGACGAAGAAGCCGATCAGGGGCTCGGTCTCGGCCCGTGTGCGCCCGGCGACCGGCGTCCCCACCGCCAGGTCGTCCTGGCCCGTGCACCGCCACAAGAGCCCGGCGAACCCGGCGAGGAGTGTCATGAAGAGCGTCGCCCCATGCCTTCGCGCGAGCCCGTTGAGCCCGGCGAGACACTCCCCGTCGAGCGCGAGCTCGCGGACCGCCCCCCGCGTGCTGAGGGCCACCGGCCGCGGATGGTCCGCCGGCAGGTCCAGCGCCGCCGGCATCCCCGCGAGCTGTCCGCGCCACCAGGCGAGCTCCGACTCCAGCCGCGCGCCCGACAGAGACTGGCGCTGCCACGCGGCGAAGTCCGCGTACTGGAGCGCGAGCTCCAGTAGCGGGCTCGGCCGGCCCGCGACCAGGGCCTCGTACAGGACCCCGAGCTCCCGCACCAGCACTCCCATGGACCAGCCGTCGCTCACAATGTGGTGCATCGTGAGGAGGACGACGTGCTGCTCGGTCCCCGAGCGGAGCAGCGCGGCCCGCAGCAGCGGACCGCGGGCGAGATCGAACGGGCGCCGTGCCTCGGCGGTGGCCAGACGGTGCGCCTCGTGCTCACGCTCGCGCCCGGGCAGGGCCTGGAGGTCGACGACCGGCAGGAGGAAACCGGCGTCCTCGGCCACCACCTGCACCGGCTCGCCCGCTGCCGACCGGAACGTCGTCCGCAGGGTCTCGTGCCGCCGCACCACCTCGCCGAGCGCCGCCGCCAGCACTGCCGCGTCGAGCCGCCCGGTCAGCTCGACCACCGCCGGGATGTTGTAGACCGGGCTTCCCGGCTCCAACTGATCCAGAAACCAGAGCCGCTGATGCGCGAACGACAGCGGCAGCACCTTGCCCGTCCGTGCG
>DASQEB010000393.1:0-4061 GCA_035633875.1 Thermoanaerobaculia bacterium
AGATCCATCTGGTCGACCAGGAGATGCGCCTGGTGCCCGTCGGAGTGCCCGGGGAGTTGCTGATCGGCGGCGTGGGCCTGGCGCGCGGTTATCTGGGACGGCCGGACCTGACGGCCGGAAGCTTCGTGCCGGACCCGTTCAGCGGACAACCGGGCCGCCGCCTGTATCGCACCGGCGACCTGGCGCGCCACCTGCTGGGTGGAGAGATCGAATACCTGGGCCGCATTGACCAGCAGGTCAAGCTGCGGGGCGTGCGCATCGAGCTGGGAGAGATCGAAGCGGTGCTCGCCGCTCACCCCGGGGTGCGCGAGGTGGTGGTGCAGATGCGCGAAGACCGTCCCGGCGATCCGCGCCTGGTGGCCTATGCCGTGCCTGCGGCCGAGAACCCGCCGGCCGCCGACGAGCTGCGCCACCTGGCCGGCGCGCGGCTGCCCGCCGCTCTCGTGCCTTCGACCATCGCCTTCCTCGAGGCCCTCCCGCACACCGCCACCGGCAAGATCGACCGCAAGGCCCTGCCGGCGCCGCAGGCGGTCGGAACGGCCGATGCCGGCTACACCGCCTCTTTAGATCCGATCGAGGAGCTGCTGGCCGGGATCTGGGCCGAGGTGCTGGGGCTCGACCGCTTCGGAGCGCACGACAACTTCTTTGCCCTAGGCGGGCACTCCCTGCTGGCCACGCAGGTGGTCTCCCGCATTCGCGGTGTGCTCGCCGTCGAGCTCCCCCTGCGACGGCTCTTCGAATCTCCCACGGTTGCCGAGCTCGCCTGCGCGGTCCGGGAGGCCCGCGAAGAGGGCGCCCCCATCGCGCCGCCGATCGTCCCGGTGCCGCGGCACGACGATCTGCCCCTGTCGTTCGCGCAGCAGCGGCTGTGGTTCCTCGATCAGCTCGCGCCGGAGAGCCCGCTGTACAACCTGCCGGCGCCGCTACGGATCGCGGGGCCGCTCGATGTGGCGGTGCTGGCGCGGAGCTTGACGGAGATCGTGCGCCGTCACGAGGTGCTGCGCACGGTCTTCGCCTCGGTGGACGGCGAGCTGGTGCAGAGGGTGCAGCCGTCCGGCTCCTTCGGGCTGCCGGTGATCGACCTGTCGGCCCTGCCGGAGGCGGAGCGGGAGGCGCTCGCGCTCGCGTTGGCCGGCACCGAGGCCAGCCGGCCGTTCGATCTCGTCCGAGGCCCGCTGTTCCGCAGCGCCCTGTTGCGGATGGGCCCGGAGGACCACGTCGCACTGGTGACGATGCACCACATCGTCAGCGACGGCTGGTCCATGGATCTTATGGTGCGCGAGCTGACCACACTCTACCCGGCGTTCCTGGCCGGAGATCGCTCGCCGCTGCCGCCGTTGCCGGTGCAGTACGCTGATTTTGCGCTCTGGCAGCGGAGCTGGCTCCAGGGAGAGGTCCTGGAGAGCCAGGTCGACTACTGGAAGCGCCAGCTGGACGGGGCGCCGGCCGTGCTGGAGCTCCCCCTCGACCGCCCGCGCCCGGCGGAGCCGAGCTACCGCGGCGCGGTGCGTTCTATGGCGCTTCCTTTCTCTCTGGCGGAGGAGATCCGCGGCCTGTGCCGCCAGCAGAGGGTGACCCCTTTCATGGCCCTGCTCGCCGCCTGGGCGGTTTTGCTGGGCCGCCACGCAGCCCAGGACGACTTGCTGTTGGGTACGCCGATCGCCGGACGCAACCGGCGGGAGATCGAAACCCTGATCGGGTTCTTCGTCAATACCCTGGTGCTGCGTTCGGATCTGTCCGGGAATCCCACGTTCAGCGAGCTCTTGGCCCGGGTGCGGCGGACGGCGCTCGACGCCTTCACGCACCAGGACCTCCCCTTCGAGCGGGTCGTCGAAGAGGTCGTCGTGGAGCGGAATCTGGCCGTCTCGCCGCTCTTCCAGGTGCTCTTTACGCTGCAGAACGCTCCGAGGGAGGAGTTGAAGGTCCCGGGGCTCATGCTCTCGCAGCTCGATGTGGACACGGGCGTCTCGAAGTTCGATCTCTCCCTGGTCCTTGAGGAGAGCCCGCCGGGCTTCGTCGGATGGCTGGAGCACAACGCCGACCTGTTCGACGGGACCACCGCAGAGAGGATGCTGGAGAATTTCCGGGAGCTTCTCGCTCACGCGGCCGACGATCCCGGGCAGCGGCTCCAGGAGCTGGCGCTGCTGGCGTCGGCCGAGCGCCATCAAGTCCTGATTGAGTGGTCCAGGCCCCTCTCCAGACCCGCCGAGCCGGAAGGCCGCCTTGTCCAGGACCTGTTCTGGGCTCGCGCTGCCCGGGCCCCCGGAGCCATCGCCCTGGTGGCCGACGGCTCTCCGATGAGCTATGGACAGCTCGCGGCGCGGGCCGATCGGCTGGCGCGCCATCTGATCCGCCAGGGGGCGGGACCCGAGGTGGCCGTGGGAATCTGCCTCGACGCCCCCGCGGAGATCGTGACCGCTCTGCTCGCTGTGCTGCGCGCCGGCAGCGCCTTCCTCCCGCTGGACCCGAGCTACCCGGCCGAACGCCTGGGATTCATCCTGGCCGATGCACGGGCCGCCGTGGTGGTGACCCGGAACGAGTTGCTGGACCGGGTCGGTGGCGGTTCGGCCAGGGTTTTTCCGCTCGACGGGCGGCTCGAAGACCCGGAGGAGACCGCGCCGGCGGCGAGCGGTGCGTTCGAGCCGATCCCCTGCCGGACCGAGAACCTGGCCTACGTCATCTACACCTCCGGGACCACCGGTCAGCCCAAGGGCGTGGCCATCACCCACAAGACTCTGGTGCCCATGCTGGCCTGGGGGATCGAACGCTTCGGCCTGGGGGACTCCACGCGGGTCCTGCTGAACCTGGCCCCCTGGTTCGACTTCGGCGTCTTCGAGATCCTCACCACCCTGCTCGCCGGAGGCACCCTGCACATCTCCGACGAGCGCAAGGACGCCTCCCGACAGAGCGCCTATCTGCGGGAGCACCGGATCAACACCTTGCACTCGACGCCCTCCTTCTTCCACGAGGTGCTCGCCTCGGGAGAGCTCCTGCCCGATCTGGAGATCCTGCACCTCGGCGGCGAGGCCCTGCACCAGGCCTCGGTCCAGCGAATCTTCGACGTCGTCGGAGACCGCTGCCGCCTCTACAACGGCTACGGTCCGACCGAGGCCACGATCAATTGCGCGCTCTTCGACGTCGGGACCCAGAGCGAGCGCCGGGACCGCGGCGCTGCCGCCATCCCGATCGGCCGGGCGACGGCACGCCATGCCCTCTACGTGCTGGACCGCCAGGGAGAGCCTTCGGGGATCGGCCTTCCTGGCGAGCTCTGGGTGGGTGGCGAGGGGTTGGCGCGCGGCTATCTGCACCGCCCGGAGCTGACCGCCGAGCGGTTCCTGCCCGACCCGTTCAGCCTCACACCGGGCGCGCGCCTCTATCGCACCGGCGACCTGGTCCGTGCTCTGGCGACCGGAGATCTCGAATTCCTCGGACGGATCGACCAGCAGGTCAAGCTGCGCGGAGTGCGCATCGAGCTGGGAGAGATCGAAGCGGTGCTCGCCGCCCACCCCGGGGTACGCGAGGTGGTGGTGCGGATGCGCGAAGACCGTCCCGGCGATCCGCGCCTGGTGGCCTATGCCGTGCCTGCGGCCGAGAACCCGCCGACCGTCGAAGAGCTGCGCCGCCGGGCGGGCGCGCGGCTGCCCACTGCTCTCGTCCCTTCGGCCATCGTCTTCCTCGAGGCCCTTCCACGCACCGCCACCGGCAAGGTCGACCGCAAGGCCCTGCCGGCGCCAGACCGGGCGCATACCCTGGAGCCCCTGGGTCCGAGGAATCTTCTGGAGCTGGAAATCGCCCGCATCTGGGAGGAGGTATTGGGCACCGGTCCTGTCGGCGTCCGGGAGGACTTCTTCGAGCTCGGAGGTCACTCCCTGCTCGCGGTCCGCATGACTTCCCTCCTTGAGAGCCGCCTCGGCCGGAGACTCCCGCTGGCGGCCCTGCTCCGCCATCCCACGGTCGAGAGCCTGGCCGCCCTCCTCCGCGAAGGCAGCAGCCCCGATCGGTCTCCCCTGATCGAATTTCCCGCCGGAGAAGGCAAACCTTTCTTCCTCATCCATCCTGTC
>DASQEB010000394.1:0-3712 GCA_035633875.1 Thermoanaerobaculia bacterium
CGGCCTTCTACGCCGCGGCCGCTCAGGGGACCCGGCCGGCCGCGGCCCTGCGCGAAGCCCGTAAATCGTTCGTGGCGCAGGCCAAGCCGCAGTCCGCAACCTATCTCGCCTACCAGTTTTTCGGCCACCCGGCCTTGAAGCTGCGATTTTCGATTCCCTGAGGAACCATCATCATGGCGACCCTGAACCCCAACGGCAACCCCGTCCGCATCGGCAATATCATTCTCCGCACCCCCGGTCTGGCCGGAGAGGCCAGAGCTCTCCCGCCGAACGTCCCGGAAACCCGGTCTGCCGAGGGGACGACCGAGGATCTGGATCGAGCTCTCGCCGGCGCCGGAGTCGTTCCCCAGGAGACCATCGAGATCACCGCTCCGCGCCTGGTCGAGGTTCCTGCCGGCACTGCCTTGCGCTCGACGAGCCACGACGAGCCGGCCATCGAGGTCACCGTGCCGGACGCAGGGGAGGACTGGGGGCAGTTCCTCCTCGCAGCGGACGAATCCGGTGTCGCCACGTGGAACTTCCCCGTCGACCAGGAGAACCGGCTGGACATCACGCGGGGCGGCGGAACCCGCACCTACGTGGTCCGGCGCTTCGTGGCCCCTGCCGAAGGTATCCCGGAGACCCGCGGGCTGCTCGGGGCTGCCGGCAAGAAGATCCTCAAGGTCCTCGCCTTCAAGCTCCTCGATCCCATCGGCGAAAGGGTGGGCGATTACTTCGTGAGCCGCTGGGAAAAAAAGAAGCGCCCCTATCGCTTCCGCTCCTTCCTCCCGGAGAGCTACAACTCGCCCGACGTCCCCTCGCTGGGCCCCGAGGACTGGGCGCGCCTCTCCTCCGGCCGGGCGCTTCTCCTGATCCACGGCACCAACAGCCGCACCCACGTGGCCTTCTCGGCCCTCTCCGAAGAGACCGTTCGGGCCTTTCACGAGCGCTACCAGGGTCGCGTGTTCGCCTTCGATCACTTCACCCTCTCGGAGGATCCGCGCCAGAACGTCGAGTGGTTCTTCGACAACGTCCCCGACGGCGCCCGGCTCGACGTGGACGTCGTCTGCCACTCCCGAGGAGGGCTCGTCGCCCGCACGCTCGCCGAGCGCGAGAGCGAGTTTTCCCTCGGCTCCCGCGATCTCAACATCCAGAAGATCGTCTTCGTGGCCGTGCCGAACGCGGGGACCATCCTGGCCAACGCAAAGTACATGAGCGACTTTCTGGACACCTACACCAACCTTCTCAACTTCCTGCCCGACAACGGCGTGACCGAGGTTTTCGAGGGCATCGTCACGGTCGCCAAGCAACTCGCTGTGGGAGCCCTCAAGGGCCTGGACGGCCTCCAGTCCATGCTGCCCGGCGGCCCCTTCCTGAAGGCCCTGAACAAGGGAGACCGGGACGGCAAGCGCTACTTCGCCCTGACCTCGCACTACGAGCCCACCGTGGCCGGCTGGAAGGCCTGGGCCACGGACCGCCTTCTCGACAAAATCTTTAAAACGGAGAACGACCTCGTCGTGCCCACCCTGGGCGTCTACGACAAGAACGGCTCGGGGTTCTTCCCCATCGAGGACCACGACCGGATCGTCTTCGAAAAAGTCGACGGCATCGCCCACACGCGCTTCTTCGGCGAGCCGCGGGTGCAGGAGAGGATTCTCGGCTGGCTGGGATAGCCCCCTTCCGGGGCCCCTTTATCCCCGCGCCACCACCAACCCCAGATGCCGCTCGAACGGCTCGTAGCCCTGCGAGGAGGAGAGCAGGGCGAGCTGGTTCTCGATGCAGAACGTGGCGAGCAGGCACTCACCCGGCCAGACCTGGAAGCCCCGGACCGTCAGCGTGTGGTAGTTGACGACGCTCTTGCGGTGCAGCGCGAGCCCCCCTACCTCCACCAGCCAGAACTTGAGGAGCGCCGCTTCGGCCTGGCGGCGGTGGGCCTCGTCCGGAATCGCCTGGAGCACCTCGGCCAGGACGATGTCGGGCACCGCGATCGGCGCCTGGCCGAGGAGAGAGTCCAGGTGCTCGATCTCGGGCGTCGCCGCGCCGGTGAAATAGCCGATCCACACCGAGGCGTCAACGACGACCTGCACGGCGCCCTCCCCGCTTCTCCTTCCCCTCCTCCTGCCAGACCAGTTGCCCCCGGAGCGACCGCACCCCGGCCTGCTCGTGGAGGCGTACGTACGTCCGCATCAGCTCCTCGAAGAACGCCCGCTTCGTGCGCGCCTTGCTCAACGCGAACGCCTTGCTGAACAGCTCTTCATCCAGCTCCAGGCTCGTAATCAAGGCTTCCTCCTCCGCCGCGCCCGCCCCGCCGGGCGACGCTCAACAGCGGCCTTTCTATATAAATCTGGCAGGAGATTATATAGCAGGACCCCCTCTGCAGGCTGGGAAGCGACGATTCCCAGTACAACGGACGCCGTTCTATATAGACGGGGAGCTGCGAAAGCCGTCGACGACACCTCTCTATATAACTCCGCACCCGCGTTATATAGAGAAGCTGCCGCTCTATATACCGGCATCACGGCGTTATATAGAGAAGGTCCTTCTCTATATAGGGATGCTACGTCCTTATATAGAACTGCCCCTGTGCAAGGCTGCGTGCCTGCCTCTCTATATAGCAACGCGTCCTCTCTATATAGAGAAGCTCCCGCTGCAGCTTCAGTGGCGCCATCTCTAGATAGCCATGCCGCGGAGTTATATAGAACGCCTCCGCCGGAACGTTCCGCGGAGGCGGGGGAGCGTTCCGCGGCGGGGTGGCGGGTGGCCGGAGAAGGACTCTGCTAAAATAGGACCATCCTGAAGAGGCCGGCGGGAGGTGAACGTGCGGCGGAATCGTCTTCTCAATCGTGGAACAGCCCTCTTCCTCATCCTCCTGACTGCCCTGCCCGGGATGCTTGACGCCAACCCGGTGGTGGTGGGCGTGGTCGTCCGGTCCGTCGTCGTCCGGACGGTAGGCAAGACGCTCACGACCCAGTTCAAGGCCGCTCTTACCCGGGGCGCGGGCGAGGCGGCGGGCCGGTGGCTGGTGGACTGGCTGCGGGAGAGCTCCAACGGCAAGACCCTCGACCGCCAGTTGCAGGAGAGGCAGTCCGAGATCGACGCCGGCTTCGCGCGGGCGACTCCGGCCGAGCGCAAGGTCCTGGAGGCCGAGCTCGCCGCCCTGCGCAAGCAGCGCCGGATCATCCAGGACGCCCTGAGCCGGGTCCCGAAGCGCGAGGAGATCGAGCAGTTCCAGCGCGAGGTGAGCGCGGATCTCCAGAGGCTGGAGGAGATCGTGGCCGACCACGAAAAGCGGATCGGCAAGCTGGAGGGGGACGTCGCCGATCTGCGCAGCCGCGTCGAGGACATCGAAGGCCGCCTGGGCCCGGGCGCCACGCTCGCCGACCTGGACCGTTTCGACGAGGCCGCCCGGACCGCGGACACCGAGCTCACGACCGGCCTCATGCTGCGCTTCCAGATCGACCCCTCCGACTGCTTCGTCCGCACCTGGCGCCGTGGCGACGCCCGGGGAGTGGTGAACGGCCGCGCCGCCGAGTACGACCCGCGCAAGAAGAACACCCAGACGCTCTACCTCCCCTCGGACGGCGAATACCTCATCTACCTGATCCACGACACCTTGCCCACCCACCGGATCAAGGTGAACGCCGACTCGCTGGAGGATCCGAGGACGATCCAGGTGGTGCTGGGGAGGTGAGGGGCGTAGGCGCATACTTTGGTGCCTGGGACCCTGGGAGCG
>DASQEB010000395.1:0-4088 GCA_035633875.1 Thermoanaerobaculia bacterium
ATCGTCGGCGCTGACCCAGTCGTACCCCGGCGCGGGGACCCACTTCCCTTCCTCCTCATCCGCGACCACGTTCTCATGCTGGGGGTGAGGCGTGCCCGGCTTCCAGGCCGCGCGCATGTCGTTGACCCTTTCGGGATCCACCCACTCATAGCCGGGAGCCGGGCGCCACCGACCCTCGGTCTCGGAGGCGACCACGTGCGGGTGCTGCCGGTGCAAGCAACCCGGACACCACTCGACATTGTAGTTCCCGGGATCGTCGCTAACCCATCGATAGCCGGATTCGGGCACCAGGCTGCCGTCGGCCGCTCTCACCACGTGCGGCGGGAGGACGTCCTCCTGGGTAGCAAGGTCCTTGACGGCGGGCTCGGCGGGCTCCGCAGGCGCATTCTCCTCCGGCGGCGCGGGTTTCGGGATGCGGGCTTCGACCCAACCGAGAAACCCCCGGAACTCGGGCGTGAGCCAGAGCACGGCGAGGAGGAAGACCAGCGCCAGGACACTGATCACGTTGACCCGGAGCGAGCGGCGTTCCGTCATGGCAGGCGAACATTCTACCGGTGCGGGGGAGGGCTGTACCCACGGCTCGGATTTCTGTAGGATGGGACCATAAACCAAAGGCGGGATGAGACGCCGCTCTCCCGAAATCGGGAGGAACGGCTGCGGCTTGACCGGGGGGCGGTTGGGCGGTCGTGGACCGGTGTACTTCCGGTCCTGCCTCACTTTTGCTTTCTTGGGAGATCATCATGAGAGGAGTCAGGCTGAGGAGGGCTGGGGCTCTATCCGCAGGGTGTCTGGCGCTGGTTCTGAGCAACTGCGCCAAGCCTCAGGAACCTCCGATCCAGGAAGGAGCGCCGGTTCCGAACACGACCGGTCGCGTGATCAATCTGGCCCAGGGTTGGAGCGAGCAGCAGCAGGAGTGGTTCTGGTTCACCTCGCAGGGCTCGCGGCTCCTCCCCTACGACTGGTTCCTGGCGCTGGAGCAGGCCGGCGGAACGGAGCCGTTCCGGTCCGACGCGCACATGGATCAGCTCCGCTACCTCCTGGAGAAGCCGAGCCCGGCGAACCCGGACGGCCTGCCGGTCGGCTTTGCCAAGGACATCGATCCGGCGACCGGGCAGGCCTGGATGGGATTGACCTGCGCCGCCTGCCATACGAACCAGATCGATTACAAGGGCACCGGCATCCGCATCGACGGCGCTCCGACCCTGGCCGATGCCTTTCGATTCTTCGACGAGCTCGCGGCGGCGATGGAGGAAACGGGGACCGACGACGCCAAATTCGAGCGGTTCGCCCGCAAGGTCCTGGGGCAGGGCTATGACCAGGAAAGCGCGGAGCGGCTGCGCCAGGACCTCCGCGACGCCGCCGATGTCCTGGCGGTGCGGCAGCGCGGGGACAGGCCCGAACATCCCTACGGCCCTGGGCGGCTCGATGCGTTCGGAGCGATCTTCAACCAAGTGCTGGCGGCCGACCTCGGAGTCCCCGAGAACCGCCTGCCGGCCAACGCTCCCGTTTCCTATCCTTTCCTTTGGGATACTCCCCAGTCGGATCTGGTCCAGTGGAACGGCTCCGCGCCCAATGCCGGGGCGGGTCCGCTGGCACGGAACACGGGTGAGATCCTGGGCGTCTTCGGGACGGTCTCGGTCCAACCCGGGAGCGGCCTGAACGGCTATCCGTCGTCCGCGAACATCAAGGCGCTGGGCGACCTCGAGGAGACGCTGGACGATCTCTGGTCTCCGCTCTGGCCGGCGGAGATCCTGCCGGCGATCGATCAGGCCAAGGCGGGGCAGGGACAGGCGATCTTTCAACAACATTGCGCGAGCTGTCACGCCCTGATCGATCGGACCGATCCAAACCGCAGGATCACCGCTGTCATGACCCCGGTCGACGAGCTCGGAACGGATCCGATCATGGCCGACAATTTCCTGAAACGGGCGGGAAGGACCGGGCCTCTGCAGGGGCACAAGGTGTTCATCGTCATGGGCTCGACCTTCGGCACAGAGGCGCCGGGGATCGATATCCTCGAAAACGTGGTGGTCGGGACGATCCTGGGGCACAAGATCCAAGCCTTGGAGGCGGGCATTCACGAGTACCTCAAAGTCAAGAAGGCCGCCACGTTCGATCCCCGGTCGTACAAGGCCCGGTCCCTCAACGGGATCTGGGCCACCGCGCCCTATCTCCACAACGGCTCGGTGCCGAACCTCTGGCAGCTCCTGCAACCCGAGGAACAACGGGTGAAGCGGTTCTACGTCGGCAGCCGGGAGCTCGATCCGATCAACGTCGGATTTGACACTGCGCCGTATCCAGGCGGTTTCGAATTCGATACAACCCTTCCCGGCAACTCCAACGCCGGGCACACCTGGGGCACGACTCTTCCCGACGATCAGAAGTGGGCTTTGATCGAATATTTGAAGAGTCTGTGAACAAAGTAGGGGCGGCCCTATGTGGCCGCCCCTACAGATCAAAACCACCTTGCCAGAGCTCCAAGAGGGAAAGCATCGGGCAACCGGTTATAATCGCGGCCGCAAGCCGCCATGGAACCGCGACTCGACGAGACTGCACGGCCCGAACGGGTCGGTCCTTATCGACTCACGGAGCCGATCGGGCGCGGCGGCATGGGGACCGTCTGGCGCGCCTGGGACGAGAGGCTCAAGCGCCAGGTCGCGATCAAGCACATTCGTGCGGACACCCGGCTCACCGCGCTTCGTCAACGCCTGTGGCGCGAAGCCCAGGCCGCGGCGCGCCTCAACCACCCCGCGATCGTCCACATCTACGATCTGGTCGAGGACCCTGCCGGCGACTGGATCGTCATGGAGCTGGTCGAAGGAAAGACGCTCCGTGATCTGGTCGAGGAGCAGGGTCCCCTGCCCTTCGCGCGAGCCATCCGGCTCGGGCTCGACATTGCCGCCGGGCTCGCCGAGGCCCACTCCCGCGGCGTTCTCCACCGCGACCTCAAGGCTTCCAATGTCATGGTGACGCCTTCGGGTCAGGCCAAGATCCTCGATTTCGGGCTTGCCAAGCAGCTCCCCGGGGGGGAAGAGGGCGAAGACCAGGAGGCCTCGATCTCGGTTCCGGGCACGATCATCGGCACCTCCTATGCGATGTCCCCCGAGCAGGCGCTCGGGCAGGCCCTGGACGCCCGCTCGGACCTCTTTTCGCTGGGCTCCCTGTTGTACGAAATCCTGACCGGAGAGCCGCCGTTCCGGGCCGCGAACCCGCCCGCGTCTCTGGCGCTGATTTTGAGCCATCGTCCGCCGTCGCTCGAGGAGGTCCGCCCCGGGGTGCCGCGGGAGCTTTCGGCTTTGATCAACGGACTGCTGGAGAAGGATCGCCGCTTTCGTCCGCAGAGCGCCCGTGAGGTCGCCGAAGCCCTGGCCGGCCTGACCGGCGCATCCGCTCCGGGAAAGGATCTCGAGGGCTCGACGGTCGTGGAGCCCTCCCTGGCCCGCCGCCCGATGAGCGCGACGTACCGCAGCGCGTCCTCCCCCGGCCGCGAGCGGCGCCGAAAAATCGGCGAGCACCGCCTGCTGACCGTGGTCTGCTGCGGGCTGGTGAGGCTCGGCGAAGCTTCCGGAGAGGCGGAATTCCTGGACCCGGAGGATCTGTCGGAGGCGATGGCGGCCTTCCAGATCCTGGCCGGAGAGGTCTGCGACCGGTTCTCCGGGCGATCGGGGGCCACCCTGGGACATCGTCTCTGGCTCTACTTCGGCTATCCCCAGGCCCGCGAGGACGACGCCTGGCGCGCCGTCCAGGCGGCTCGCGAGCTGGCCGCCCGGAGCGGCGAGATCGGTTCGGGCCTCCCTTGGGGGAGACCGCGGCTTGGCCTCCGCATCGCCGTCCACACCGGGCTCGCCGTGGTCTCGATCCGCCCGGGTCAGGAGGCGACGCTCCAGCCCGGCCCCCTCCTGGACATCACCGCGGGACTGCAGGATCTGGCGCCCGCCGGCGGGATCCTGGTGACCGCGGCCAGCCGCCCGCTGATCGCCCGCGCCTTCACCCTCGAGGAGCTGCCCGCCGTCCGGCTGCCGGGCTCCGAAGAGCCCGTCGCCATCGCCCGGGTGGTCCGCGAGGTGGACCCCCGGCAGGAGGGGGAG
>DASQEB010000396.1:0-1732 GCA_035633875.1 Thermoanaerobaculia bacterium
TTCGGGTTCGTCTACGCGCAGCCGCCGGCGGCCCTCTCCCCGGCTACGCCGGTCGACCGGGGTGCGGACGGCGCGGTGCGCATTCCGCTCTCAACCTTCCGGGGTACGGTCCTCCAGCGGTTCGCCGTCACGATTGACGGGACGCCCGTGCGCTTCTTCGCCATTCCCGTGGAGGAGGGGGGCGAGATCGCCACCGCCTTCGACGCCTGCGAGATCTGCGGCACGCGGGGGTACTGGCAGGACGGTCTCAGCGTCACCTGCCTCCACTGCGGCTCGGCCATCTATCCGCCGAGCATCGGCCAGAAGGGCGGGTGCAATCCGATTCCGCTCCCCTCCCGGGTAGAGGGGGATGCCCTCGTGTTGTCGGGATCCGACCTCGCGGCCGGTGCGGCGATCTTCGCCGGGGGTGGCGGGAGTCACGCAGGCCACGCCGGATAGGTTCGCGACGATGTACACCCGCCTGCTCGTGGAATCGCTGCGCCGGGGGACCCGAAGGAAGCTCCTGGCGGTCACCGCCGTAGCCCTCGGCACCCTGGGGGCCACGGCCCTCGCCGAGGTGATGCTCGCGTCCGGGGACCGGCTCGCGGCGGAGATGGGCTCCTATGGCGCCAACCTCGAGGTGGTGCCGGCCGCGGGGCGGGAGACCCTGCCCGTGGCGGATCTGGCCGCGGTTCGCAAGATCTTCTGGCGCAACAACATCGTGGCGATCGCGCCGACCTTCCCTCTGCGCGTGCGGCTGGAGCCGGGCGGGGTGGTGGCGCCGCTGGTAGGAACCTGGTTCGACCACGAGATGGAGCCGGGGTGGCGCACGGGCCTGCCCGCCGTCCGCCCCACGCTGAAGGTGGAAGGACGCTGGCCCGGCGAGGGCGAGGTCGTGCTCGGCCGCCGGCTGGCCGAGCGGCTCGGCCTCGCGGCCGGGGGCGAGCTCCGGGCCATCCTGGGAGGCAGGGGCGAAGGGCTCCGGGTGGCCGGCGTCCTGACGAGCGGCGGAGAGGAGGAGGAGCATGCCTTCACGCCGATCGCCATGGTCCAGCGGCTTGCGGCCCAGCCGGGCCGCTTCACCCGGGCCGAGGTCTTCGCCCTGACCAATCCCGAAAGCGAGAACCTGAAGCGCGATCCCCGGCGGATGACCCCCGAGGAGTACGACGCCTGGTACTGCACGGCCTACCCCTCCTCCATCGCCTTCCAGATCGGCGAAGCCCTGCCCCAGGCCGAGGCGCGGATCCTCTACGGCGTCACTTCGGCCACGGCGGACATTCTGGAGCGCCTCCAGGGCGTGCTGCTGGCTCTCGCGGTGGTGGCCCTGGCGGGAGCCGCCGTGGGCGTGACCGCGGCGATGACCGCCACGGTGCTGGAGCGCCGGCTGGAGGCGGGCCTGATGGTGGCGATCGGCTCGCCGCGCAGCCGCGTGGTCCTGTTCTTCCTGTCGGAGGCCGCGCTGCTGGGCGGCCTGGGCGGGCTCGCCGGGGGGCTCCTCGGACTCGCCGGCGGCAGGCTCCTGGGGAGCCTGGCCCTGGGCGTCTCCGTCCCCTGGATGCCGGTGCTCCTGCCGTTCGCCGTTCTCCTTGGGCTCCTGGTTGCCGTGCTGGCGAGCCTCGCTCCGGTGCTGCGCGCCCTGGAGCGCTATCCCGCCGAGATCTTGAAGAGGGCCACGGCATGATCGCCCGTCTGGTGCTGGCCAGCCTGCGCCGGCGGTTCCGGCAGCTCGCTCTCATCCTTGCCGCGGTCACCG
>DASQEB010000397.1:0-4571 GCA_035633875.1 Thermoanaerobaculia bacterium
GAGGCGTTTCCTGGTTTTCCGTTCCGGCTGAGGGAGATGCCCCCGTCCGGTGCGCCAATCCCGGATCGCCTCCAGACGGATTGCCACAGCAGGGCGATCTTGCCCTCCGGAGACGCCCCGCCGTCCCCGTGGCCTCCGGAACGGTGTCGTTGACCGACTGGGGCGTCTCTACGCGTAACCGTGCCCGGTTGCCGGATCAGGACGACATTTAATCCGGCAGGTTTATAACGCGTCGGGGAGGGCGTCAATCCCTTGGATGGAACGTGAGGAGATCCCGGCTCATCGTCACCTCCATCTCCCCCAACTCCTCCACCCGCCCCCGCCGGCTCTCCCGGCCGCCCCGGTACGTCGAGGCGAGGACGTCCCGGATCGCCTCCGCGCCCAGACGCTCGACGGTGCGCACGGTGCGGTGGGTCTCCAATCCGAAGGCTCCCGAGAACGCCGCCACCGTCCGGTCCACGCGGTTGCGGAGGACCCGTTCGCCCAGCACGGCCTCGCGCAGCTCCACGAGGTCGTCTTCCCCGGGAACGGCGACCAGGAGCCGCCCTTCGGGGGCGAGCACCCTGCGGAGCTCCGGCGCGTTCATCCGCGCCGTGAGGGACATGGCGAGGTGGAAGGAGCCGTCCGCGTACGGGAGGAACCGGTCGGCGTTGCCGACGATCCAGGTGGCCCCGGGGTGGTGCCGGGCGGCGAGGTCGATCGCGGGAACGGAGATGTCGATGCCGTGGGCCTCGGCTCCGAGGGCGGCGGCGACGGCCGCGAGGTGGTGGCCCTCTCCGCAGCCCACGTCGAGGATCGCCGGATGCTCCGGCAGCGGCAGAGACTCGACCGTGGCGATCAGCTCCCGGAGGAACGCCGCATCGTGCCCGGCTTCCAGGAACCGGTGCCGCGCCGCCACCGCCTCTTTTGGATCGCCCGGCTGGCGCGAGCGCCGGTCCTGCGGCTGGAGGAGGTTGCAGTAGCCGCTCCGGGCGACGTCGAAGGAGTGCCCCCGCGCGCAGAGCCACCGACGCTCCCCCCGCTCCAGGGGGGCGTGGCAATCGCGGTCCGGGCAGAGGAGGACGACCATCATGGAATAATCTTCGCAGGAGAATATCGACACGCGAGGGAGGGAAACATGACCACGGATGACCAGTCCCCAGCCAGCCCGCCGGAGCCAGCCCCCCGCCGCCGCAGGGGCCGCGGAAAGCTGATCCTGCTCCTCGTCCTCCTCATTCCCATCCTCCTCTTCGCGCTCTACGTCTGGATCGCCCTCAGCTTCGACTACTCGGAAGGCGAGCGCGCGGGCTTCGTGCAGAAGTTCTCCCGCAAAGGGTGGGTCTGCAAGACCTGGGAGGGGGAGCTCGCCATGGTGAACCTCCCCGGCGCCATGCCGGAGATCTTCCGCTTCACCGTGCGTGACGATCGCGTCGCCGAGCGCATCAATCAGAGCATGGGGCAGCGCGTGCGGCTCCACTACGAGCAGCACATGGGGATTCCCACCACCTGCTTCGGAGAGACGGACTACTTCGTCACAGATGTGGAACCGGTCAGGCCCTGAGAGCCGGCCTTGAAAAATCTGCGGGTCCGGGTCACACTGCGGCCCCGAGGTCGGACGTGCGCGCTTGCGCATCCCCCGATTCCGGCCCTCGTTCTTTCCACAGCGCCACAACCTCCCTGTTCCCTACCCACGAGGAGCTCAGCATGATCCAGGGAAACCACCACGGGCCACGACGTCTCGCCTTCCTCCTGACCGTCTGGATGCTCACGGCGTCCGCCGCAGCCGCCGCCACCCTCCCCACCGGCTTCACCGAAACCCTGGTCGCCAACGGACTCTCGAATCCCACGGCCATGGCCTTCGCGCCGGACGGCCGGCTGTTCGTCACCCAGCAGGGGGGGCAGCTCCGGGTGATCAAGAACGGCGCGCTCCTGCCTACGCCGTTCCTCACCGTGACGGTCAACTCCTCTGGCGAGCGCGGGCTCCTCGGCGTGGCCTTCGATCCGGACTTCGCGACGAACCAGTGGGTCTACGTCTACTACACGGCCACTACGCCGGCCATCCACAACCGCGTCAGCCGCTTCACCGCGTCCGGCGACACGGCCGTGCCAGGGAGCGAGACGATCATCCTGGAGCTCAACAACCTGACGAGCGCCACGAACCACAACGGCGGCGCCCTGCACTTCGGCCGGGACGGCAAGCTCTACATCGCCACCGGCGAGAACGCGACCGCGTCCAACTCCCAGACCCTGGGCAATCTCCTCGGCAAGATCCTGCGCATCAACAAGGACGGCTCCATCCCCACCGACAACCCCTTCTTCTCCACCGCCACCGGGGTCAACCGCGCGATCTGGGCCCTGGGGCTCCGCAACCCGTACACCTTCTCCTTCCAGCCCGGCACCGGCCGGATGTTCATCAACGACGTCGGGCAGAGCACCTGGGAGGAGATCAACGACGGCATCGCCGGCTCCAATTACGGCTGGCCCACCACCGAGGGCCCAACGTCCGATTCCCGGTTCCGCGGGCCGATCCACTGGTACGGCCACGGCAGCACCTCCACGACCGGCTGCGCCATCACCGGCGGCGCCTTCTACAACCCGCAAACGGCGGTGTTCCCGGCCGAGTACGTCGGCAAATATTTCTTCGCCGACTTCTGCAGCGGCTGGATCCGCCGGCTCGACCCGGCCACCAACACCGCCACCGGCTTTGCCACCGGCATCTCGTCCCCCGTCGACCTCAGGGTCACTGATGACGGCAGCCTTTATTACCTGGCCCGCGGCATCGGCGCGGTCTACCGGATCCAGTACACCGCGAGCCAGGCGCCGCGGATCACCACCCATCCGGTGGACCAGACCGTCCCGGCCGGCCGGACCGCCACCTTCAGCGTCGCCGTATCGGGCACCCCGCCGCTCTCCTACCAGTGGCGGAAGAACGCCGCCAACATCCCGGGCGCCACGGCCGCGACCTACACCACGCCCGCCACGACCCTGGCGGACAACGGAGCGGTCTTCGACGTGGTGGTCACGAACTCCTTCGGGGGTGCCACCAGCAACGACGCGACGCTGACCGTGACCGCGAACAGCGCGCCCCAGGCCACGATCACCGCCCCCGCGAACAACACCCTCTACAGCGCGGGCGACACGATCAACTACGCCGGCACCGGCACCGACCCGGAGGACGGGGCGCTCCCACCCGGCGCCTTCACCTGGCAGGTGGACTTCCACCACGACACCCACACCCATCCGTTCGTCCCTGCCACGAGCGGCTCGACCGGCGGCTCGTTCACCATTCCGCGGACGGGCGAGACCTCGGCCAACGTCTGGTACCGCATCCGCCTCACGGTCCGGGATTCGGGCGGCCTCACCCACTCCACGTTCGTGGACGTCGTGCCGCGCAAGGTGACCCTCACCCTCGCCGCCTCCCCGAGCGGTCTCCAGGTGACCCTCGACGGCCAGCCGGTGGCCACACCCCACTCGGTCCAGGGCGTCGTGGGCATCATCCGCACCTTGGGCGTCGTCTCCCCGCAGACCTCCGGCGGCACAACCTACGAGTTCCAGTCCTGGTCCGACGGCGGCGCGGCCACCCACGACATCACCACCCCGGCGAGCAACACGACCTACACCGCCACCTATGCTCCAGGGAGCGGCACTACGGGCACCGGGCTCTCCGCGATCTACTACGACAGCATGGACTTCACCGGCGCCACCGTCTCGCGCGTCGATCCCAGGGTCGACTTCGACTGGGGCACCGGCAGCCCGGCCCCGGCGATCGGCGTCAACACCTTCAGTGCCCGCTGGACCGGCCAGGTCCAGGCCGCGGTCACCGGCACGCACACCTTCTACACCGTGAGCGACGACGGAGTCCGGCTCTGGGTCAACAACGTTTTGGTGATCAACAACTGGACCGACCACGCGCCCACCGAAAACAGCGGCACGATCAATCTCACCGCCGGGCAGAGGTACGACATCCGGATGGAGTTCTACGAAAACGCCGGCGGCGCCGTGGCCCGGCTCCTCTGGTCCGCCACCGGCTTGCCCAAGCAGGTGGTGCCCCAGGCCCGGCTCTTCCCCGCGGGCTCCACGCCACCGCCTCCACCGCCGCCTCCGCCTCCTGCCGGGACCGGCCTCTCGGCGATTTATTACGACAACATCAACTTCACCGGAACGACCGTCTCCCGTATCGATCCCAACGTCAACTTCGACTGGGGCACGGGGAGCCCCGCCAGCGGCATCGACATCAACACCTTCAGCGTCCGCTGGACCGGGAAGATCCAGGCCAAGGTCACCGGCACCCACACCTTCTACACGGTGAGCGACGACGGCGTCCGCCTCTGGGTCAACGGCGTCCTGGTGGTCGACAACTGGACCGACCACGCGCCGACGGAAAACAGCGGCACGATCAACCTGGCCGCCGGGCAGCAGGTCGACATCCGGATGGAGTTCTATGAGAACATCGGCGGCGCCATGGCGAGGCTCCTCTGGTCCGCCCCGGGCCTCGCCAAGGAGGTGGTCCCCACGGGCCAGCTCACTCCATAGCGAGCCCGGCCGCAGCGATCAGCTCCGCCAGATCCACCGGCACCGGCGCGACGACCTCG
>DASQEB010000398.1:0-25810 GCA_035633875.1 Thermoanaerobaculia bacterium
CCTGCGGGAGCGCTCCCGCGGGGATGCGCGGCACGCTCCCGCCCCCCCCCGCGCAGGCGGGGCGCGCCGCATGGACGCCTCCCGCGCCGGGCCGGTAAGCCCGGGGGAAGTCTTTCAGTTGTCACAGAGCCTGCTGCATCCGTCTCGACGGATCTCCCCCTCCCTTCCGCGCCACGTTCCCCTGCTCTCGCGTCTCATTCCCCGCTTCTCGCGGGACGTTCCCCGCTCTCCCGCCGCATTCCACCGTCTCCCGCTGCCATTCCCCGCTTGCGCCGCCACGTTCCCTACGGGGAATGCCTCGTGACGTCCGGGGAATGAGGCCGCGACACCGCTCCACGCGCCGTTCCCCGGTTCGGGAAGATCATTCCCCTTGGGGAATGCCCCTGTGCGGCCGGGGAATGCGCCGTCGAGCCTCCGCGCGCTGCCATTCCCTCTGGGGAACGTTATGCGAATTGATCGAGCTGTCTCTTTCCCCTGGGGAATGCTTCGTTCACTCTGGGGAACGGCCCTCGATTGGCGGGGAATGCGACATTCCCCACGGAGCGGGGCCCGCCTCCGCATGGCGCGAGGCACGCCCTATCCCTGCACCTTCCTGAAAGGCTCCGCTTCGCATCCCCTCCTGCCGAATGCAGGACGAGCCGCTTGACGTACAATCTATGTGCATAGTATAGACGCTGTCTCGCTCCGCTCGTCAAGCTCCTCCCCGATGGCTCTGCGGATCGAGCCCACGGGCGAGATCATCGAGGCCACCCGCTATCCAGTGAAGGGGACCGTCTCCCTGGTCCGCTCGTCCAGCGGCTGGCGCCCATCGGACAGCGCGCTCGGCCGGACTCTCGAATCAGGACAGAGCCGTTGTGGAGTTTCGATCTGTCGGAACACTCGCTTCCTGCCGGCCCCGAGGTCGCCGGGGAAGTCACAGACAGAACGCCGGTTGAAACGCCGGTGAAACGCCGGACAGGGTCGTCGAGCTGCTAAGGGCAAATCCGCACAGGACCCTGGCCGAAGTGACGGGGGAAATCGGCAGGTCGCTGAGGGCCGTAGAACGAGCGGCCGCCAAATTGGCGAGGGAGGGAGGGGCGACTTCGCTACGTTGGCCCCCGTAAAGGTGGACATTGGGAGATGGTGGAATGACGCTAGGGGACTTTTGAAAACTGAGCGAAGGTGGCGGCGGCCCAGAGGACCGCCGCCCGGGGGGTCTGGCTACGGACTCGTGACGCGCAGGATGCCCCAGAGGCCGTTGTCGACGCCGGGGCCGGTCTGATCGATGTTGCGGGAGTGCCCACCGGGCATGAGGATGCGGACGCGGACGTCGGTCCCCGCGGGCACGGAGTAGACCGGCGTCACCGGATCACCCAGGACCTTGGTGTTGGAAAGGACGCCGGACCAGTCGGGATGCGCGTCCTCTTGGTGCACAGACCTCCACGTGGGCCGGGCCGTAGTCATTTGGGAGCAGGCGGCCGGGTGGGTTCCTGATGGGGTGTACCCGCCTAAGACGACGTAGATCAGCCTGTCCGTGCCATAATAGTCTCCCGACAAGAGGAGACCCGATGAGCCGTATCCATGGGCGAGATCATGTCGTCGTCTCCGGCGATCCCCACGCCAGAGGAGCCGCCGGCCGGGAGGACTCGTCTTCATGAAGGAGGGCCAGCAGGTCGAATGGAAGAGCTCCTGGCGTGACGACTACCTGCGGTGGATCTGCGGCTTCGCCAACGCGGAGGGAGGCACCCTGGTCATCGGGCGCAATGACCGGGGTGTGGCCGTCGGTGTCGAGGATGCCGGAAGGCTCATGGAGGAGATCCCCAACAAGGTGCGGGACATCCTCGGCATCATGGCGGACGTGAGCCTGCGGCGAGAGAAGGGCAAGGACCTGATCGAGATCCGCGTCGAGCCATATCCCAGCCCCATCAGCTACAAGGGCGAATACCACTACCGCAGCGGCAGCACCAAGCAGGAGCTGAAGGGGGCGGCCTTGGAGCGGTTCTTGCTGAAGAAACGCGGACGCCACTGGGATGACGCGCCGGAGCCCTCTTTCACCGTGCGGTCCTGCAGCGCCGCGGCCTTGCGGCTGTTCAAGCAAAGAGCCACCGAGAGCGGGCGCATGGACCGGGTGGTCTTACGCGACAGCCGGGAGGTCATCCTTGGCAACCTGGAGCTGATCGAAAGGCATGGTCTCAAACGCGCGGCCTGCTTGCTGTTCTCCGATCGCCCTGAGCAGTATGTAAGCGGTGCCTGGATCAAGATCGGCTTCTTCGTGACGGATGACGACCTCCGCTATCAGGACGAGGTGCACGGGAGCCTTTTCGAGCAGGTGGAGAAGACGATCGAGCTGCTGCACACGAAGTACCTCAAGGCCTACATCAGCTACCAGGGCTTGCAGCGGCGGGAGACCTTCCTCTTCCCCGACGCCGCACTGCGCGAGGCCCTGCTCAACGCCGTGGTGCACAAGGACTATAGCAGCGGCATCCCGATCCAGATCAGCGTGTACGATGATCGGATCGTCCTCTGGAACCCCGGCGATCTGCCGGAAAGCTGGACGCTCGAAAAGCTGCTGGGCAAACACCCGTCCTGCCCCTTCAACCCATTGCTCGCCAACGCCTTCTTCCGGGCCGGCTACATCGAATCCTGGGGGCGTGGCGTCGAGAAGATCCACCGCGAGTGCCGGGAGCACGGGATCGAGCCGCCGGTCTACGACTTCGGCATGGCAGGCCTGATGCTGACCTTCCGGGCCAACCCTGTGCATCTGCAAGCCGCTGCCCTGGAACAGGACAAGGGCACTACCCCAATCACTACCCCAATCACTACCCCAATCACTACCCCAATTTCCATCCAGAGCCAGTTGATGTCCCTGATCCTGGCGAACCCGGAGGTCTCGCAGCAAGAGTTGGCCGTTGCACTGGGACTGACCCGTGATGGCATCAGATACCATCTCAACCAGATGAAGCGCGCCGGGGAGATTCGTCACTTGGGACCGGCAAGAGGTGGCCGGTGGGAGGTCGTGAAATGAAGCCGGCGGCAGTCCCGAAGGACCGCCGCCGGAGGGCGGGTGTCAGTTGGTGACCCGCAGGATGCCCCAGAGGCCGTTGTCGACGCCGGGGCCGGTCTGGTCGCGGAAGAGGTAGTCGCCGGTGATGCCGAACGCGCCGCCCGCGCCGGAGCGGAGCAGGGCGTCGAAGTGGTTGCTCGGGCCATGGCCCATGCGGGCGCCCTCCCAGAAGGAGAAGCCGTTGCGGCCGAGCCGGGTGGAATTCTGCACGTAGGGCTCCTTGTCCCAGACGTGGCCGTGGAGGGCGAAGACGATGTTGCGGGAGTGCCCGCCCGGCATGAGGATGCGGAAGCGGACGTCAGTCCCCGCGGGCACGGGGTAGACCGGCGTCACCGGGTCACCGAGGACCTTGGTGTTGGAGAACACGCCGTGCCAGTTGAAGATGTCGGTGAAGCTGAAGTCCGTGCCGGGCGAGTGCTGCATGCGCTTCCACAGCGGCTCGGTCCGGAAGTTGATCGCCTTCTGGCCCGTGTCCTCCGGGTCCTCCATGCAGCCGAGGTTCTCCACCGGCCAGTCCCCGCCCGGGGGCGGAACGAAGCCCGGGTCGCACCCCTGGCCGATCGACTCCTCGGTCCGCATGTTGATGTCGTTCTGGAAGAGGAGAACGTACTCGCGGTAGTTCCCGCCGATGGAGCTGGTGATGTCCGCTTCGGAGCGCCGCAGGGGGTTGTGCTCGGTGATCGCCGCGTCCGCGGGCTCGATGATCAGCGCTCCGATCGCCCCCTTGCTCGCGTGCTCGATGCGGTCGGAGGAGATCAGGTTGGTGGCGCCGAACTCGATCGGGGTGGCGGTGACGGCGCCGGTCGCGTCGTTGATCGTGACGTCCCCGGCGTACCACTGATAGGTGGTGAAGTGGCCGGGCGCCACGGTCTGGACCGGGTTGACCCCGATGTTGGCCCCGTCGTAGCGACTGACGTCGTAGTAGAGGAGCTGCGGGTGCAGGCCCACGTTGACCGACGGCTTGATGTCGTTGGCGTTGAAGCCCTCGACGATCGCGGGAAGGGTGTTGTAGCCGTTGAGGTCGAACGGTGTTGCCGGGAGCCGGTTGCGCAGGGTGAGCCGGATGCACTCGCCGGCCCGGGCGCGTAGGATGAGCGGCTCCATCCGGATGCTGAGACCCGGCACGACCTTGCCGTTGGCGTCGAGGTCGCCCGAGCGGACGTAGACGATGGCGGTGGGGTCGTAGAGCGGCAGGAAGCCGTTGTCGTCCCGGCTGTTGTAGACGAGACGGCCGTTGGGCAGGGCCGTGCTCGCGGCCACGGCCGAGACGTCGAAGTCGCGGAAAGGGACGTTCTTGGGACAGGAGAAGTCGAAGGCGCCGATCGAGCTGGGGTCGACGTCAGCGCGGCCGTTGGGGTTGTCCGGCAGGCGGTAGAGATCGTTCCGCAGGCCGGTGTAGGCCCGCAGCAGCCCCCAGATCCCGTTCCAGTAGTCGTCCGTCGAGGAGCCGGCGGACCACAGGCGGTCGACGGCGTCGCCGGACGGCTTCTTGACGATCTGCGGCACGATGAACTCGAAGTGCTCGGAGATGCCCATCATCTGGCTGTTGCGGAAGCCGGAGTTTGGCTCCGACGGCTCGAACAGCCACTTGACCCCGTGGATGCTGAAGTTGTGGCCCTCCTCGTGGGACCCGACGAGGATCCGCACCTGCACCCGGTCGTTCTCGTACGTGCGGAGCAGCGGCGTGAAGGGGTCCCTGCCGTTCAGGTCGCTGGTCAGGGCCGGGTAGAAGGTGGGCTGGACGTTGAACGCCGGGTCCGCCCGGGTGATGGTCGGGCTGCTGGAGAAGGCGAAGGAGAGGTCGCCCGCCTGGCCCGCCGCCTGGGAGTTGGTGGAGGGGTTGCGCACCCTTAAGGCGATGGGCTCCTGCCGGTAGTTGATCGACATGGTGCCCGGGTCGTCGGCCGAGATGATCTCGGGGCAGGGGGGCGGGGGGCCCGGGCTGCCGTCCTTGGTGGGGCAGTTGACCGGCCGCGCGAGCAGGTCGGGGATGCCGACCTCCCGGCGCCCCGGCGGGTTGATGGCGTCGTCCGGATCGTCGCAGCGGAAGGCGAGGAGGTTCTCGTCGAACCGGCAGGGCGCGCTGTCCGCCTCGTAGGCGAGTTGGAAGTCGCCGAACTCCAGGAGGAACTCGCGGTAGGAGGGCTCGCTGGGCGGATCGATCACCGCCTGCCAGGTGGTGGGGCCGCCGTCGGTCCGGTTGGGATCGGGGAACTGGACCCCGGTCTCGTTGTGGTACCAGAGGGAGCCCGCGGGCTCGATGACCAGACCGGCGTAGAGGCCGGCCTGCTGGTGGGTCGAGGGGCCGAAGTGGTCGTGGGTGAAGACGGTGCGCAGGGTCCGGTCGTTGCCGGCATTGTCGCGGACCGGGTCGGCGTACCAGCGCTGGACGGTGGTCTGGGCGCCGATCCAGTCGCCCTGGCCGTCGCCGTCCCGATCCGGACCCACGCCGAAGAAGGGATGCGTCTCGGCCAGCGGGCAGTCGAGGGTGCCGTTGCGCGGGTCGGAGGGGAGGCAACTGTTGAATCGGCGGATGGCCGTGATCCGCTCCCGGACCTCGCCGGGGCTGAAGGACCCGTCCTCGTAGTTGAAGCCGTTGGCCGCGCCGTCCGAGGAGGTGACGTCGAACTTCACCAGGTGGATGTGCTGGCCCAGGACGTCGGTGGGCGTGCGGACCTGGAAATCGTCGAGCAGGTACTCCTTCGGCACCAGGTTGGCGAACCAGAACTCGATGCACTCGTCGCTGTTGGCGCGGAAGAAGAGGGGCTCGGGGGTCTTCTTGGGGCTGCCGGCGAGGCCCAGGAACGCGTTCACGTCCTGCCAGAGGGCGGAGAAGCGCTGCTGGGGAAAGTGCCAGCCGGCCTTGTTGATCTTGACATCGTCCTCGATGTCCGCCCCCTTGTAGCGCCGGAAGGCGGTGACGGCCGTGCCGTTGGCCCGCACGCAGGGGTCGGCGTAGGGGGCGCCGGCCACGCGCGGCCGCCCGTTGGTGATGAACTTGACCGCGGTCGCCCCGTCGCACGTGCCGTTGGGGCGGCAGGTCCCGTGCTGGCGTTGCTCGTGGAAGGACATGGCCGCCTGCTCCACGGCCGTGCCCGCCTCAGGGAGCCACTGGGCCTGGGCGACCCGCAGCTCCTTGTGCCAGTCGAGCCGGTCGTGCGCCTCGACATAGCCGATGACCTGGGAGATCACGTGCCGTGGGAGGCCCCCGTCGTCGATCGTGTCGAGCGGCGGCTTGGGCGGCCGACGGCCGGCGATCCCGGGGATGAAGAAGGGATAGCCCGGGTTGCCGGCGCCGGAGATCTGGGCCTGCCCCTGGGAGATGTGGACGTTCGCCCCGGGCAGCGGCGGCATGGGCTTGCCGGGCAGCGGGATGATCGCCGGGATGGGAGTTCCCTGGGAGATCTCCCCGTCCGGCAGCGCGCGGTTGCCCGACTCCTCGATGGGCTGGCCCACGGAGTTGAGCCGGGTCCCCTTCTCCAGCACGTCATGGACGCGCCAGAGCGACCACATGCCCTGCGCGAAATGGGGATAGAAATGGCAGTGGAAGATCGAGTCCCCCACCGTCTTGTTCAGGTGGCCGCCCCCCTCGTAGGCGATCTCGGCGGTGAACGAAGAGCCCGGGCCGAGGGCCTGGCTGTCGAGATAGGAGGACTTGTCGCTGTCGGCGGAAAAGAGCCACTGGTGGGCGTGCAGGTGGTGGATGTGGTGCTCCTTGGGTCCGGCGTGGAGCACCCGGAATTTGGTGTGGTCGTTGAGATAGCTGTGGTAGACGTTCGAGGGGTCGTCCGGGAAGAAGGCCTTGGTCGCCTTGGGCCCGGTGCTGGGGGTGCAGGGGGTGCCGTTGCGCAGGTTGCTCACGTTGGAGCTGAAGCCGGAGGTCTGGTTGCTGACGGTGTTCGGGCTCTGGGTGGAGACCATGCAGGGGGCGTTGGCCGGCACGTCGACGATCATGGCCGGGTCCCCCACCACCCAGGAGGTCAGGAAGAACTCCTCGAACTTGCACTCGCCGCAGTCGTGCATGGGGCCGACGCGGATGCGGTTGGCGTAGATCTCGGCGCCGATGCCGCCGGTGCCGTAGTTGATGGCGAAGGCGTCCCGGCCGCCGTGCAGGGTGTGCTGGAGGACGTTGTCCTCGAACACGGGGAACGCCTGGACCGCGCCGATCTCGTCGTGGTAGATGGTCACGAACTCGCGGAACGGCTGCTCCCGGTCGGGGAGGGTGAAGACGTTCGGCGGGAAGGTCCCGGCCGGGAACCGCCCGCCGCTGCTCGGAAGCGAGCCGGTGATGACGGCGGTCAGGTCCGTGTGGACGATCTCGGTGCCGTCCAGCATGTTGAGGATCGGCAGGCCCGCACGGGGGTGGCCCGCGGGGTAGCGGGCCTCGTAGTTGATGATCGGGAAGCCGTTCGGCGTGGTCCCCGTGGTCGCGTGCTCGAGGTCCTGCCGGGTCACCTGGCTCCTGTACCAGCGGGAGCCGGCAGGCTCGACGATGATGGCGCCGAAGAGGCCGTTGCTGACGTGCCCGCCGTCCCCCTCACCGCCGTTGGTGGCGCCGGCGCTGTAGAGGAGGTGCTCTCCCTCCCGCGCGGCGTACAACGTATAGATCTCGTCGTCCCCCGGGCTGGGCACGCTGCTGGGGTTCTGGCCGACGTAGGAGCCGTCGTCCAGGAACGAGGTCACCAGTTGCATCCCCACGGCATGGATCGACGCCTGGCGGGTGTTGGACTGGTTGTCGTCCACCCGGAAGGACTGGAGCAGGTTGGTGAAATGGATCTGCAGACAGTCGCCCACGTTCATGCGCAGCACGATGGGCCGCGGGCGCTTGTCCGGCCGGAGCTGCGCGCCAAGCCCGTTCTGGATCACGTCGCGCTCCAGGGCGAACATCATCCCCTGGGGCTCGACCGCGCCCAGGCGGTTCCAGAACCAGACCTGGTCGAACGCCACGACACGGGCCGTCAGGGTTCGGGCGCAGGTCTGGGCCGCGGTGGGCCCCGGCATGGCCAGAGCGAGGAGCAGGAGGAGCAGGAGGGGGGATCGAGGGACTCGACGAGGGGGACTGAGCATGACTTCTTCCTCCATGTTCAACGAGGGGCCAAATGCCCTCCGTTGCACAAATGTCACGGACAATCCGTCACTATGTCAAAGAAACTGCAATATATGTTCCATTTACATCACATTGCGATTTATCCTTAAGGAATGATATGTTCGTTTCCGGCGGCGGTGCCGCGTGGTGAGAAAAGAGGCATCCGCCCAACCCTGGAGGGAAGGGATGGGAAACAATTTCGGGAAAGTCTTTACTTTCTTACAGCGCCGCCAGCATCCGGTCGATCTCCTCTTCCGTGTTGTAGAAGTGGGGAGAGACGCGGAAGCGGTCCGCCCGGGCGGCCACGACGATGTCCTGCTGGCCAAGGCGTTTGACGAGATCTCTGGGCTCGAGGTCGGGGTGGGTGGCGGCGACGATGCCGGAGGTCTCGCCGGGGCGGCGGGAGCTGACGACCTGGAAGCCGCGCTCCTCGAGGCCCCGGGCCGTCCGGTCCGCCAGGGCGAGGACCTGCCGCTTCACGGCGTCCAGGCCGGCTTCGAGGAGGACCTCCAGGGACGCGCCCAGGGCGCCGAGGCCGTAGCCATTCATGCTGCCGCTCTCGAAGCGCTTGGCTCCCTCGTTCCAGGTGAGGTCATAATCCTTCCACTGGAAGGGGATGCGCGTGGAGCGCCAGCCTGCGCGCAACGGGCGGAAGTGGTCGATCACCCGCTGGGAGATGTAGAACAGGCCGGTCCCCTCCGGTCCCAGGAGCCACTTGTGGGTGGACGCAACGGCGACGTCCACGCAGTCGCGCTCGACGTCCAGGGTGAGCGCCCCGAGGCCCTGGATCACATCCACCACGAAGAGGACTCCCCGCTCGCGGCAGGCCCGCCCGATCCGAGCGAGGTCCGAGCGGAAGCCGCTGGCGTACTGGACCCAGGAGAGGGCCACCATGCGGGTGTTGTCGTCGACGAGGCCCAGGAGCTCGTCCGGATCGATCCGGCCGTCCCGCTCCGGCACCAGCCGGTACTCCACCTCGTAGTCGGCCAGGCGCATCCACGGGTAGACGTTCGAGGAGAACTCCAGCTCGGCGCCGACCACGTTGTCCCCCGGCCGCCAGGGGAATCCCTCGGCCACCCAGGAGAGGCCGGTGGAGGTGTTCTCGACGAAGGCCACCTCGCAGGTCTCCTTCGCGCCGAGCAGCCGGGCGGCAAGCCCGCGCACCCGCTCCATCTCGGCCACCCGGTCGAACCAGGCCCGGTCCCCCTGCAGAGAGGCCGCTTCGGCCAAGGCTGTCAACCGTGCGACCGTCCGTCGGGGGAGCGGCGCCGAGGCCGCGTGGTTGAGGTAGACGCAGCGCTCTGTGATCGGGAACTCCTCCTTGCGGAGGCGAAGCAGGGTGTCGTCCATGGTCATCCGCTCCTCAAGCCCATCCTATAAAGAGGTGCTCTCCGGGGGGCCTTCACCACTCTCTCCCCTCCGCATCTCCAGCAAGGCCAGGGCCGGCAGGCCGATCCCCAGCACGGCGGCGTAGTGGAGGCCGCGGAAGAGGAGCGTGCCGGCGGCGGCGGCGACCTCGTCGACCCCCAGCGCCTCGAAGGAGGCCACCATGGTCAGCTCGGTCGTGCCGAGTCCTCCCGGGGTGCCGCTGAGCGTGCCCACGGCATTGCCCAGGGCCACCACCGCGATGACGACCAGCGGGTCCACGGGGAGGCCCATGGCCAGGAACATCATCCACTGCGCGGCGGCGTTCACCAAGAAATAGGTCGCCCCGAGGGCGGCCACCTGCGGGCGAAGGGGGACATGGGAGAGAAGCCGGACAAACACCCCGACCGCCTCGTGGCCATGGACGAAGAAGCGCTGGAGCTTGCCTTCGGCCCGCTCGGCCCGGCGCGCCAGGTAGCCCACCAAGGGGTGGGCCTCCGCCGACTTCCTCCGCCGGGTCCACACAGCGAGCCAGACCACCACTCCTGCCAGAGCCGCGAGCGCCGCCGTCCCCAGCCAGGGCCGGTCCAGGGCGTAGGCCGCCGCGATGAGGGTGATCCAGGTGCAGGCGGTCATGGTGACGTGGTGGGCGACTTGGTCGTAGAGGACCACTCCGTAGAAGAAGCCGAAGGACTTGCCGGTCCAGCGGGCCCAGTACCGCGCCCGCAGCAATCCCCCGGCCAGGCGCACCGCCGGGGTGACCAGGTTGAGGCAGGCCGAGGCGAGGAGGACGAAGAAGCCGAGGAACGCCCCGGAGCTCCGCCCCACGGCCCGCCGGGCCGCCAGCCGGAACCGCCAATCCCACAGCCAGAAACGGGCGAGGAGCAGCACCATTCCCATCGTCAGGAGGAGGGGGCTCGCCTCGGCGACCCGGGTGGCGAGATCCGCCCACTCGATGTCGCTGTGGGACATGAAGTACCAGACGAGAAAGACCGTCAGCAGGGTCATCCCCGCCTTGAGCAGCCTCCCCCCCCAGGCGCGGAGGGAGGATTCAGGCGTCGTGGGCTCGTCGGGAATCATGCGGCGCGTCACCCGGGGGCGGAGCGGCATAGGATAGCGCACCGTTCCCTTCTGAGGGGGATTGACGCCGGCCGGCCGATAGGGAACTCTTCAGGAGATTCGAGAGGAGGAATGCGATGAAGGTCACGGTGATGAAAAACGGTCCCTTCCGCCTGGAAGGAGAGGATCTCCAGATTCTCGACCCGCAGGGCAACACCTACGGCCTCGGCGGCCGGACGGTCGTTTCGCTCTGCCGCTGCGGGGCCTCCAATAACAAGCCGTTCTGCGACGGCAGCCACAACCACCACGGGTTCCAGGACGAGCCGGTGGCGCGCGATCTGCCGCCGAAGAAGGTGTAGGTTCTCACCCTGGCCCTCTCCCGGTCCCCCTCCGGGAGAGGGTCTCTTCAGGCAGCCAGGCTGCTCCGGACCCTACGAGCTCACCTGAAACACCGGGCTGTCCGGATGGAGCAGACCGAGGAGGACCCGGGCGCCGCAGTGGCGTTCCAGCAGACTGGCCACCAGGTCGCGGATCACCGCGACCCGTTCGTCCGCTCCCTCGCCCAGGCCATCGACGTTGAAGACGAGGTCCCGGGTCTCGTCCCCGAGAGCCGAGAGGTGGCCGTTGCGCCAGTTCCAGCGCCTGCACATCACCACCCCGGTATCAGCCGCCAGATAGACGACCTCTCCCGGCACCGGCTGCTCGGGCGCTTCGGGCTGGCCCAGGGGGAAGAACACCTCCTCCCCCGTGGCCTCCCGGAGCTCGAGCGTGCGACCCGCCTTGGCGACGTCGTCGGCCCCCACCGGGATCACGCCCGTGATGGAGGCGTAGCTCATGATGGCCACCGCCTTGTTGACGAAGGGGAGCCGGGTCCCCGGCTTCTGCACTCTCTTGCGCAGGGCCAGGTGGGACGGAGGGAAGCGGTTCGGGTTCGACCCGAACCGGCGGTGCGCCTCCGTCCATACTGTGATGCGCGGGTCCGCTGCGAGGTCGACGGGATGGGCGGCCGCCTCCTCCGACGCCGAGGCCAGCAGGGCCTCGAGCTCGGGATCTGCCCCATGATTCGTGACCCCCGTCGCGACGACGAGGCCGCGCCGGAAGTCGGGAAACCTCTCGAAAACCTTTCGATCGACAGAGATCGTCAACACACTTTGCCCCCTGACGGATGTGACCTCAAAATACGGTGACGGCCGGCCAAGGTCAAGCGATCTCCTGGAGATGGCGGTAGAATCCGCCCGCCGCTCGCAGGGGAGTCGACAGGAATGATTCGCAACTACACTCTGGCGCTCCGCTTCCTGGGCCCGCTGGCCCGGCGTGGCCTGTTGGCCTTTCTCACCGCAGTCCTCCTCCCCCTCCCCGCCCTCGCCCAGGGTCCTTCCGCCGATTGGCGGACGCTCTCGACGCCTCACTTCCGGGTCCACTACCCCGTGGAGTCCGAGGCATGGGCCGGGAGGGCGGCGGCGCGGCTGGAATCGATCCGTGAGCGGGTGATCGAAGAGGTGGGGTATGCGCCTTCCGAGGTGGTGGACGTGCTGGTCTCCGACCCGGTGGCCGACGCCAACGGCATGGCGTTCCCGTTCCTCGGGTGGCCGCGGATGGTGCTGTGGACGAGCCCTCCGGGACCGGAGTCCGTCATCGGCCACTACGCGGACTGGGCGGAGCTCCTCATCGTTCACGAGCAGACCCACCTCGTCCACCTGCTGCGGCCGTCGCGCAATCCCCTGCGGCAGCTCCTCGCCCGCTTGATCCCCGCCGGACCGATCGCTCTCGGAGCGCCCCGGTGGGTGACCGAGGGGTATGCCACGGTCGTCGAAGGGCGGCTCACCGGCGCGGGGCGTCCGAACGGGGACCTGCGGGCTTCGATCCTCCGGCGGTGGGCGCAGACGGGCAAGCTCCCGAGCTATGGCCGGCTCTCTTCGGGCTCGGAGAGCTGGCTGGGGGGCTCCATGGCCTACCTCGTGGGCTCGGCCTATCTGGAGTGGCTGGAGGAGCGCGCCGGGCCGGGGAGCCTTCGCAACCTCTGGGCGCGGATGACGGCGCGCACGGCCCGGAGCTTCGACGACGCTTTCAAAGGGGTCTTCGGCGATTCCCCCGCCGACCTCTATGACCGCTTCCGCGCCGAGCTGACCTGGCGGGCCCTGGAGGCGGAGCGGCTGCGCAAGGGGAGTGAGCGGGAAGGGGAGCTGTGGCAGGACCTCTCCTGGAGTGTGGGCTCCCCCGCCCTCTCGGCCGACGGCGAGCGCCTCGCCATCGTCGTCGATTCCCGGGACCATCCCGCCGAATTGGCCGTCTTCTCCACCGCGCCGGACGAGGAGGTGGAGAAGGAGTGGCAGAAGCGGCGGGAGGAGATCCTGGAGCGCGATCCCGAGGACGTGCCGGCGGTGCGGACCGCCCCGATCGCCCGCAAGCGCCTCCACACTCTGCCCGCGTGGGACGGCATCGAGCCGACGATGCCGCGCTGGATGCCGGACGGCAGGTCGATCCTCTTCGTCCGCTTCGAGCCGGACCCGCAGGGCTTCCTCCACCCCGACCTGTTCCAGTGGACGCCGGAGACGGGCAATGTCCGGCGGCTCACCCGGGAGGCGGACCTGCGCGACCCCGACCCGGCGCCGGACGGAACCTGGGCGGCGGCGACGCGGAACCGGCACGGCTTCTCCCAGATCGTGCGCGTGGACCTCGCGACCGGCGCGACGCGGGACCTGACGGAGGCTTCCGTCGAGACGGTCTACGATCAGCCCCGGGTCTCTCCGGACGGCCGGCGCGTGGCCTTCGCCCGGCACCGGGAAGGCTCCTGGAGACTGGTCGTCCTCGACCTCGAGAGCGGCGGGGTGACCGAGCTTTCCCCTCCCCGGGGCGCGACGGTGGCTTCCCCGGCGTGGAGCCTCGACGGCCGCACGGTCTACGCCGTCGTGGGCCAGGCGGGGTTCATCGACCTCCATGCCTTCTCCGCGGACGGCGCGGGCGCGCCGACCCCCCTGACCCGCACCCAGGGCGCAGCCTTCTCCCCGGCCCCGGCTCCGGATGGCTCCGGCTTTTTCTATCTCTCCCTGGAGCCGGACGGCCTCGATCTGCGGAGGCTCGCCCTCCCCGCCGAGGCGGCCGCGGCGGTGCCGCCCTCCGAGCTCCCCGCCGGGCTCACCCCGGCGATCCGTCCTCCAGAGCCGGCCGCCCCCGAGCCATTCGCAGTGGCCGAGGTGACCGAGGGACGTCCCTATGGCCTCGGGCGCCAGGAGCTGTTCGCCCTGCTGGGCGGGAGCGCGGCCTCGAACGGCGGCGTGTGGGAGCTGGGCGTGCGCGGCGGCGACGTGGTCGGCCGGTTGGACTGGCTCGCCTTGGGATCGATCGGCGCAGGAGGATGGCCCGAGGGCGGCGCCCTCGCCGCGGCCTTCCGGGGCTGGCCCGTGGAGCTGGGAGTCCATCTCTTCCAGTCGACCGAGCGGCCGACGGAGGAATTCCGCATCGCGGAGCGGGGCAACCTCCTGGATCTCGACCGCCGGGGGATCGAGCTCTCCGCCGGGTGGGACCGCACCTGGAGCGGCGGCCGTTTGCGGATGGCCGCCCGGGGTCTGTGGAACGAGATCGAGCTGGAGCGGGGCCCCCTGGTTCGGAGGCTCGACCAGCGAATCGGCTCTCTCGCCGGTGGCTGGGGCGGCCTGCGCCGCTGGGAGTCCTGGCGGCTGGAGCCGGGGCTGGCCCTCCACACCGAGGCCGGGCGGACCGAGGGGGCCTCTTCCTGGCTGCGCTACGGCGGCACGGCGCGGCTCGGGATCGGCCACGACGATGCGCGCCTGCGCCTGTCCTGGACCCGGAATACCTCCGAGGACGTGGGGTACGGCTTCGACCTGTACCAGCTCGGGGGTGCGGAGGTGACGATCCTCCCCGACACAGCTCTCTCCGGCCGGATCGCCGTGCCGGGCCTGCCCGTGGGGACCCTGCTGGGCACGGACCACGAGGGGCAGCGGGCCGAGCTCACCCTTGGCTTCCTGCCGGCCCCGGTCTTCTACGAACGCCATCGCCTCTGGGGCCAGGGCCGGGACAAGGGCGACTGGCTTTCCCTCGCCGGCTTGGAGCTCCGCTTCTCGCTCGATCCCTTGCCGATCGGCCGCCTGCCCGGCCTGGATCTGCGACTGGGGGTGGCGCGGATCCTGGACGAGCCGTTCCTGGTGGAGGTGCTGGAGGGGGAGACGCGGTGGTGGCTCGTGACGACGTGGCGGCCGTAGGGCCCTGCTAGAATCGCGTTTGAACGCACCCCGCGGGAGCCCCATGTCCGACCACCTGTTCATCCTCCGCCTCTCCGGCGACTTCTACACCAAGGCGCGGAAGACGCGCATGCGGTTCCTCCGCCGGCTGGGAGCCAACGTCGAGAGCGCGCTGTCGGTCCACGGCATCCCCTACAGCCTGGAGCAGACGTGGAGCCGCCTGTACCTGCGGACACCCGATCCGGCGGCAGCGGAGGTCCTGTCCCGGGTTTTCGGCCTGCAGTCGGTCTCGGAGGTCGTGCGCCGGCCGTGGACGACCCTGGACGACCTCGTGGCCCAGGGGGTGGAATTCTTCGCCGAGGGTGTGCAGGGCAAGAGCTTCGCCGTCCGGGCGAGCCGCCGGGGCGAGCGCGAGCGCATCGGCTTCGATTCCACGCGGGTGGAGAGCGCCCTGGGCCGGGCCCTCCTGGATGCCGGGGCGGGACGGGTCAACCTCTCAGAGCCGGAGGTTACGGCCTTTGTGGAGGTCGAGCCGAAGGCCATCCACTTCTTTCATGACAAGGTCTCCGGCTACGGCGGCCTGCCCGTGGGGGTCGAGGGGCAGGCCGTCTCCCTGCTCTCCGGCGGCTTCGACTCGGCCGTGGCGAGTTGGCTGATGCTGAAGCGGGGCGTCCAGCTCGACTACGTGTTCTGCAACATGGCCGGGAGCGCCCACCGCCTGGGCGTGCTCAAGGTCGGCAAGGTGATCGCCGAGCAGTGGAGCTACGGCTACCGGCCGGCCCTCCACGAGATCGACTTCGGGCCCCTGGTGAAGCTCGTGCGGGAGAAGGCCCGGCCGACGAACTGGCAGATCGTCCTCAAGCGGTACATGCTCCGGGCCGGCGCCCTGGTGGCCCATCGCGGCCGGCGCCTGGGGTTGGTCACCGGCGACGCCATGGGGCAGGTCTCGTCTCAGACCCTGCAAAACATCGCGATCATCTCCCAGGCGGCCACGGCGTTGCCGGTCCTCCGGCCGCTCCTCGGCTTCAACAAGGAGGAGATCATCGCCCTCGCCAAGAGGATGGGCACCCATGACCTCTCGGCCGCCGTGGGCGAGTACTGCGACCTGATGCCCCGCCGTCCGGCCACCCGCGCCCTGCTCCAGGACATCCTGCGGGACGAGGCGGCCATGGACGCCGAGGGTCTGCTCGACGAGCTCATCGACGCCCGGACCATCGTCGACCTCCGGAAGATCGACCCGCACGCCCTGGGCGCCCCGGCCCTGGAGACGGACGGCATCCCGGCCGGGGCCGCCCTCCTCGACCTCCGCTCGACCAACGCGTACAAGGCCTGGCACTATCCCGCCGCCCTCCACCTCGACTTCGGCCAGGCCCTGGAGTCCTACCGCTCCTTCGCCCGCGATCGTCCCTACGTCCTGGTCTGCGAGGTGGGGCTGAAGAGCGCCCACCTCGCCGAGAAGATGCAGGAGGCGGGCTTCCAGGCGCTCCACTTCCGGGGCGGGATCAAGGAGCTGATGGCCTTGGCCGAACGGGAGAAGCTTCTGGTCTCGTCGCTGCTCGCGCCGGCGGTGCGGGACTGATCCGGAATGCTTTCCCGCCGCTGGCTGCTCCGGATGCTGAACCTCTATCCGCCCTACCTGGGCGCCGGAGTCCGCGTGCGGACCTCCCCCGACCTGCGGACGTTCGAAGTCCGCATGAAGCTCCGCTGGTGGAACCGGAACTACGTCGGCACCCACTTCGGTGGGTCGCTCTACACGATGTGCGACCCGTTTTTCATGCTGATCCTGGTCGACGCGCTGGGGAGCGGCTACATCGTGTGGGACAAGGCTGCCACCATCCGTTTCCGCCGCCCCGGCCGGGGCACCGTCCGCGCCACCTTCCACATCCCGCCGGAGCGGATCGAGGAGATCCGCGCCGCTGCGGTCGCCACGGCCAAGGTCGAGCCGGTGTTCACCGTGGAGGTGGTGGACGATCAGGGCGAAGTGGTCGCCGAGGTCGAGAAGCTCCTGTACGTGCGCCGCAAGGAGGGGTGAGAAGAGTGCTAAGCTTCCCCGTCGAACACCCGACGACGAGGTCCGCCGTATGCCGAGACGTACTCTGCCTCTTCTCCTCTTCCTGCTCGCCGCCGCTCCGGTGGCCGCGGACACCCTGCTGACGATCAAGAGCCAGGTCCAGGGGCTCACCATGGCGGGCTCGCCAGACGGCGAGATCCGGATCTGGGTGGCCGGAGACAAGCTCCGCCGCGACGACGGCGACGCCGCCTCGACCATCCTCCGCCTCGACCGGAACAAGCTCTACCTCGTCAACCACCAGGACAAGACCTACAGCGAGCTCTCCCTCCCTCTGGACCTCCAGAAGCTCGGAGCCTCCCAGGACGTCCTGAAGACCGTGGTCCAGGTCAAGCCCTCGAACGAGACGAAGAAGATCCGGTCCTGGAACGCCCGCCGGGTCGAGGTCGACGTCTCGAACGCGGCCGGCCTGAAGCTCGACGGCACGCTGTGGGTCAGCAAGGACATCGAGGCTTACGCCGCCCTGAACCGGATGGCCGTGAGCATGGCGGCCCTTCAGCCCGGCGGCGCCAACCTCGCCCGCCAGCTCGAGCAGATCGGGGGCTTTCCCGTGGTCCAGGAGACGGATGTGGAGATGAACGGCAGCCGCTTCAAGACCCGGGAGGAGCTGGTCTCGGTCGAGACCAAGGCGGCCCCGGCCGGGCTGTACGAGCCGCCGGCGGGGTATACGAAGGAAGCGGCGCCACTGTAGGAGGCTGCGCGGCAGAAAGGACTAAAAGGACGTCAGGGACCAAATCCCCTACTTCCCCTGCGAGATCTGCCGCCGCAGGAGCTCGTTCTCGAACGCCATGCCCACCTGGGCCGTGGCGAGCTCCAGGATGTCGATGTCCTCGATGGGCTTCTCGTTGTCGCCGTTGTCCGTGTAGATCACCGAGATCACCCGCTGGGCGCCGAGGACGGGGAAGACCACGACCTGGCCGTTGCGGGGGGCGCCGACCATGGAGCGGAAAGGCTCGGGGAGGGCAGCCTCGTCGAAGGCGAGGTTCTGCACCTCGCCGGTGTCGAGGCTGCGGGCCAAGACGCTGTCCACGTCCAGCTCCACCTTGAGGGCGCGGGTCACCTCGGCCAGCGGCCGGCCCTTCAAATCGGTGCCGAAAGCTCCGAGGGCCACCAGGTGGTCCCGTTTGACCAGGAAGAGCACCGCCCGTTCCACCGACTCCGAGATGATGTGCATCAGGTTCAGGGCCACGGTGGCCGAGATGAGCCCTGAACGCAGGTCGCCGAAGACCCGCCGGAGGCGGGCGACCCCCGAGCGGTTTTCCGGGCGCGGGGCGCCGCGCACCAGGTCGCGCCGGCTCTCGATCACGTTCTCGATGCAGGCCACCACCGCCTCGACATCCGCCGGCAGGGCGGCCAGAGCCCCCGCCTCGTAGACCCTCGCGAAGGAGGTGCCGGGCTCCACCAGAGCGACGAGGGACGCCCGCGGCCGGGAACGCCGGAGGGCCACGGTCTGTTCCAGGGTGACACCGTCGCTCCGCAGGTCGACCAGGACGATGGGCGGCGGCTCGCCGGCCTCCGCGAGACCGGCATGGGAGAGCTCGGCGAGCTCCACTCCGGCCACCTCGTGCTGCAGGGCCTCGGCCAGGCTCTCGGCGAAGGGCACGTCGGCGGAGACGACGTGCAGCCTCAGCCGCTCGGCCGCATGGGCCGGGGGAGCCTCGTGCAGGGTGACGTCCAGGTCCATCATCGCAGCGGCCGCCCGGGACGGCGCCGGCTCCAGGATGGCCGGGTGCGTCGAATCTCCGTCCGCGTAGCTCCCGCCGGACAGTGCGCCCGTCACGGCCGGATGGGTGTCCGAGCCGGGATCGGGCTGGTCGCGGTTCTTCTCGTCGAAGATCCGCGCCGCCTCCAGCAGCACCATCTGGGTGTTGATGTCCGCGTCCGGGAGGACGTCGCTCGGGTAGAGGGCGATGTCGTCGATCGGCCGCAGGTCATCGATGGCGAACTCGAAGGTCCCGGTGTCCCAGACCATGACCTCCGAGACCGCCTGCTCGATCTGCTGGGCGATGACCTGGCGCAGCCCTTCGGCATCGATCGTCCCCGAGCCGACCAGGATCTGGCCCAGGGAGCGGCGCTCCGGCTCCTCGTTCTGTAGGCGGATGGCCCCGTCGAGGATGCCGCGGTCGATCATCCCCGAGGAGATGAGGAGGTCTCCCAGCTTCGGCGTGCGCGGCGCCTGGGCCGAGACCAGCCTGCCGCCATGGAAGCCGATCATGGCCCGCTGGTTGCCGCGGTGCAGCAGGAGCGTACCCGTCCGCCGGCCGAGGTGAATGAACTGCATCACGTCGGCGACGGAGACGTCTTTGAGGCTGCCCGAGATCGACATGGGCGGCCGTCACTCCCCCCGCGCCAGCTTGACCAGGCTTTCGAGAGTCCGGAGCTTGCGATCCTTGGTGGCGAAGAGCCGTGCCGCGAACAGGGCCGAGGCGGCGTGGGCGGAGAGGAGGTCCAGCAGGTCCCGGTCCTCCGCCCGCAGGATGGGTTTGTGGTCCAGCAGCTTCAGCACGACCAGGGCACCCACGATCTCGTTCTGCACCCGCAGGGGGACCGCCGCCAGCACGGGCGACTCCGCCGTGGGGCCGAGCCGGAGCACCCCATCCTTGAGCGTCGCATCCACCATGGGATCACCGCCTTCGTAGCCCTCCCCGGCGTACGGGGCCGGCGGCTCGTCGTACGCCCCTTCGAGGAGGGCGATCTCGCAGCCTTCTCCCTCGTCGCGGCGCAGCAGGAGGACGAACTGGTCGGCTCCCAGCAGGTTGATGGCGATCTCGGCGATGGTCGCCTGCACCTCCGCCGGGTCCAGGGTGGCATGGAGCTGGTAGGTTGCCACATAGAGGTTCATCAGACGGCCGCCCTGGTGCTCGGAGTCCACCAGCCGGGAGGCCAGCTCCTTGACGTCCGACTCGGCCGTGGCGAGGCGGCGCTCCAGCTCGGCGACCCGTTCGTCGGCCGACCCTTCCTCCGCCCGCTCGTTGGTGTCGCGCAGGTTGAGCTCGACCACTCGGATCAGCTCGCCCGCACGCTCCAGCGTCGAGCGTAGCTCCGCGACCAGGTCCATGCCTGCGACGGAGGGGGACTCCAGGCGCGAGCCCGGGGTGTTTTTTTCGTTCAAGCGGCGGAACCCTTCTGAAGGCGCGCGATGACGTCGAGGATCTCTTCGGTCTGGAACGGCTTCTTGATATAGGCGGAGGCCCCTGCCTCCAGGCCGCGGGTGGTGTCCTCCTCCCGTCCTTCGGTGCTGATGATGATCACGGCGAGATCGTCCCGCGAACGCTCGGCCCGGACCTGCGCCAGGAACTCCAGTCCGTTCATGTTGGGCATGTTGACGTCCAGCAGCACGAGGTCGACGTCCGGATGCTCCTGCAGACGGTCGAGGGCCTGCCGTCCGTCCAGCGCGTAGACCAGCGGGTATTGCCGGAGCATCACCTCGTACATCTTGTGCATCAACTTCGAATCGTCGACGACCAGCACTTTTCTTGGCTGCACGGCGGTCTCCCGTTGGTCACGAGAAAGGGAACTCGTATCCTAGCCCAGATTGTGGAGAAGGAGTTTAGCCAAACGGGCATGGGCGTTTCAAGGAAAGAGCCCTTCGGGGGTACTCTACCGCGCACCATGACGCGCCGATCCCGCGCCTCCGCCCTGTTGGCCCGGCTCCCCGCTCTCCTCCTGGGGGCGCTCCTCACGTATGCCCTCTGGCCCTGGCTGCCCCTCCCCGGCCGGGAGCGGCCCCGGACCGTCATCTTCTACGGCTTTAGCATCCTCGGGGAGGTCCTGAACGAGACGGTGCTCCCCGAGTTCGCCCGGCGGTGGGAGAGCCGGACCGGCGAGCCCGTCGAGTTCATCACCGCCTTTGCCGGCTCCGGCACCGTCACCAACCAGCTCATCCTGGGCGTGCCGGCCGACCTTGCCCTCCTCTCCCTGGAGCTCGACGCCGAGCGCCTGGCCACCGCCGGGGTCATTCCCCCGGGCTCCTGGCGGCGGCTCCCCCACGACGGGGTCGTCAACCGGACCCCCTTCATCCTCCTGGTGCGGCCGGGCAACCCGAAGGGGATTCGAGACTTCTCCGACCTCGCCCGGCCGGGCGTGGGGGTCGTCCACCCCGATCCGCTGACCTCCGGCGGGGCCAACTGGGCCCTCCTCGCCGAGTACGGGTCCGCAGCACGGCGGGCGGCGCCCGGCGGAGAGCGGAAGGCGGGCGAGGCGGCGCTCCGGGGCGTCTGGGCAAACGTCGTCGCCCAGTCCCCCTCGGCCCGAGGTGCCCGCACTCAGTTCGAGAACGGCTTCGGAGACGTCCTCGTGACCTATGAGCAGGAAGTGTTGAAGGACCTCGAGAAGGGCACGCTCCACGGGGAGGTCGTCTATCCTCCCGCCACCGTCAGCTCCGAGCACACGCTGGTGGTGGTCGAACAGAACGTCGCGCCCGAGGAGCGCGAGTTGATCCACTCCCTCGTCGAGTTCCTCTGGAGCGAGCCCGCCCAGCGTCTCTTCGTCGAGGGAGGCTTCCGCAGCGTCCAGGAGGACCTGAACCGCCTCAACCCCCGTTTCGGGCGGATCGAGGATCTGTTCCTCGTCCGCGACTTCGGCGGCTGGGGGAACGTCAAGCGGGAGATCGTGGACGGGATCTGGAGGGACAAGGTCATGCCCGGGGTTGGGCGGTGACCCGGCGCTCCGCCCTCCCGCCCGGGCTGCTGGTCGCGGTCCTCCTGCCCCTGATCCTGCTGCCCCTGGCGGCGGTGTTCGTCTTCGCCTTCCGGGAGGGGCCGGAGGACTTCCTGCAGGCGCTCCGGGCCGAGGACGCCCAGTTCGCCCTGCGCTTCAGTCTGCTGATCGCCTTCCTGACCGCCGCGATCAACGCCGTCCTGGGGACGTTCGCCGCCTACGTGCTCGCCAAATACCGGTTCCCGGGAAAAGGGCCGCTCACCATCGCCGTCAACTTGCCCGTGGCGCTCCCCACAGTGGTCATCGGCACCTCGCTCCTCCTCCTCTGGGGACCCATCGGCCTCCTGGGGAGGTTCCTGGAGCCGTTCGGCCTTCAGCCGATGTTCACGCCGGTCGGCGTGCTCCTCGCCCATCTCCTCGTGACCTTTCCCTACATGCTCGGCGCGGTGAAGCCGCTCCTCGACGAGCTCGAGGTCACCTATGAGGAGGCCGCCTACACCCTCGGGGCGGGGCGCTGGCAGACCTTCCGCTGGGTGATCCTCCCCGCCCTGCGCGGCGGCCTGTTCAGCGGCACGCTCCTCACCTTCGCCCACTCCCTGGGCGAGTTCGGGGCCACGGTGATGGTCTCCGGAAACCTGCGGCTGCGCACCCAGACGGCGCCGCTCTACATCTTCGCCCAGTTCGAGGCGGGCAACGTGGCCCAGGCCAACGCCGTGGCCGCAGTGCTGGCGGCGCTCTCCTTTCTGCTGTTCTTCTTCCTGTTGCGCTACAGCGGGGGGAAGAAATGAACCTCACCCCTATCCCCTCTCCCATCGCCCTCCCCCCGACAGGGAGAGGGGGACCCTTGCCGGTGTCCAGCCATGCGGAAACCATGGCCAACCTCCAACCGGGAGTCTCCGGTCTTTTCACGGACGACCGTCCGCAGGCGTCCCCCCTCTCCCGGGAGAAGGGAGGGCGATGGGAAAGGGGGACAGGGGGTGAGGTCTCGTAATGTCCATCCGTCTCGAAGACCTCGCCAAGAGCTACGGCGGCCTGCCGGTCGTGAAGCGGACCTCCCTGGAGGTCCGGGACGGGGAGCTCTTCGTCCTTCTGGGCGCGAGCGGCAGCGGCAAGAGCACGATCCTGCGGCTGATCGCCGGGCTCGCCACCCCGGATGGCGGGAAGATCTTCCTGCGGGGCCGGGACGTCACCGCCCTGTCTCCTCAGGAGAGGGGGATCGGCTTCGTCTTTCAGAACTATTCGATCTTCCGCCACATGAGCGTGGGCGAGAATATCGAGTTCCCCCTGAGGATCCGGAGGGTCCCGCCGGCCGAGCGGGCGCGGCGGCGCGAGCAGCTCCTCGACCTCGTGGGCTTAGGGGGCCTCGGCGGCCGGTACGCCCACCAGCTTTCGGGCGGCCAGCAGCAGCGGGTAGCCCTGGCCCGCGCCCTCGCCCACGAGCCGTCCGTCCTCCTCCTGGACGAGCCCTTCGGCGCCCTGGACGTGAAGATCCGCGGCCAGCTCCGGCGCAACCTCAAGGAGATCCAGAAGCAGCTCGGGGTGACGGCCATCCTCGTCACCCACGACCAGGAGGAGGGCTTCGAGCTGGCGGACCGGATGGGGCTCATGGAGCGCGGCGAGCTCCTGGAGGTGGGCGAGCCCGAGAGCCTCTACGCCCGGCCGCGCACCCTGTTCGGCGCCGCGTTCCTCGGCGCCGGCACCGTGCTCGTGGGCCGCGCCCGGGGCGACGTCGCCCAGCTCGGCCCGCTGGCGCTCCCCATCCCTCCCGAGGTCGAGCACGAAGAGGACGCCCGGGTCCGCGTCCTCCTCCGCCCCGAGCAGGTGATCCTCTCGGCCGCGCCGCCCGAACGGGGCGTCCCCCTGCTGGGCCAGGGGACCATCGTCGAGCGGAATTTCCTGGGATCGCACCGCCGGCTGCGGGTCCGGATGCCGCCCATGGCGGGGATGCGCCAGGCCTCCCCTTCCCTCTATGGCGAGGAGGGACTGCTCCTGGACGTCGTCCTCCCCCCGGGAGAGGAGAGCCCGGGCCCGGAGGTGTGGGTGGGACTGTGCGGCTGGCACATCCTGGCGCCCCCCGAGCCCCGCCTCCTCGTCTGCGACCTGCCGGACGAGGGGAGCCCGGCGCCGTTCGGCCTGGTGCGCCAGCTCCTCGCGCCCTTGAGCGCCACGGCCAGCCTCCTCCGGGTGACCGACGATGCGGACGCGATCGAGTCCCTCCGCGCCGCCCTGCCCGAGCGGGCCGCCTCCCAGGGCCTGCCGGAGGCCGAGCCCGTCGTCCGGCGCGGCGACCCGGCCGAAGAGATCGCCGCCGAGCAGTCCCAGAGCCTCTACGATTTTCTGATCCTCACCCACCAGCCCGGCGCCGAGGACCTGGTCGAGACCCTGCTAGAATCCCTCGCCACCCCTCTGCTGCTGGTCCACGGAGAGCCCGATCCGTTCCGGCGCATCCTGATCTGCACCGCCGTGGGAGAGCCCGGCAAGACGGACATCCGCGTGGGGGGCTGGCTTGCCCGCCGGCTGGGGGCCCGGGTCACCCTCCTCCACGTCACCCTGCAGGGCGAGAAAGAGCCGGCCCCCTGGGTGAAGACCCACCTGGACCGCGGCCTCGCCACCCTGCGAGCCCTGGAAGTCACCTGCGGAGCCGTCCTCCGCCCCGCCCCCACGCCCGTGGAGGGCATCCTCGCCGAAACCGAGCTGGGCGGTTACGACCTCATCGTCCTCGGCCGCCGCGCCCCGGGCCCCGGCACGCGCTTCCTGCGGGAGAGGGGGGATGTCAACCTTCAGATCCTCGCCGGCACCGGACGCTCCGTCCTCATCGTCCCCGCGGACGAGTGAGCCGTCGTCGGAATGCTCCGGGCTGACTTCAGGGATTCAGTTTAGGGGAGGGAGGGATTGGTGGACCAACTCCGCGCCAGTTGGAACTCCCTGCTGTCCTGGCTGCGGGAGGTCCAGGCGTGGGGGCAAGGAGCCGAGGCAGAGGGGTAGGGCTGACCGGGATCGTCCCGCAAGACCTCCTGGAGGCCCTCAAGATGCGCTCCCTCAAGGCGTCAGGAGGGTGACCTTCGGGAAATAAGTCCGGAACCGTCCCTCGTCGACGGTCGCGAGCGGCCAACCCATGATCTGAGCATGAGCACCGATGAAGAAATCGGGCAGCGGTAGAGAGGACGCGTCGCGACCGGACTCCGCGCGTCGCCGCTCCCGGTACTCCAGGTAGGCCTTCGCGCACGGTTCCGCGGCAGCAGCAGGGACATCAAGAAGGGTGATACCCCAACTCCGGAGCCGATCGGCAACAGTCTCCGGTTCGGCATCGCCTACGCAGATCTCCGCGAGGCTGACCGCATTGACCGCCGCTCCGTCCTCCGCCACCCCTGCGGCGATCGTGCGCCGAGCCCATTCGAGGAAGGGCGACTGATCGGTGGAGGCGTAGATCAGGACGTTCGTATCGAGGAGGATCATGGCTCCCGGGTCATGGCCTTCAGGGAGTCCCAGGTCATCTTCGGCCGCAGAGGGGCGGCGGCGATGGCCTCGAGGCAGCTTTCCAGGCTTATCCCGGGTCCCGGCTTGGGACGTTCGAGGCGCACCAGAAGCAGGCGGCCTTCACCCTGGCTCTGGATGTCGAAGACATCCCCGGGTCTTGCCGCAGGAAGGACCACTCGCTGCTTTGCATCCACCGTCGAAATCGCCATGCGTGAATTGTCCCACCAAATCCAGTCGAGGACAACAGTCGTGCTGTCCCACGATTTCCGGGGCGCGACTCTACCACGGAATCTCGATGGGACGACACAAGTTTCGTGGAAAGGTGATGGTGGAGCAAATGCGCGCGAGTTGGAACTCGCTCCTGGCTTGGTTGCGGGAGGCCGAGGCGTGGGGGCAGGCGGCGGAGGTGAGTGGGTAAGCCAAGATGAATCGTGCTCAGACGGCCGGAAACGACACCCACGGAAGGCCGTCGATATGGCTGAAGTGGGGATCGGAGGAGATGAGATCTGCGTTGGCTTCAAGCGCGTGCGCCGCAATCCAGATGTCGTTCGTCGGAATAGGGCGCCCTTTCTTCCGCAATGCGGCAGAAATGCGCCCGAACCGATCGGCGGTATCCCAGGTGACCAGCAGCAGGCGAACGTTCGGGTCTTCGAGAAAGGAGCTGAGTGCTCGGGCGTTCTCCTCGTAGCGGGAGCCGTTCCGGAAGCCGAACAGCAGCTCCCCTACGACGACGATCGACAGGAGCACCTCTTCCGAGCTTCGCACCTGCTCGGCGACGAGCTCTTGACCCTGCCGTAGGGCCGGGTAGGCGTTGGTATCGAGAAGGACCTTCACTGCCAGAAGGATTCGTCGAC
>DASQEB010000399.1:0-11464 GCA_035633875.1 Thermoanaerobaculia bacterium
CCCATCAGCTCCGTGACCAGGTCCGTCACCGCCCGGAGCTGCTCGTGGACGGCGGAACCGGTGGGGTCGATGCGGGCGATCACCTCCACGCACTTGGCGACGAGGGCGAGCTGCACCTGGAACAGGGCCTGCTGGTTGGCCAGGGCGTACTGCTGGGCGAGGTTGGCGTTGGCGATCTGGTTGGCCAGGGCGAGGTTGGCCAGGATCGCCGGTTGCTCGCCGATGGACGTGGCATTGGCGATGGCGATCGCCTCGGCGACGCCCGGGGGCAGCCCTTCGATGGCCGGGGCGTCCCCTTGCGGATCGGGCATGGCTCCTCCTTTCGGGGTCGGAGACGGCGCGGGTTCGGGGGAGGCTATCCCGTTCCGCAGTGAGACGGAAGGCGCTCGTGGTGGACGGTTCCGCTCAGGAGGTGAGCGGCTCCCAGCGGGAGGGGAGCCGCTCAACCTGTGAGACGAGCGCTTCCCCCCGGGAGACGAGCGGCTGCCAATGGGAGACGAGCGGCTCACCTCATGACGCGAGCGATTCCCCTCGCGCCGGGAACGGCTCCCCGCCCGAAGCGAGAGAGCCCCCGTGGGAGGGGAGAGACTGCCCCGGAGCGGTGACCGGCTCCCATCCAGAGGGGAACCGTCCCCCTTTCCGGGGCAGCCGTTCGCATTTTGAGGAGAGCGTCTCCCCTCCCGGCGGCAACCGTCCATTTCACGAGGGGAACGGCTCGTCGCGCGAGGGGAATCGCTCGTCGGCCGGGCGAAACCGCTGCCGCCCAGGTTGGAATGCCTGCCTCTTCGAGGGGAGCCGCGGAGATCCCGAGGGGAAAAACTGCCCGTCCCAAGGCGGTCTCTGCCCTCGGGATTTCCGCAGCCGCTCTGTTGATGGAAGGGCTTGCTAAACCGTCTGGCGATCCTCGTCCAAGACAGGAGCCCGAGCGTGGATGGAGCGGCGGGGTGGCACTGATACCTCAGAATCCGGATTCAAGGATCCTCTTCCACAGAGACGAGCACTTCTCCGGCATCCGGGGCAGTTCCTTCTCGACCGCGGCGATCAGGATCTCCCGGTCCGGTCCTTCAAGGGTCTGCAGAATGTCCCAGGCATCCTGGGGACCCCCGGCGTAGAGCTTGAGGAGGATGAGGTCGGCGGCGGTGACGATGGGCAACCCCGTTCCACCGTAGACCCCTTGGGGGGAGCGCTCGATGATCTCCTTCTGCCACGTAAACTTGCCAAGAACGAGGTCTACGGAGCGCTCGCCGGGCGTCTCGAAGCGCACCACCCCCGCGAGGGGGTCGGTCAGGTCCCCCTTGGTGATCTCCACGTTCACGCCGCGAGCCCTGAGGGCGGCCCAGTTCTGCGGGTCGAAGCAGGCAGGGTCGAGGGCCAGGAGGTCCACGTCCAGGGTGTTGCGGTTCAGGCCGTGGACGGTCATGGCCGACGCCCCGATCAGGGCATGGGGAATCTGGAGTCTTCTCAACACCTCGACGACGCGGTCGAGGAGCGTCAACCGATGATCTCCGACATGCACTTCGAAGGGGTGCGGCCGGCCTGGCGGCGGCGCTGAAGGAGGCGGATGGCGGTCCTCCGGTCCACTCCTTGCGCCTGGCGGAAGGCTTCGAGACCGATCTCGGCCGCCTCCCAGGACCGCTGAATGCGCTCCTCGAGGGAGAGCTTGAGGAACTCCTCCCGGTCTTTCTGCCGGAGCCTGTTCGCCACGGAGGGTTGTCTCTCCATGGGGAAAGTATACGCGGACCCATGCCGCCCCCTCGCCTCGGCACGCTCCTCCCACCCCTCGGCCAACTCCACAGATTTAGATTTCCGCTCCTGGAGTTCCAATCGACGCCCGACTACTTCATGGCCGTGCGGCTCCTCTCCTATGTCGGGTTGCTGCTGGAGAGGATCATCCAGACGGAGAAGCTGAAACCGGGCGACCTGCTTCCGGCGATCCTGCCGGTGGTTCCTTATCGGGGCAAGAGGCCCTGGCAAGGACCCCTCGACCTGGAGGAGCTCTTCGTCCCGGTGCCTGATGGGTTGCGGCGCCGGCTCCCCCGGCTGAGCTACGTGCTGCTGGACGAGAACCGCCTGGATCTGGACGAGCCGGACCTCGAGGGCAACCGGGTGGCCGCCCTGTTCCGGCTGGAGACGCAGGGCACGCCGGACAACGCTCCCTTCCTGATGGAGGATGTGGCGGCCCTCATCCCGCCGGAGAAGGAGCCGGACCTGTGGGCGGTCGTGGAGGTCTGGATGCGGGCGGTGTTGCGGCGCATCTGTCCTGACGGTATAATGACTCCGGAAAGAGTAACGCCGGAGGACTTCCCCATGATCTACGACAACTTCCGCAAGTGGTTCGCCGACGCCCGGCGGGAGGGGCGACTGGAAGGGCTTCAGGAGGGGCGCAAAGAGGGGCAGGTGGAGGCCCTGCAGAAGACGCTGGTCCGGCAGTTGTCCAGGCGCTTCGGCCCCTTGCCCCGGCCGGTGAGCAGGAAGGTCGAGCGGATCTCTTCGGTGCGCCGGCTCCAGACTCTACTGGACCGCGTCCTGGAGGTGGATTCACTCCAGGAACTGCGGCTCGGCTAGCCCCCCTTCCATCCTAAAGGATCACAAGGACGTCAAGGGACGGCAACGACTTCGGCGTTCCTGGTCCTTGGCGTCCTTGATGTCTTTGTCGTCCTTGTTCTTTCTGGTCGCACACTTTCCTCGCCCATCTTCCCCTTGACGTCTTAGGGGAGTTCATTCTACCCTCTCTCCCCTGGACAGCTTAGGGGGAGGAACCACCGGATGGCGAAGATGGATCTCCTGCAGGGCACGCTCGACGTGCTCATTTTGAAGGCTCTCTCGTGGGGGCCGCTCCATGGGTATGCGGTCGTGCGCTGGATCGCCCAGCGGACGGACGACGCGCTCCGCATCGAGGAGGGCGCGCTCTACCCGGCCCTCCACCGGATGGAGGAGCGGGGGTGGATCGAGGCGGAATGGGGGGTGTCGGAGAACAACCGGCGGGCGAAGTTCTACCGGTTGACGGAGCTCGGGGGGCGTCAGCTTCAGTCCGAGGCGGTGTCGTGGCAGCGGTACGCCGAGGCCGTGGGCAAGGTGCTCCAGGCGGCGACGGCCTGAGGGAGGATGGCCATGGCGGGATGGAGGCGAAGCTTCCGGCTCCACCTCAGGGGCGGCACGGTGGAGCGGGACGTGGACGAGGAGATCGCGTTCCACGTCGAGACCAGGACGGAGGAGCTGATCGAGCAGGGGATGTCCCCCTCCGCGGCCCGGGAGGAGGCGCTGCGCTGTTTCGGCGATCTCCAGGGCGTGCGGCGGAGCTGCCTGGAGATCGGCCGGCGGCGGCAGCGGGGGCGGCGCCGCCTCGAGATCCTCTCGGAGATGCGGCAGGATGCGGCCTTCGCCCTGCGCCAGCTCGCCAAGACCCCGGCGTTCACGCTCGTGGCGGTGCTCACGCTCGCCCTGGGGATCGGAGCCACGGCCACGATCTTCAGCGTGCTCCATGCGGTGGTCCTGCGGCCGCTGCCGTTCCCGGAGCCGGAGCGGATCGTCCACCTGTGGGCGACGTGGCAGGGGGATGAGCGCTCCGTCTCCCCCGGGGGCTTCCTGGAATTCCGCCGCTCGATCCGCTCCTTCGAGCACCTGGCGGCCCTGCACTCCGCGAGCTTCAACCTGACAGGGGAGGGGGCGCCGGAACGGATCGAGGGGGGCCGCGTCTCGGCCGGGTACTTCGACGTCTTCGGGATCCGGCCGGCCCTGGGACGGGTCTTCTCTGCGCAGGAGGACCAGCCCGGCCACGAGCGGGTGGTCGTGCTGTCGCATCGCCTGTGGCGGGGACGGTTCGGCTCGGACCCCGGCATTCTCGGGCAGGACGTGCGGCTGAGCGGTCAGCTCTACCGGGTGATCGGGGTGATGCCGGCCGTGTTCGAGCTGCGGGCGAGCGACCCGGAGCTCTGGGTCCCCCTCGCCCTCGGGCCGGACCAGGCGGTCCACGGCAACAGCTTCCTCGTCCTGGTGGGGCGGCTGCGGCGCGGCGCCTCCCCGGAGTCCGCCGCGGCCGAGGCGGCCGTGGTGGCGAAGCGTCTCGAAAAGATCGACCCGCAGTCGTACCAGGGAAAGGGGACGCGGATCGAGCCGCTCCTGGACCGGCTGCTCGGGAGCTATCGCCGGAGGCTCCTCGTCCTGCTGGGCGCGGTCGGGTGCGTGCTGGCCATCGCAGCCGTGAACGTGGCGAACCTGCTGCTGGCGCGGGGCGCCGGCCGGTCGCGGGAGATCGCCATCCGCGCCTCCCTGGGGGCGGGCCGCGGGCGGATCGTCCGCCAGCTCCTGACGGAGAGCGCCGTCCTCGGTCTCGCCGGCGCCGCCGCGGGGCTGGGGCTCGCCGGGCTGGGCGTGCAGAGCCTGGTGGCGATCAGCCCGGCGAACGTGCCGCGCCTGGAGGCTGCGGGCATCGACGGGACGGTGCTCGGCTTCACCGTGGCCCTGGGGCTCGCCTCGGTCCTCCTGTTCGGGCTGGTACCGGCTCTGCGGACCGCCCGGCCGGACCTCCAGACCATGCTCAAGGAGGGGGGGCGAAGCCTCGGCTCCGGCCTGCGGGACCGGGTGCGGTCCTCCCTGCTGGTGGTCGAGGTGGCCCTCGCCCTGATGCTCCTCGTGGGAGCGGGGCTGTTGATCCGGAGCGCCGTGCGTCTCCAGCAGGTGGAGATCGGCTTCGATCCCGAGGACCTCCTGACGGCCCAGGTCTCGCTGCCGACGTCCGAGTACGCAGAGCCCGCCCGGCTCCTGGCGGCGGTGGAGGGGATGCGGGGTGGGGTGGAGGCGATCCCGGGAGTCCGCTCGGCCTCGGTCGTCTCGCTCCTCCCCCTGTCGCGCTACAACCTCTCGTCGAACGTGCGGATCGAGGGCAAGCCCCGGCCGCCGGGAGAGGAGATCAACGGCGACACCCGCAGCGTTACCCCGGGCTATTTCCGGACGCTGGGCATCTCCCTCCTCCAGGGCCGGGATTTCACGGATCGGGACCGGGCCAGCTCTCCGGGGGTGGTCATCGTCAATCAGAGGCTGGCGGAGATGGCCTGGCCGGGGGAGAGCCCCCTGGGCAAGCGGTTGGACTACACCGGGGACTTGCTGGAGGTCATCGCCGTGGCGGGCGACATCCGGGCGGGAGGTCTGGAGGAGGAGGTGCGACCGGCCTTCTACGTGCCCCTGGCGCAGTTCCCGAAGGATCTGTGGGGCGCGGAGATCCAGCTCGCCCTGGCGGCGCGGACGGACGGCGAGCCCGCCGCCAAGGCCGAGGCCCTGCGGCGGGCCGTGCAGGCGGTCGATCCCAAGCTGCCGGTGTTCGGCGTGAGGACCATGGGTGAGATCCGCTCCGACCTGGTCGCCACGACCCGCTTCAACACGATGCTCCTCGCGGCCCTGGGGGTGATCGGCCTGGCTCTGGCCGCGGTGGGGATCTACGGCGTGATCGCCTACTTCGTGAGCCAGCGGACGGCGGAGATCGGCCTGCGGATGGCGCTCGGAGCCACGGAGAAGAAGGTCCTGGCGATGGTCGTCCGGCAGGCCCTGCAGCCGGTGCTCGTGGGAGTCACGGTGGGGATCGGAGGCGGGTTGATGGCCGGCCGGGCCCTGGCGAGCCTCCTCTTCGGCGTGAGCGCCACGGACCCGGCGACGTTCGCGGGAGTGGTGCTGGTGCTCGTGACGGCGGCGCTCCTCGCGAGCTGGGTGCCGGCGCGGCGGGCGGCGCGGGTGGACCCGACGCGGGCGCTGGCGCCGTAGCGGCGACGCCGGGCGGGGGAGCCCCGCCCGGCGTGGGGTGGGATCAGTGGACCGAGGTGATCCGGTTGCGCCGGAAGTCGTCCACGCCGACGGGCACCCGCTGCTCGAAGGGCAGGGTGGAGAGCCCGAAGAAGAGGTCGGCGGGGAGGCTGCCGGTGGACCTGAGGGTGGCCTGGACGTGGGCCACGTTGACCGGGTGGAAGCGGAAGCAGGCCATCTTCGCGACCTGCTTGATGTCCTTCTCCCGGCGGGCGAGGTCATCGAACTCCCGGGTCGGCGAGCCGTGAGCCGGGTCGTTCCAGGAGATGCCGGTCATGAAGCCGGAGATCGCCACCGGCAGACCGCCGGTCGAGCCGGGGATGTTGATGGACGGGTCGATGTGCACGAAGTGGGTGCCGGTCTCGCCGCGGTGGCAGCCGTTGCAGGCGTTGAGCGAGACGATGAAGCGCTTGTTGTTCTGCACCGGGTCGGCGAGGTTGAGCCCCGGGGCGTTCCAGTGGTGGGTGGGGACGCCCGGCGGATCGGGGACGATCGAGTTGCCGCCGAGGAAGTTGTTGCCCTGGAAGAACAGCGGGATCGGCTGGCCGGCGAAGCCGAGGATCCAGTCGCGCAGCAGGATGGTGTTGTTCCAGACGTCCTGCGGAGTGTCGGCGACGGTGGTCTCCCGGAGCAGGGTGAAGGGGAACTGGGTGAGCTGGAACTCCCGCAGCTCCCAGGGTGCCGCCAGGGCCACCTCGTTGGTGCGGAGCTGGCCGAGGTTGCTGCCGTTCGGCCGGGCCGGGTTGGCGTTGGCGCGCACGATCTCCTGGGTGAGGCTCTGCAGGCGGCTGTTGTAGGGCACGGTGCCCGGGGTGTGGTTCCTGAGATCGACCCAGCGCCGCGCCCAGTCCCGCACACCCTTGCACTCGCACTTGGGGACCTTGAGCTCGACGATCACCGAGAAGGGGAGGGCGCGGCAGCCGGCGGCCTGGCCCGGGATCTGGACGGGGCCGATGAGGCTGCCCGCGGTCCAGCCCGGCTTGAGGACGAAGCCGAAGACGAAGCGGAGCTCGCCGGCATCGAGGAACTTGCCGTTGGCGGCGCCGGCATAGGGGCTGCCGCCGCCCGTCGTCCGCCGCTGGTCGACGCGCGGCAGGATGGCGAGGAGGCGCAGGGGCGACCTGGTGAGATCGAGCTTGACGCCGCCGCTCTCCGTCTTCCACTGGCTGATGATCGTATTGATCTGGTTGCGCAGACCGACGTTGTCGTTGTTGATCAGTTGGTTGGCCAGCCAGTGGTTCAGCCAGGATTCGGCGAACAGGGCGGGGTCGATGCCGGAGGCCGCCGGGTTGGCCATCTCGGTCATGATGTGCTTGAAGGTCCACACGCCGTGGGGATTGCCGCCGTTGTTGCACGGGTTGAAGGTGCGGGCGGGGTCGGTCACCACGCCCACGTGGCGGATGATGAGCACCCGCTCCTGGAAGACGTTGGTGCCGGGCACGAAGGCCGCCTCCGTGGTCGGCGTGAGGCCCCGGGAGGTGGCGACGCTCACCGCGTCGGTGGTGGGGGTCGTGCCGCTGGAGGAGGTCGGCGTCTCGGGTTCGATGAAGGCCACCGCCGGGTCGAGGCGGACGTTGCGGCCGGCCTGGAAGGCGGCGAAGTCGAACGGCACCGGGGTCTCGGTGCCCACGACCGCGCGGCCGTCGAAGACCGGCGACTCCTTGGTGGAGGTGCTGTTGAAGGTGTCGCTGTCGGCGGTGGCCCGCTCGGAGAGGTCCGCCTCGTCGACCGTGCCGACGCCGGTGAAGACGGCGTCGCCGGCCACGGCGTCGCCGCCGACGCCGTCATCCCGCAGGATCACCTGGTGGTTGAGGTCGCCGACGGTGATGAAATCCGGAGCGCCCTCCTCCCGCCGGGCGGCGATCTGGTCTGCGGTGAGCCGGACCGTCACCAGGACGTTGCCCTTGTCGCCGAAGGCGCTGGTCCTCTGGATGAAAACCTCTTCGGGCTTGCCCGGCAGGGGTTCCGCCAGATCCGCGGGCTCCTCCTGAGCGGTCGGAAAGACGTCCTCCGCCTGGAGGTTCTGATTGGCGAACACCTCATCCCACGCGGGAACGAGGCCGCTGGAAGCGGCCCAGCCGGTCGTGGCCAGGACGAACACGGCCATCGCCAGGTAGGACGCCCGCCGGTTCCTGCTCAGTCTTCTCCATCTGCTCATACCTTGCTCCTCCATCCGCGGGCCGTCGGCCCGCAGTCTCGCCCCCGGGCCTCCCCTCGAACCAGAGGGCATACAAATATCGGAAAACCGCAATAGAAAGATTGCGGTCTAACTCAAGTGGTGCTTGACAGGGGGACAGGCGAGCCGTCGCGGTGAGGGGATCGCCGATTTGTCACAGGATTGTTGATTCCCGCGAACGCGTCGAGGGGGACGGGGAGCGGCTCTCAGCCGCCGATCTGCATGAAGCTCGCGAGGTTGCCGGAGTCGCCTTGGCGCAGCATGTGCTCGGCGGGCTTGTCCTCCAGGACGCGGAGGATCTCGGCTTCGAGGGCAGAGTCCGGGTCCGGGCCGGCCAGGAGGTGGCGCAGGGGATGGACCCGGTCGGCGAAAAGGCACAGGCGGAGCTCGCCGCGGGCGCTGAGGCGCAGGCGGTTGCAGTCCGCACAGAAGGTGTGGGAGAGCGGGGTGATGAAGCCGACCGTCCCTGCCGCGCCGGGGAAACGGAACGCCTTGGCGGGGCCGGTCCGCGGGCCGGCGGGCTCGGCCGGCTCGAGAGGGCCGAAGCGGGCTTCGAGGCGGTCCCGGACGGCGTCGGCCAAGGGGAGATCCTGCGGCAGGTGGCGGTTGACCTCGGTGCGCATGAACTCGATGAAGCGCACGGCGAGGGGCCGGTCCAGGGTGAGGGCCGCGAGGCGCTCCACGTCCGCCTCGTTGTCCTCGAGGAGGACGGTGTTGAGCTTCACCGGGTGGAGCCCCGCCTCCAGGGCCGCCTCGACGCCGCGCCAGACCTGCTGGAGCTCTCCACGGCGGGTGATCTCCTGGAAGACCTTGGAGTCCAGGCTGTCGAGGCTGACATTGACCCGGTCGACGCCGGCCTCTTTCAAGGCGGGGGCGAGGCGCTCGAGCTCGGTGCCGTTGGTCGAGAGGGCGAGGTTCTCGACACCGGGCAGGGCCTTGATCCGGCGGGCGATCTCCAGGATGTCGCGGCGCACCAGGGGCTCGCCGCCGGTCAGGCGTACCCGCCGGATGCCGAGCCGCACCAGGGCGCCCACGATCGTCTCGATCTCGTCGGCGGAGAGGAACGCCCGGTCGCCGAAGGGGAACTCGACACCTTCGGGCAGGCAGTAGGTGCAGCGCAGGTTGCAGCGGTCGGTGACGGAGACCCGCAGGTAGGTGAGCCGCCGCCCGAAGGAGTCGACCAGCCGGGAGGCGCCGGCGGCGCTCTCCGGGGCCGCGAGACCCGGGAAGAACGCGGCGTGCCGCATGTCTCCGACGGGGGCAGGGGGGGAATCGAGAATGGCGAAGCGGCTCATGGAAAACTCCTGCCACCGAGCCGCTGCTCGTCGCACCCGCCTTTCCAAACACGGGAGGCGGCCCGGTTTCCCGGACCACCCTGTCGGCCTGCTCTCCCGCCGGATGTCACCGGGGAGGGGCCCGAGCAGGCTCGGTGGGCTGGAGTATTGTACGCCGAAAGGAGACGACGGTGGGGAGGACGAGGTGTGCTGCCTCTCGCCCTCCGTGCCGATTCAGGACGTACGGTTCAGATGTGCTCGCACTGACAGGGGTCGGGGTTGCAGAAGTAGGTAGTCCCGTAGTTCCTCCGGCAGTAGCCGCGATCCACCACGCAGAAGCAGGTGGCGGCGGGGACCGGTTTCAGCGGATTGCCGAGTTGGGGGGCTTCTTGCTCGGAGGCGGAGAGATCCCCGCCGCAGACAGGGGCGGAAAGATCCGAGAACAGAGACCGACCCTCCGGGGCCGCGATCGCGGCTTCTCCTTCCGCGGCCGCCAGGTTTCCGGCTCCTCCGACAAGCAGGGAGAGCAAGGCCAGGACGAGGAAGGGCGCTCGAACGTTTCTCATACCCGATCTCCTTTTCAATTGCAGCGTCCAGTCAACTGCGAAGGAATCGTACTCCAGGAACAGATCGAGGTGTAAGGCCCTCGCTCCGCTTGATTCCCCGCCGAGCTGTTCTTAGAATGCGCCAAGCTCAACCGGGTTTCGGCACTCCGAGCGCTTTGCGCATGATCACCGGCTACAACACGGACGTCCGCCACGGCGAGGTGGTGTTCCATGTCCAGACGGAGGACAAGGGAACCTCGAATCCCTTCATCGAGAGCCTCGTCTACGTGGGGGGCCAGGTGCTGGCGAGCAAGCGGGCGAGCTACGCCGAGCTGCTGGCCGAGGGCAAGGACGAGAAGGACATCGTCGCCCTCATGGACCACCAGCACCGGACGATGATCGCGGCGATCCGCCACGGCAAGCTGGACGCCAAGCTGGCGGCGCTGAGCTCCGGCCGGCAGACGGGGCAGTACCCGGCGGTGTCTCCCGCCCCGACCGAGGTACGGCCGGCGGTCGCTGCTCCCGCGCCTCCGCCCCCCCCGCCCCCGATGCCGGCGCCCGCAGCCCGGATGGACTCCGGGGAGACCGTGGCGAGGGCTCCCTCTCCGCTGCCGCCTCTGCCGCCCCGGCCGACGCCGATGCCGGAGCGGACCCTGGACCAGGTCATCCTCGAGTACCTCACCAACGAGGCCGACCAGGAGCAGCTCGTGCTGTTGCTCGAGGAGGAGAGCAACCTTGGGCTGGGGCAGCGGGCCGAGCTGCTGCTGCGGGCGAGCTCGAGCAAGAGCGGCCATCCAGTGACCGGCGCCCAGGTCTCGATCCGGATGATCTCCACCGTCTCCGAGCCGCGGGTCCTCGCCGCCGGCCGGACCGACGAGCGGGGCCTCCTGCCCCTCGCCTTCGACGTCCCGCAACTCGGCCGCGGCACCTCGGCGATCATCATCACGGCGGTCAGCGCCATCGGCCGCGCCGAGCTGAAACATCTGCTCTGAACCGCACGCCTGTCGTATAGGATGCGCTGGGCGGGCCACGGAGGTAACTCCCGATGCCCATTTTCGTATACAATCGATGGAAGAAAAGGAAGCGTCCCTGGATTTGTCTCTGAACGGGGAGCCCCATCGGCTGCCGGCCGGCGCGACCGTGCTGGACCTGCTCGCCGGGCTCGGGCGCGACCCGCGCACCGTGGCCGTCGAGCGCAACGGCGAGATCGTGCGCCGGGCGGATTACGAGGGGACCCGGCTGGAGGCCGGGGACCGCCTGGAAGTGGTCCATTTCGTGCAAGGAGGTTAGCCCGCGAGGGGCACAGCATGGAGGTCATCGGCCAGGAATGAACGGCGTTCCTCAGGTGTTGAGACGAGTTCGAGAGGCGAGCGCGAAGCCGTTGCAAGAGCCAGCCACTCGAAGTATGATCCACACCGAATGGGCCGCTAGCTCAACTGGCAGAGCAGCAGACTCTTAATCTGCGGGTTGAAGGTTCGATTCCTTCGCGGCTCACCATTCCTTCTGAACCTCAACACCCCTCCGGCCAGACGGGAGGATCTCACTGCGAAAGTGGCGGAATTGGTATACGCGCTAGACTTAGGATCTAGTCCCGAGAGATCGGGTTGGGGGTTCGAGTCCCCCCTTTCGCATCAAGACGACGACAAGGACGAGAGCCGATGAGCGTGGTCGTTTCC
>DASQEB010000400.1:0-26030 GCA_035633875.1 Thermoanaerobaculia bacterium
TTTCCCTCCTCAGCTATAGGGAGACGCCCATGGAATGCACCATCTCGACTCTTATGCTCTCGGCCGATCGCTCCAACCGAGACAATCTCCAAGGAAATGGCCCGGCCTCTGATGCGCTCTTCGGGGCGCTCTATCGGGAGCTCCGCGGGCTCGCCCGCCGCGAGCTGGCGCGGTCCGGTCCGGGTGCCTCGCTCGGCGCGACCAGCCTGCTCCACGAGGCCTATCTCGACATCGCGCAACGCGAGGGGGTGGCATTCCCCGACCGCGCCCGGTTCTTCACCTACGCGGCCCGGGTCATGCGCGGCCTGATCATCGACGGCCTCCGCCGCCGCCAGGCTCGGAAGCGCGGCGGCGGCTTCGAGATCACCTCGATCGACGGCAAGGACGTGGGCGGCGCGGCGCTGGGCGATGCCGAAGAGATCGAGCGGCTCTGCCGGGCGCTCGACGGGCTCGCCGCCGTGGAGCCGGAGATCGCGCAGGTTGTCGATCTCAAGTTTTTCTGCGGTTTCACCTTCACCGAGATCGCGAGCCTCCGCGGGGTGAGCGAGCGCACGGTGCAACGGCATTGGGACAAAGCGCGGATCTATCTTCGCCATGCGCTGCGCGCAGGGATCCTGGAGTGAGAAGCGCGCATTGGCGGCTCGTCAGTCCCCACCTCGATCAGGTGCTCGAGCTCTCCGGAGAGGAGCGGCAGCGGTACCTCGCCCATCTCGCGAGCGAAGATCCGGCGCTCGCCGCGGACCTCGAGCTGCTCCTGGGCGAAGAACGCGCCGTGCGCGACGAGAAGTACCTGGAGCACGACGCGCAGGATCTGCTCATCCGATCCCGCCTCGTGGGACAGACCTTCGGCGCCTACACGCTGGTGCAATCCCTCGGCGCCGGGGGGATGGGCAGCGTCTGGCTGGCGCGACGAAACGACGGGCATTTCGAGGGGACGGTCGCGGTCAAGCTTCTCTCCCCCGCGCTCCTGGGCGCCGCGGGCGCCTCCCGCTTCCGCCGCGAGGGCACCATCCTTGCGCGTTTGAAACACCCCCACATCGCCCAGTTGATCGATGCCGGCGTCTCCGAGGCCGGACAGCCGTACCTGGTGCTCGAATACGTCGAGGGCGAGCCCATCGACCGCTGGTGTGACGCGCGGGCGCTTGACGTCCAGTCCCGCGTGCGGCTCTTCCTCGACGTGCTCGCCGCCGTGGCGCACGCCCACTCGAACCTCGTCGTCCACCGCGACCTGAAACCGTCGAACGTCATGGTGTCGAAAGAGGGGCGGGTCAAGCTGCTCGACTTCGGCATCGCCAAGCTCCTCGAGGGGGACGACGCCGGGGACGGCGCGCCGACCTGGCTGACGCGGGAAGCGGGGCGCGCCTTCACACCGGCTTTCGCCGCGCCCGAACAGGTCACGGGCGAAAGCGTGACCACGGCCACGGACATCTACGCCTTGGGCGCCCTGCTCTATGTCCTCCTCGCGGGCCGCCATCCGGCCGGAGAACCCGGAGCCTCGCCAGCCGACCTGCTCAGGGCGATTCTGGAGACCGAGCCCGACTGTCTGTCCGACGTGGTCCACGACCCGCGCCTGCGGCGCGAGCTCCGGGGCGACCTCGAGATCATCGTCGCCAAGGCCTTGAAGAAACACCCTAAAGAACGCTATGAGTCAGTCGCAGCCTTGGCCGAAGACCTGCGCCGCTACCTCGCGGAGGAGCCGATCCTCGCCCGTCCCGATTCCCTGGCCTACCGGACTCGGAAATTCGTGCGCCGCCATGCGCGGAGCCTGGCGGCCGCCGCCCTGGCGCTCTTCGTGCTGGCCGCGGTCGTGGCGTTCTACGGCACCCGGCTCGCCGAGGAACAGGACCGGGTGCGCCACGAGGCACAGAAGGCGACCCAGGTGAGCGGCTTTCTGACCGACCTGTTGAGCCACGCTGACCCGTACGTGGTCGGTACGGGGGAGCCCACCGTCCGGAGCCTGCTCGACGCCGGCGCGGCCCGGGCGCGGAAAGACCTTGCCATCCAGCCCGAGCTGCAGCGCGAGATGCTCGCCCTCCTGGGCCGGATCTACGAGCGGCGCGGAGCTTACGAGGCTGCCCTGCCGCTGCTCGAGCAGGCCGTCGCCCTCGGGCGCCGGACCCTTGGGGCCAGCCGCGAGCTGGCGCAGAGCTTGAACGACCTGGGCGTCGCCCGAAGGCGATTGGCGCAGCTCGACGCCGCCCGCACCGCGCTCGAAAGTGCGCTCGCGATGCGGCGGAAGGTCCTCGGCGAGGAACACCCGGAAGTCGCTGTGTCTCACAGCGAGCTCGGCCGGACGCTCTTCGACCTGGGGCACCTCGACGAGGCCGAGGCGCACTTTCGTGCCGCCCTGGCGATCCGGCGGAAGGTGCTCGGACCGGCCGATCACGAGACGGCGACCAGCATGAGCGATCTGGGCCTCCTCCTGCGAGAGAAGGGAGATCAGGCCGCCGCCGAGACGTTGTTTCGAAAAACCCTGGCAGTGACGCGAACGTCGAGCGGTCCGACGCATCCGGACGTCGCCACGGCGCTCTCCAATCTGGCCCTGACCGTCAACGAGCGCGGCGATCCTGTGGCCGCCGAAGCGATGTTTCGCGAAGCGCTGGCCATCGGCCGGGCGAGCCTGGGACGAGAGCACCCCGGCAATGCGCAACGCCTCGCCAATCTCGCGTGTGCCCTGCGGGCTCGAGGCAAACTCGCCGAGGCCACGGCAACGAACGAAGAGGCCCTGGCGCTCTCCCGGCCGGCCTTGGGGCCGGACCACCCGGCCGTCGCCCGCCAGGAGGTGGGGCTCGCGCGCATCTATCTCGACCAGGGCCGCCCCGCTGTTGCGGAATCTCTGCTCCGGCACGCGCTCCGGGTCCAGCAGCGGAGCAATACCGCCGGGGACTGGCGGCTCGGGGTAACCCAGAGCCTCCTCGGGGACGCCTGCGCGAGGCTCTCCCGCTTTGCCGAAGCCGAGCCCTACCTGCTCCGCGCGTTCGACCTCCTCCAGGTGCCACCCGGCTCCGAAGGCCTTGAGACCCGCCAGGCCCGCGAGGCCCGCGACAATCGCGCCCGCCTTGTCGCGCTCTACGAGGCCTGGGGCCGGCCCGAGAAGGCGGCGGCGTACCGCTCGCCGCGGTAAACACCTTTTTCCCCTGTCGTCTTTCCTCTGCGGATTTCGATTTCTCCAATGAAGTCGATCGCCGCTGACCTGGCGGGCGCGGCACAGATGAATGAACCGGCGACGCCGCCAGACGCTCAGCGGGAACGCCGGTTGACACACGAAACTCATAAGGAGAAAGGTATGAAACCGAACAGGAAACTCTGGCAAAGCGTCGTCGCGGTGATTGGGCTCATGGTGATGGCAGCGGCATCGGCCGGCGCGAGCAATCAGGTTGTTAAGCCCGGTCAGGACTTTTCGGGTAAGTCGTACAACGAGCTGGCCAGCGAATGGACCAACTGGCTGACTGCGGAGCCGATCGCGACAAACCCGGCGTTCGATCCCGATGGAAGGTTCTGCGATCGGAACCAGCACGGAAACGTGTGGTTTCTGGCCAGCACCTTCGGGGGTGTCGTCGATCGGACCTGTGAAATCCCTGCCGGCAAGGCGATCTTCTTGTCGTTGGGAGGAGTGTTCGTGAGCTTCGCGCCTGAATTCCCCGCGGCGGACGATCCCTGCTCCCAGATGGCGACGGACCTGGAGAAGGTGCGGTGCGATGTCAACAATGACGTCCCCGTGGCCCCTGCCATCTCCTTCGAGGTCACCCTCGACGGAGAGCCTGTCGAGGACCTCTTCGCGTTCCGGGCCCAGAGCCAGCCTGGGGGCTTCACCTTGCGAGTCCCGGATCCCTCCTTCCTCACCGATCTCGGGCTCGCCCCGGGAGATCGCTCCACTGCAATGGCCGATGGATACTTTCTGTTCCTGAAGCCGCTGAGCCCAGGCGTGCACACCCTCAACCTGCGCATGACCGGTCCCGGCCAGTCAGAAACGGGTGTCAACTACACGTTGATCATTCAGTGAGGGGAGGATGACTGAAGCCTGACCCTTGCATCAACACCCCGGCGGCCAAGCTGCCCGCCGCAGCACCCGGTTCGCCCCGAACCGGGTGCTGCGGCACCGGGGGCCACTCCTTGCTGTGGGAGACCCGCGGCTGTATCCTTCGCCCTCAGGCGGCGAGCCTGTCCAAGCACCCGGGCCGAGGCTCCGGATGTACGCGCCGAAGGAGGAGGGACATGACAGATACGATTCAGGCGCCGGTCGCCAAGGCGCAAATGCTCATCCGCAAGCCGGTCGCGCAGGTGTTCGAGGCGCTGGTCGATCCCGCCATCACCTCCCGCTTCTGGTTCTCCAAAGGGAGCGGCCGGCTGGAGGCCGGCAAGCAGGTCCGGTGGGACTGGGAGATGTACGGCGCCTCCGCCGTGGTGGACGTGAAGGCGATCGAGGAGAACGAGCGAATTCTCATCGAATGGGGCGGCCCCGACAATCCGAGCTTTGTCGAGTGGACGTTCGAGCCCAGAGACGAGGGCCGAACTTTCGTCATCGTCAGGAACTGGGGCTTCAGCGGCGACGCGGAGACCATCGTGGCGCGGGCGCTCGATTCAACCGGAGGCTTCAGCTTCTTGCTCGCCGGCCTGAAGGCATTTCTGGAGCACGGGATCGAGCTGAACCTCGTCGTGGACCACGCTCCGGACGCGCTCGTCGCAGGCTGGGCCTCAGAGCCTGGAACGACTGCGCAAGCCTGGTCGTGATGACCGTGTCGTTCAGCCCACGCTCAGCACGATCTTCCCGACGGACTGGCGCGACTCCAGCAGCCGGTGCGCCTCGGCCGAGGCCGCCAGCGGGAGGACGGCGGACACGGTGAGGCGGAGCGATCCCTCCTCGACCCGGATCCCCGCTCCCTCGCTGCCCGGAATCCAGGGCAGGTCGGGACGCCTGTAGACACCGCGGCGGCGCTCCGTGTCCGAAGTTCACTCCCGCCGCGTGCAGCCGGACCAGCACCTGTCCCGGCCCGGGCTCCGGCCGAGGGGCCTCGGCCAACTGGAGCACGTCGGGATCTCCAAGGGACTGGACGACGATCGCACGCATGATGGGCGCCCATTCTACTGCACGGCCGGGGGCACGTCCGGACGGTCCGCCATCCGGATGACCGTCTGCTGCATCAGCGCGCAGAGGGTCTCGGCTGTGTCGTTCACCACGAAGACCTCCACCTGGCAGACCGTGAGCGTCCGCCCCGGGCGGACGACCCGGGCGCGGGCGATGGCGAGCTCGCCGCGGCCCGGGGCGAGGAGGTTCAGTTTGTATTCCACGCTGAGCACCGAGTCGCCCCCACCCATCAGCGTATAGGCGGCGTACCCTCCGGCGCTGTCCGCGATGGCGCCCAAGGTGCCGGCGTGAAACAGCCCGTGCTGCTGGCCGAGGTCCTCGCGAAAAGGGAGGCGGATCTCACAGAAGCCGGGTTCCACCGCGGCCAGCTCGGCCCCCAGGGAGCGCATGAAGCCCTGGCGCGCGAAGCTCTTCCGGACACGGACGGCGAAGTCGGGATCGGATGCCTGGAAGGTCATGGCTGGGGAAAGGGTAGCTGAAAGAGGGCCCTCCTCGCACCCCTCGATCATGAGGACCGATCCTTGAAAGCGACCCGGCGAGGCCGCCTGCGGCGTCAAGCTCCCGATGCCGGGCCAGTGTTTTTGAAATCCTGATTGAAACTCTGATTCTCGCCCTGTATCCTTGGAGAGGGGGCGTCGCAATCAACCAGGGGGAACTCTATGAAGATTCTGAGCCTTGTTCTCGTATTGGGAAGTATCCTCTCTCTGCCAGTCCTTTCCACCTTCAAGACGGGTCCGGCAAACCTTCGAAGCGTGGGCTACTCCGAAGTCCCCATGGATATCTGTGTGCCCGATGTAGGACCTACTTGCGTCTGCAGGTTTTGTGTCTATAACGACGACGGGACATGTTCCTGCCCAGCCGAGTCGATGTAGGCGATGGGGCGAACCGCAGCGGAGCCGCGACGGTTCCCGGCAGAGATCGTGGCGGCGATCCACAAGAGCAAGATCCTCGGAATCCGCGCCGGCGCCGGGCCGCACCGGATCATCGGCGTCTGGGCGGTGGTCGTGGACGGCCGCGTCTTCGTTCGCTCGTGGGGAGTCAAGTCGGGCGGCTGGTACCGGACCTTTCGCAAGGAGCCGCAGGGCACGATGGCGATCGAGGGCCGCGAGCTCCCGGTCCGCGCCGTGCAGACGCGGAGCGAGCTCCTGAAGGACGCGGTGGATCAGGCCTACCGGGAGAAGTACAACACGCCGGGAGCCCTCAAGTACGTCCGCGATCTGTGCGAGGAGAGGTGCCGCGCGACGACGACCGAGCTCGTGCCGCTCTGAAACCTCACCCCGACCCTCTCCCATCGCCCTCCCATCCCCCGGGAGATGGCGCCCTTTCCCACCTCACCCCAGCCCCTCTCCTGCCGGAGAGGGGCTTTGAAGTGTCTGTTTTTGCTGTCTCAAGGGCAGGTGGGGCACGCGATGGGCGGAGGCGGCCAGGGACAGTTCCTGGGGTGTCCGCACGAGCACCGCACCGTCTCGCAGTCACAGAACCAGAAGCAGTCCGTCGCTTCCGCGGGCCGGGGCGCCGCACCGAACGCCGCGGCCGCCGCCGACAACGCCAGAGCCAGCAAGATCGCTTTGCGCATGAAAGACCTCCTCGGGGGTGTAGGACATCGGCTCCCCCTCTCCTAAGGTGCGTCCGGGAGCTGTGGAGAGACACCGAGCTTCTCCGCGTCTTCATCGCCGGTTCATACGCCCTCCATGTGTGAACGGCATTCTCCTCCCATGGCAAGGCGATCGCCTGCCGAGGAGGAAGAGATGAAACGGTCATGGAAAGTAGTCCTTGTGGTTCTCGGGCTGGCGCTCCTAGTGCTCCGCCCGGGACCCGCCGCCGGGGCGACCCCGGATGCCACCCTTTCGCCGTACTTCTTTGTGGAGAACGGCGACCCCGAGGTCGACCGGCTGCCGCTCAAGGAGACGAGGGCCGACGTCCACATCGCTGGGGTGATCGCGGACGTGGTCGTCACCCAGGTCTACCGCAACGAGGGCACCCGTCCCATCAACGCCCGGTACGTGTTCCCGGCCTCCACCCGGGCCGCGGTGCACGGCATGACAATGCAGGTGGGGGAGCGGCGCATCCGAGCGAAGATCCGCGAAAAGCAGAGGGCACGGCAGGAGTTCAACGAGGCTCGCAAAGCGGGGAAAAGCGCGGCATTGCTCGAGCAGCAGCGGCCCAACGTGTTTACGATGAACGTGGCGAACGTCCTGCCGCAGGACGAGATCCGTGTGGAGCTCCATTACAGCGAGCTCCTCGTGCCGACCGACGGCACCTATGAATTTGTCTATCCCACCGTGGTCGGCCCCCGGTATTCGAATGGGCCGGAGAAGACGGCGGCGGAGACCGACCGCTGGGTGAAGAGCCCCTACCAGCACGAGGGGGAGACCCCAACCTCCACGTTCGACATCGAGACGCGCGTCGCCGCCGGCATGCCGCTCGAAGAGCTGCTTTGCCCGTCCCACCGGACGCACGTGGACTGGGAGAGCGGGAGCACGGCGCGGGTGCGGCTCGACCCGGGCGAAACGGAGGGTGGCAACCGGGACTACATCCTGCGCTACCGTCTGCAGGGCCAGCAGGTGGAGAGCGGTCTTCTGCTCTACCCGGGCCGGGATGAAAGCTTTTTTCTGTTGATGGTGCAGCCGCCGCAACGGGTGGAGCTCCGGCAGATCCCGCCGCGCGAATACATTTTTGTTCTCGATGTCTCCGGGTCGATGCACGGGTTCCCGCTCGACACGGCCAAGGTGCTGATACGGGAGCTCGTCGTCGGCCTGCGCCCGATCGACCGCTTCAATGTGCTTCTGTTCTCCGGAGGCTCGCGCCTGCTCGCGCCGGAGTCGCTGCCCGCCACTCCGGAGAACGTCCGGCAGGCGATCGCGGTGATCGACAGCGAGCAGGGCGGCGGCGGAACGGAGCTCGGCCAGGCGCTGGATCACGCGCTGGCGCTGCCGGGAGGCGAGAGCGGTTCGCGCACGACGATCGTCGTCACCGATGGCTTCATCTCGGCGGAGGCGGACGTCTTCGAGCGCATCCGGGCCCGGCTCGATCGTTCGAATCTGTTCGCCTTCGGCATCGGTAGCTCCGTGAACCGCCACCTCATTGAAGGCATGGCGCGCGCCGGGCAGGGCGAGCCGTTCATCGCGATCGATCCCGTCGAGGCGAAGGCGGTGGCGAAGAGATTTCAGGAGTACGTGCGGGCGCCGGTGCTCACCGACATGACGTTCGACACGGAGGGATTCGAGACGTACGACGTCGAGCCGGTGTCGATCCCCGATCTGTTCGCCGACCGTCCGCTGGTGGTCTTCGGCAAGTGGCGGGGCGAGGCCTCCGGCACGATCCGGGTCACCGGTGCGGGGGGCGAGGGGCTCTATGAAAAGGTTTTCGACGTGGCGGAGGTCGAGTCCTCCGACGACAACCGGGCGCTGCGCTTCCTGTGGGCGCGGGCGCGGGTGGCGCGCCTTTCAGATTTCGGAGGCGAGACTGACGAGACCCGCCGCGCGGTGACGGCGCTCGGGCTCACCTACGAGCTGCTGACCGCCTATACGTCCTTCGTCGCGGTGCACGAGGTGGTCCGGAACCCGAACGATCCGGCGCGACCGGTCGATCAGCCTCTGCCCCTGCCGCAAGGCGTTTCGGACCTGGCGGTGGGGAACGCCGTTCCCGAGCCGGAGCTGGCGCTCCTGTTGCTCCTCCTCCTGCTCCTCGCCCTGACGCCCGCCGGGCGAGCGCTCCTGGTGAAGAGGCTGCGATGAGAAGGCTCGGAGACGGCCAGCGCCTGAGGAATCGTCCCTGGATGTCCTGGGGGATGGCGGTGCTCGCGGCGTACGCGTTGAAGCTCCATTACAGCCGGGCCTCGGCCGAGGATCTCGCGTGGATCCTCGTGCCCACGGCCCGCGCCGTGGGGTGGCTGCGCGGCGAGACGCTCAGCTTGAGCCCCGGCGCCGGCTGGGTGGCGCCGGACGGCTCCTACGTGATCGCTCCGGCGTGCGCCGGGGTGAACTTCATGATCCTCGGCCTGACCGTCTCCGTGCTCGGCTTCGCTCATCGGCTACGCTCCCCAGGGTCTCGGCTCTCCTGGTGGCTCGCCTCGCTTGGCGGGGCGTACGTTCTCACGATCGCCGTCAACACGTTGCGCATCCTGGCCGCCGTGGAGCTGTACCGTCTCGATCCCGTGGCCTGGCTCACGCCCGAGCAGGGGCACAGGCTCCTGGGCGCGGCGCTGTACCTGGCCGCGCTCTGGGGCGTCTTCGCGGTGCTCGACGGGCTCACCGCGCAGGGGCGTGCGGGCGCCCGCTCCATGCTCGTTGCGGCCGTCCTGGTCCCGGGCGCCTATCTCGGGATGACCGTGGTGGTGCCGCTGTTGAACGGCGCTTCGCGGCGCCCGGGCGGGCAGTACGTGGAGCATGCCATGATGGTGTCGCTGGTCGCCCTGGCTCCGGCAGGCGCGCTCGCGCTGCTTTTCCTGGCGCGCCGGGTCGCAACGAAGATGCGGGAGAAGACCTGATGGACAAACCGACGATCCTGGTGGTGGAGGATGAGCCGGCCATCGCCGACACGATCCAGTACGCCCTCGAGTCGGAAGGGTTCCAGTGCCACCGCCTGGAGGGGGGCGCTGGCGTGGTCGAGGTGCTCGACCGCCAGCCGGTGGCTCTGGTGGTGCTCGACATTGGCCTGCCGGACATGAGCGGCATCGAGGTCTGCCGAAGGATCCGGCAGCGGCACGACGTACCGGTCATTTTTCTCACGGCGCGCAGCGGCGAGGTGGACCGGGTGGTCGGGCTGGAGCTCGGGGCGGACGACTACGTGACCAAGCCCTTCAGCCCGCGGGAGCTCGCGGCCCGCGCGAAAGCGGTGCTGCGGCGGGCCGGGCGGGGACTCAGCTCGCCTCCGGGCGCCGCTTTCGTGCTCGACGAAGAGAGGCGCCAGATCTCCTACTTCGGCAGGCCGCTCGAGCTCTCGCGCTACGAATACAGGCTGCTGTCCGTCCTCCTCAAGCGGCCCGGCCGCGTCTACAGCCGCGAGCAGCTCCTGGAGCTCGTCTGGGATGCGCCCGAGGCGAGCCTGGACCGCACGGTCGATGCTCACGTCAAGAACCTGCGGGCGAAGCTCCGGGACATCCGGCCGGACGTCGACCCGATCGCGACCCATCGCGGCATGGGCTACTCGTTGAAGGAAGGCCTATGAAGCTCGGCTTCAGGATGTTTCTTTTCTATCTTACGATCTTCGTGGCCTGTCTGTACTTCACCACCGACTGGATCTGGACGACGCTGCGCACGCGCTACCTGGAGAGCGTGGAGGAGCCGCTCGTCGACGCCGCCAACATTCTCGCGAGCCTGGTCGAAGCTGAGATGGCGCGGCCGGATTTCACCCTCGCCGATCTGCAAGCTCCTCTGGCGCGGGCCCATTCCCGTGCGCTGTCCGCCCGCATCTACGATCTCGAGAAGTCGGCCGTGGACCTGCAGCTCTACATTACCGACGCTTCCGGCAAGGTCGTGCTCGACACGCACCGGCCCCAGGCGGTGGGCCAGGACTACAGCCGGTTCCACGACGTGAAGCACACCCTGGAAGGCCGCTACGGCGCCCGGTCCACGCTCATCGATCCGAACGATCCGTTTTCGACCGCGCTTCACATCGCGGCTCCGATCTACCGGGAAGGCCGCGTGGCCGGAGTGCTCACCCTGGTCGAGCCGACCGTCACCATCGACGCCTTCCTCAAGCTCGCCCGGCCCGCATTCGTCCGTGCCGCGCTCCTCACGATCGGCGTCGCGGCCCTCCTCAGCCTCGCCGTCTCCTATCTGCTGACCCGTCCCATCGATCGCCTCGCGCGCTATGCGGACGGGATCCGCCTGGGGAAGAACCCGGCCTTTCCCAAGCTCGGGCGCACCGAGATCGCCGATCTCGGCCTGGCGCTGCGCCGCATGCAGGAGGCGCTGGAAGGCCGGCAGTATGCGGAAGAGTACGTCCAGACTCTCACGCATGAGCTCAAAAGCCCTCTCTCCGCGATTCGCGGAGCCGCGGAGCTGCTGCAGGAGGGAATGCCTCCCCAGCAGCAGGCCCGTTTCCTCGCCAACATCCGCCACGAGGCCGAGCGGATCGCGCGCATCGTGGACCGCATGCTGGAACTGGCCCGGCTCGAGAACCGCCGCGAGAAGCCGGAGATGGAAACGGTGGATCTGAACGCGACGGTGCGCACCGTGGTCGAGAGCCACGAGCCCCTGCTGGCCAGCAAGAACGTCACGATGGAGATCTCGGTTCCCGATGGATCGACCCTCGCCGGCAACGCGTTCCTCCTCCATCAGGCGTTGGAGAATCTCGTCCAGAACGCCATCGAGTTCAGTCCCAGCGGAGGGATCGTGAGCGTGACCGTGGCCGCGGAACGCGACCGGGTGACGGTCTCGGTCACGGACGAGGGCCCGGGAATCCCCGAGTACGCGCTCGAACGGATCTTCGATCGCTTCTATTCGCTGGGTCGTCCCGACACCGGCAAGAAGAGCACGGGGCTGGGGCTGAACCTCGTGCGGGAGGTGGCCAAGTCGCACGGAGGAACGATCCACGTCACCAATCGTCCCGAGGGGGGAGCGCTCGCGGAGCTCACCCTGCCCAGGTGAGGGCTCCTTTCCCCGGCCGATCTGTTGTATAACCACCGGTGAAACACCGGTCAGCCGGCGGGAGACTGCGCCGTCTCGGAGGAGCCTGACACCGGCATGCCTGCCATGCGCATCTGCTACTTCATCCAGAACCACCTGGCGCCGCCCCAGGTACGCCGGCTGATCGGAACGCTCCGGCGCTCCCAGCCGGATGCCTTCATTCTCGTCGGTCACGACGGCTTCGCCGGCCACTGCTCGGCGAGTGAGCTGCGCCAGGCCCTCGACGTGGACGTCTTCGAGAGCCGCGAGCCCTCGCGGCGAGGGTATTTCTCGCTCCTGCTGCCGTATTTCGACGCCGTGACCTGGCTGGGGGAGCACGGGATCGCCTACGACTGGATCGTCTATCTCTCGGCCCAGGACTACCCGACCCAGCCGCTGCGGAGCTTCGAGACGATGCTTTCGACGAGCGGCTGCGACGGCTTCCTGCGCTACTGGGATGCCAGCCAGGCGGTGAATCCCTGGGGACGCCGGCGGCAGGGGTTGATCCGCTATTACTATCAGTACTCCGATGCCCCCCGCTGGACGACTCCGGCGCTGCGGATGGTCCGCTCGATCAACCGCCTGCAGTCCTGGGTGCACATTCACCTGGTGTACGGCCCTCGCGTGGGCGTGATCTCGAAGAGGCCGCCGTTCGGCCGGGATCTCGTCTGTTACGCCGGAAGCCAGTGGACCACCCTCCGGCGGGAGTGCGCCGAGTACGTCGCCGAGCGCGTGCGGAGCCAAGACGCCCTGATCCAATGGTTTCGCCGCACCATCTGCCCCTGCGAGGCCGTGGTCCAGACCCTGCTCCTCAACAGCGGCCGATTCCGGTTCCACAACGACGATCTGCACTACACCGACTTCACGGGCAGCACGAACGGCAGGCCCCGCACGCTGACGGCCGGAGATCTGCCCGTCCTCACCGGCGGTCCCTATTACTTTGCGCGGAAATTCGATCTCCTCCGCGACGCCCGTGTCCTCGATCTGCTCGACGAGCGGATCGGGTGAGGGAGAGCCTTCATGTCCAGATCCGCTTTCCGGGACAACGTCGTCGTCTTGACGGGTGCGTCGCGGGGGATCGGCCGCGAGATGGCCCTTCAATTGGCCGCCGAGGGGGCGAGGCTCGCGCTGGCCTCTCGAGAGCCAGGTGCGCTGGAGACCCTGGCCGAGGAGTGCCGCCGTCGCGGCGCGCAGGCCGTGGCCGTCCCCACGGACGTGGGAGAGGAGGCGCAATGCGCCCGCCTCATCGCCCGGACGGTCGAAACCTACGGCCGGGTGGACACACTGATCAACAACGCCGGGATCAGCATGTGGGCGCTTTTCGAAGAGGTGACCGACCTCGGGATCTTCGAGCGCATCCTGCGGATCAACTACCTGGGCAGCGTGTACTGCACCTGGCACGCTCTGCCGCATCTCAAGCAGACGCGGGGGAGGATCGTTGCCGTGTCGAGCCTCACGGGCAAGACCGGCGTGCCGACCCGGAGCGGGTATGCGGCGAGCAAGCACGCAATGAACGGTTTTTTCGACACCCTGCGCATCGAGCTCGCCGGCAGCGGCGTCACCGTCACGGTGGCCTGTCCGGACTTCGTGGCGACGGAGATCCGCGAGCGGGCCTTCGGCGCGGACGGCACGCCGCTGGGGACCAGCCCCGTCCACGAGTCGAAGGTGATGACGGCCGAGGCCTGCGCCCGGCTCATCCTGGAGGGAGCTGCGGACCGCAAGCGGGAGCTGATCATGAGCCCCCGGGGCAAGCTGGGGCTCTGGCTCAAGCTGCTGGCGCCGTCGCTGATCGACCGGATCGCGCGGCGGGCGATTGCCCGGGGGAGGTGAGCCTCGCCCAACTCCCCGGCTAGGCCTTGGCCTCCCCGACCCTCCTCGCGAGGGATCGGGGAGCGGGGGTGACTTCCGAGGTTGGGACGCGGTGGCGCCTAGGCGGGGACGCAGCGGCAGCAGTTGTGCGGGGTTGGCGAAAAGATCTGCCCCTCCGGGCAGGCGGGGCAACGGACCAGGGAGCAATCCACATGATTGGCGCTGGCGGTGGGGACCGAGAGTTGGGCGGCGCACAGGGTGCCGAGCAGCACGAGCCCGGCCAGAAGCATTCTCTTCACACGTACCTCCTTGGGTGAGACAGTCCAAAGGACTTTCGGGTTCCAGGTCCTGAGTGTCGCGAGTTGCCCTGGGCGTGACACCCGGACCTGTCGGCGGAGCCGGTTTCGCTGTACCATCGAGCCCATGAACCGCCGGGAATTTACGAAGTCCCTTCTCCTGACCATCTCCTCTTACTCGTTGTTGAAGACACTCTTCACGAACGACGTCTTCGCCAAGGAAATCCGGCCCGTCACCGACCAATGGATCAAGGGTCTTCACGAGATGAGCATGGACCTGAAGGGCGGAGCGATCACGCCCGGCATGTGGCAGACCCGGATCAAGGATCTCTTCGACAAGGTGGAGCTCGAGGAGCTCCTCACTCGCATCGACTTCGACCGGCTGATCGCAGGCTTCGAGTATCCGGACCTGGGGGTGAGCACGAAGTGGGTCACCTTCCCCCGGCTGGAGGGCCTGCCGGAGCAGTTGGCCTTCCACGGCAAGATCTTCGGGATGAAGAAGGACCGCGCCATCATCCCCCACGGACACCGGAACATGGTCTCCTGCCACTACGTGCTCAAGGGCGAGCTGTGGCTGCGGCATTACGACAAGGTCGAAGAGGATGACACCCACATGCTCATCGAGCCCACGGTAGACGCGCTGGCCCGCGTGGGCAGCCACTCCTCGATCTCGGACGAGCGGAACAACATCCACTGGCTGCGGGCGACGACCGAGACCGCCTTCACCTACGACGTGCTCATCGTGGATCTGAACGGCAAAAAGTGGGATGTGGACAACATCGATCCCCACGGAGCCGAGAAGGTCAGCGGGAACCTGCTCCGGGTCAGGAAGCTGGATCTGGAGGAGGCGTTGAAGAAGTACGGGCACGAGGTGCATCACTAGAGGCTCGTCCGCCCGCCCCTCCCCCTCGAGATCCGCTACAATGCGCGCGTCCAGGAAGGAGGACTGAAATGCGCAACCTTCTCGTCGCCATCGCTCTCCTGGTGATCCCGTCCCTGGGGTTCGCCCTCCAGGGCCAGCCGGCCGCTCCCCCGGCGAGCGCCCCTTCGCAGGCCGCCGCGCCTGCGCCAGCCCCGCGGAACGAGAACCTCCCCCCGTCCGAGGAGCAGGCCAAGGCCGCCCTGGAGAAGTCCCCCCGCCACGGCGAGTGGGTGGACATCAAGACCGCCAGCGGGACCCCGATCCGGACCTGGGTCGTGTACCCCGAGCGCAAGGACAAGGCCGGAGTGGTGATCGTGATCCAGGAGATCTTCGGCCTGACCGACTGGATCCGCGGCGTGGCCGACCAGCTCGCGAAGGAGGGGTTCATCGCCGTCGCGCCCGACATGATCTCCGGCCTCGGCCCCAACGGCGGCGGCACGGAGTCCGTGCCGAGCCGCGACGACGTGGTGAAGCTCGTGCGGGGCCTCACCCCCGAGGAGGCGACCGCTCGCCTGAACGCCGTCCACGACTGGGCCGTCAAGCTCCCCGCTGCCAACGGCAAGAGCGCGACGATCGGCTTCTGCTGGGGAGGCGCCCGGAGCTTTGCCTACGCCGCCGCGCAACCCGCTCTGGACGCGGCGGTCGTCTACTACGGCACCTCGCCCGAAGCCGCGGGCCTCGCCAAGATCAAGGCCCCGGTCCTGGGCCTCTACGGCGCGGACGACGCGCGGGTCAACGCCACCATCGAGCCGGCGCAGGCCGAGATGAAGAAGCTCGGGAAGACCTACGAGCCGAACATCTACGACGGCGCGGGCCACGGCTTCCTGCGCCAGCAGGACGGCCGCGACGGAGCGAACCTCAAGGCCACGCAGCAGGCCTGGCCGCGGACGGTGGCGTTCCTCCGCGAGCACCTGAAGTAGAGCCCCTCACCCTCGCCCGAGTCCTCCCGGTCCCCCTGACGGGACCGGGAGAGGGCGCCCCTACTCCCCGTATCGCCGATCGGCGTTATCATACCCCCTCCCACGACCGACGGGGGGACGATCCGCGCATGGAGTTCCGGGAAGCCGTATCGCAGTTTCTCTTCCACTGCCGCTACGAGAAGAACCTGAGCCCGAAGACGCTCAAGGCGTATGCCATCGACCTTCGGCAGTTCACCGAGTACCTGGAAGATCCGCTGGAGATCACGGCCCTGCCGGCGGTGGACAAGGCCGCCCTGCGTTCGTATCTCAAGAGCCTTTTCGCCGGCCCGCTCAAGGAGAAGAGCGTCAAGAGGAAGGTGGCCACCCTGAAGGCCCTCTTCCATTTTCTGGAGCGGGAGGACGCGGTCGCAGTCAACCCGTTCCGCAAGATGGACGTGCGCATCAAGGAGACCCGCCGATTGCCGCGGACCGTTCCGCTGCCGGACTTGAAGCGTCTCTTCCGGCACCTCTACCGCCTCAAGCAGGACCATCCGGATCCGGAGTCCGCCGCCTATCGGAGCCTCGTCCGGGACATCGCCGTCCTGGAAACCCTGTTCGGGACGGGCGCCCGGGTGGCCGAGGTCTGCCACCTCCGGGACGAGGACGTGGACCTGCGCCGCGGCCGGGTGCGGATCCTCGGCAAGGGCAAGCGGGAGAGGGTCCTCCAGATCCACGAGCAGGAATCCCTGGCCTCGCTCCGGGAGTACCGGTCCCTCTGGCAGGAGGAGATCGCCGGGGACGGCGGCTACTTCTTCCGCAACCGCCTCGGAGGAAGGCTTTCGGAGCACTCTGTCCGATCAATGCTCCGGCGCTGCGCCGCCCGGGCGGGCCTCGAAGGCCGCATCACCCCCCACATGCTGCGGCACTCCGTGGCGACACTCCTGCTCGAAGAGGGCGTGGACATCCGCTACATCCAGAGCCTCCTCGGGCACACCTCGATTCTGACCACCCAGATCTACACCGAAGTGCGGGACGCTTCTCAGCAGCGCATCCTGGCCGCGCGGCACCCGCGCCGGCGGATGCGGGCGGAAGGGTGAATGAGGGGCGTCTGACTTAGAATGGCCCTTTCCGAGGAGAAGCCCATGTCGAACGATCCCGTCGACCTGAAACAGCTCGTGGAGGGCGGGGACGGCATTTCCGTCCTCCGGGCCGGGGCCACGTGCCGGAACTGGAACGGCATCCAGTACAAGGCCGGCCTGTCGGCGAAGAACGTCAACGCGAAGAAGCTCTCGATGAACGTCGCCACCATCCCTCCCGGCGGCGTGGCATACGCCCACATCCACGTGGACTTCGAGGTGATGCTCTACATCCTCCAGGGCCGCGTGCGCCACGAGTACGGTCCGGGGCTCCGGAAGGTGGTGGAGAACGAGGCCGGCGACTTCATCTTCATCGAGCCCGGCGTCCCCCACGAGGTGTTCAACGTGAGCGACACCGAGCCCGTGGTGGCCGTGGTCGCCCGCTCCGACGCCTCCGAGTGGGAGAACATCGTCGACTACGACCGCAACAGCGAGGGGTAGGGGAGGGAGCGGCGAACCGAAATCGGCTCGTTTCTCGCGGTCAGGAACAGAGGGTTTCGTGTGCCCTGGAGGCTCTAACCTGCTCCGGCCATTGCCATGCCCGAATCCATCCCTGACCTGACCCTGGACGTGACGCTCGGGAGCGATCGAAGGACGCTCAAATTCGTCGCCACGGCGCGCGAGGAGCAGCTCGATCTGTGGCACGCGGACTTCGAATCGGGGCCCTTCGGGTACGATCTCCAGATCCATTTCAGGGAGCTCTTCCGCGACATCGAGCAGAGCTCGCGGAGCCGCGACTCCGAGGACTGGCTCGCCGGCCGCGGAGCCACGCTCTTCGACGAGCTCCTCCCCGGCGAGCTCCAGCGCCGGCTCTGGGCGCTTCGCAACTCGGTCAAGACCGTCCAGATCGTATCCAACGAGGGCTCGATCCCCTGGGAGCTGCTGCGGCTCCGGGACCCCGACGATCCCCGCTCCCTCGGCCCTTTTTTCGTCGAGGCCTTCAGCGTCACCCGCTGGCTTCCCAAGCTCCATCCGGTGACGTATCTCCCGATGCGGCGGATCGCTCTGGTCATTCCGAGGGATTCCGGCCTGCCGAGGTGCTGCGAGGAAGGGGAGAATCTGAAGGCTTTCGGGGGAGCGGAGCGGGAGGTGGTCGAGATCCGAGCTCTCTACCAGGAAGTCAAGAATGCTCTGGCATCCGGAGAGTATGACGGCTGGCACTTCGCCGGTCATGGTCTTGGCCATCGGGAGAGCGCCCACCGTTGGAGTCTTCTGCTCGAGCAGGGTGAAGAGCTCAGCCCCGAGGTCCTGTACAGTTTTCCCCGCCAATCCAGGCACGGACGGCCCCTCGTGTTCCTCAACGCCTGCAGCAGCGGTCGCGGCGCTGCCTCGCTTACCGGCATGGCGGGCCTGGCGAGCGCATTCCTCAACACAGGCACAGCCGCCTTTCTGGGATCGTATTGGAAGTTGCGCGACGAGCAGGCGTGCTGCTTCGCAAGCGAGGTGTACAAGAACCTGTTCTCGGGAATCGCAATCGGTGAGGCCGTGCGGAAGGCGCGGCTGGCGCTGCGGGACCGGTTCGGCGGCAATGACTGGCTGGCCTACACGCTCTTCGCTCACCCCATGGCCTCCTGCTCCGCTCCTTCTGTAGAGAAGCGAGCCAAGGCAAGGAGGCCCCGAGGCAAAGGGAGGGAGAAGAAAGCTCCACCTGCTTCTCGCCCCGGAGTAGGAGAGCAGAGGCAGCCTTTGGAGGACTTGGAGTCTGGCAACCCGAAAATCGAGAAGCCCGCGGGACCGGCTCCTGGCGAGGAGCGCATCAACGAGAAGGACGGAACGGTTCTGGTCTATGTGCCGGGCGGGGAGGTGGCTCTGGGTGCCGAGGGGCTCAACTCCTGGTCCAGACCGGTCCACTGGGTGTGCCTCAGCCCCTTCTGGATTGGCAAGTTCCCGATCACCAACGAGCAGTACTCTCTTTTTCTGGAGGATAACCCCGCCTCTCCCAAGCCGGCCTTCTGGGAGGACCCCAGCTTCAACCAGCCGGACCATCCGGTCGTGGGATTGAGCTGGGAGGAGGCCCGGGCCTACTGCCTTTGGGCCGGTCTGGAACTCCCCAGCGAGGCCCAGTGGGAGGCGGCGGCTCGCGGCATGGATCGGCGTCCCTATCCTTGGGGAAAGGAGCTGCCAACGAGCCGCCACGCCAACTTCAGTGGCAAGGGAACGACCTCTGTGGGTTCCTGTCCTGCCGGCGTCGGGCCCTACGGCACGTTCGACCAAGCTGGCAACGTCTGGGAATGGTGTGCCGATCCCTGGGCTCCGAATATCTATCAACAGAGGGAGCACGGAGAGCTGGACCCGGTCGCGAGGGGAGAGACGGCCGTCCGCGCCCTGCGGGGCGGATCCTGGATGAATCCGGCCCAGGACCTGCACACCGCCTATCGCGATCGAGGGACGGCCAAGCTCCGCTTCAACAATCAGGGATTTCGCTGCGTCTGGCGCCCGGCCTGAGCGCGACTCCGCACGCCTTGCAGAACTTCCAGTCGATGCCGTTGACGTGTCCACGAGACGGGCAAGGTTGCTGCCGGCGGGAATCCTGGGGCAGCCCGCACGTCGAGCAGACCGAAGCCTGTCCCACCGGGGTCCGGCACAACGGACAGCTCGCAACTCCCGGGATCTGGATTCGATCGAGGGCTTCCGCCTCGAATCTTGTCAGATACCGGCCACTGAGAATGGCTCGGTATTCCTCCGATTCTGCCCACTCCAGAATGGCGCCGACGCGCTTTGCCGGCTCCGGGTGCGTCAGGAAGAGACCCATTCCGAAGGTGGCAATCTTGGACCACAGAGTGGCCTCCTCCTCGTAGCTCTCCACCTGTTCAGCGAACAGCCGGAGATCGAATTCCGGCTCGAACCTGTGTGGGACACCCGCCAGACGGCTCAGGCACCGTGCGAGTGGCTCTGGATCTTCCAGGATGAGCAGCGCGGCGCGGTCGGCCGAGTATTCGGCGGCACGGAACCAGGCATAGAAAAGGCCGGCCACGGATTCTTTCAGGGCCGGGATGACCTTGGCCAGGGAGGAGGTCGCCCCGCTGGTCAGCGCCAGGCCCACGTCCATGTAGAGCATGTGCTCGCACAAGATGTGTCCCATCTCGTGGGCGATGATCCCCTCGAGCTCTTCATGCGTCATCAGGTCCACGAGCTCGGTGGTCAGGACGATCGAATGGGTCTGCTTGCCAAAGGCGAAGGCGTTGGCCTCTCCCTGTCGTGAAAGGTAGGTTTTGGGCGGAGGGATGCCCAATCGTTCAGCGACGTCGTGCACCATTCGCCAGAGGGAGGGGAGCTGGCGCGGGCCGAGCTCCACGCTGTGGTGCATATGGTGAGCACGGAACCTTTCTTCGAGGCTCAGCTCTGAAATCTTCTTCAAGAGCTCGGGAAACAGAGGTATCTGTTGGAAGGCAGAGGTCGCACGCTGATCGGAGGGATGGGTGAAGGCCCGAGGATGGATTTGGGAAAAATGGATCGACATGGCTCACCTCCTCGCCTCGACCACTTGCGTGCCCGCCAGGATGTCGCCCAGACGCCGCCCTTGAGGGCTGGTAAGGATCATTGTGACGTCGAGGAACATAAAGAATAAGGAAAGGAACAGAGGCAAGAAGTCGAGCATTGGAATGGGATTGATTATGGCAAGGAGCAGGAGCCCGAGGTAGTAGCTGTTCCGGGCTACAGCCTGGACGATCGATGCAGGCCCTCCAGTTCGCCGGTCGACCACCCGCATGTGACTCAGTCGCTTGGCGATGCTCAAGGCTCCCCCATTGAGCTCACGGAGCAAAAGCAATACGACAAGGATCAGATATAGAAGTCCGAACATACTGGTGATATCCAGGATCGCGATGACGGTTTTGCCCAGAAAGAAGGTGATGAACTCGACCCCGGAGCCGAGAATGCGGCGTGTCGTCCTCGCTTTGGGCAGCTCTCCGATCCCCTCTCCGGGCAGGTTGCGAACCGAAGGGGCCGGCAGACTCTCGCGGTGTCCTCTGGGGCACGTTCCACTCTTGATGAGTGGCCGGCCACATTCCTGGCAGTAACTCATCGTGTGTCTCCTCCGGTCAAGGCGACCTGCAGATGGTGCTCGATTCGCTGTCCCTGCCTTCTCTGTGGTCCCTGCGTACACAGGTCCGCCCTCCGGCCGGACTCTGAGACGGGCGCCCTCCTTGGTCCAAGGAGAGACGCGAGAAACGGGCGGAAGGCGGTTCAGGCTGCCGGCTCGTCCGGCGAGCACGATGCTCAGACAGGCGCGAGCGGACTGTGAGGTGGCGACGGCAGCTCGACCGTGATGGGGTCACCGGGTTGCACGAGGCCGTCGGCCAGGACGACGGCCATGATGCCGGCCTTGCGGATCAGGTTCCCTTCCCTGTCGCGGGACAGAGTGGCCGCCATCAAGCCCGGCTGGATGCTGTCGAGCTGAGTGCAGGGATTGCGCAAGCCGGTAACCTCGAGGACGGCGGTCGGCCCCAGGCGCAGGCGTGTGCCGGTCGGGAGCGCGAGCAGGTCGACGCCGCGAGTCGTGATGTTCTCGCCCATCAGGCCGGGGACCACGGCGAAACCGGAGGCGGACAGCTCATCGTGGAGCTCGGCCTGGAGCAGGTGGACCTGGCGAAGGTTCGGCTGGCTCGGATCGCGCGCGACCCGCGATCTGTGTTGGACCGTTGCTCCGAGATGTGCATCGCCTTCGACGCCCAGGCCGCGGAGGAGCCGGATCGCGGGCCGGTTGGCCTTGGACACCGCGTGCCTCGAGCTGGAGCTCACCGCTGTAACGATCCCGTTCATCCTCTTTTCGCTTGCGCTCCGGTTCAGCTTGGAGTCCGTATCTTGCCATGAAGCCCGGCCAGGGTCTTCACCTTCAGACCAAGCTCGCCCAGCCGGGAGAGGAAGTGGCGGGTGGTCTCGTTCTCCGGGTACTCGCCGTCGTTCACCAGGTCCGACTGGTAGAGGATCTGCTCTTTCGGAAGGTAGACGAAGAGCATGTCCTGCGCGTGGGGGCTGGGGCCGATGTCGTAGATCACGACCTCACGGCCGCCGTGGCGGATCGAGCGCGTCTTCCGCACGATTTCGATCTTCAGGTCCCGGGGATTCTTGTGCAGGCGGTCGGGGGCGAGCTCGAAGGGGGCCTTGGCGATCTTCTCGATCAGGCGGGCGGTGCCGGCTCCGGCCAGGATGGTCGTCCCCTCCGCGATGTAGGTGCGGATGCCGCCCAGGTGGTCGCCGTGATGGTGGCTCTGGACCAGGTAGCGGACTGGCTTGCCGGGGGCGATCTCCCGGATCTTCTCCAGCACGCGGTCAGATACCGCGCCGCTGACCGGAGCCTCGGCCACGAGGACGGCGTCGTCGAAGGCGACCACGAGCACGTTGTAGGACCATTGCCCCGTCGTAGCGGTCACATTTTCGAGGAGATGGACGCCCTCGGCCAGCGTGCGCACGGCGAAGGAGCCCCGGTACGAGTAGTCCTCCTTGACGGAGCCCGGCGGCAGCTCGAACTCTTTGGGATCGAAAACGGGCCCGGTGGTCACACCCTCATAGACGAAAACGTTTTCCACCACGCCGTGGACCGCGTTGCGGTTCCGGATCGTCATCCGGGACGGCAGCATCAGGGCACCGACTTTCCGATAGCCCTCGAATTCGAGCTCCCGGACGCCGTCCCCGACGGCACCCATCGGCCCCTTCTGCTCGAATTTCCGAAGCAGATGGGTGGCCCGGTCGAGGTGAAGCCTCACGGCCGGACCGCTGGACGGCGTGAAGGAGACCACGTCCAGTCCCCCCTCCTCGCCGACCCATTGGAGGAGCTCGGGGTTCTGCAGCGCCGGCTGCAGCAGACGGTGGGGGAAGAAGCGGTTGAGGAAGGGCGGCTCCGCGGTCACCTCCCGGTAGGTCTTCATCTCCGGAGTCAGGGAGAAGCCTTTTCCGTTCTGGAGGGCCACCCGCTCGGTGAACCGGAAGTCGCCGGCGATGCTGGAGTCCATCCACAGGACGGAGCGGCCGGCGGGCCGGTCGATCTTCGCCTCGATGCGGTTGGGATATCTCTCGAACGGCGCCTCCGCCGTGTGGGATTGCCCGTCGTTGGCAAAATCGCTGCGGAGGGTGAGCCCGATCCGGAGGCCCTCCTCGGCCGCCTTCCCGCCGTGCGCCTCCAGGCTGCGCTCCAACGCCTGAAGCGCCCGTTGCTGGCCGGTCGGCCCTCCGGCTGGCGGCTCGGCCCACAGCCCTGAGCCAACGAGAAGGCACACGGCCAGCGCACCGCGCAAAGGCAGCCTCGACGACCTCGACATCTGCGCACCTCCTTGCATTCGGGACCGTGGTACGCCGGGCGAGGAGGAAAGTTTCCGCGGGACCTTCCTCACACCGGCGCGGCTTGCGGAGCCTCGGCCCCACCGGCTGCCGCCATCGCCAGCAGCCAGGGCTCAGGGAGCGTCAGGCTCGCGTTTTCGTCGTCGCCCATTCGATCGACCAGAAACCAGATCGCGAGGATCAGGATGATCAATGCGAGCACCAGCCAGATCAGTGGGATCCCTTTCTTCCTCTGGACTCTGATGTCTGCCATGGTCAGCTCCTTCGTGCCGTTCCAGGCTGCAAGATGGGAGCCAGTCGCCACCCGTCCCCGGCGCCAGGGCCGGGGACGGTGCGGCCTGGTCATGGGGCGGGATAGGAGCAGCATCCCCGGGTGGCGCAGAAGAGGTTGCAGACTCCTCCGGGAGCGGCGGTGCAGTCCCGGTCTCGCCGGCAGTACTGGTCATTGACACAGCCGATCTCCGGACAGATGGCCGCCTCCACGGCGGGTTGCGGTGCGATCAGCCCGGTGCCGAGCACCAGTCCGAGGACCAGAGGGACGGAGTAGCGCAAAGCCGTCTTCATGCAAGAACCTCCTTGAGTCAGGTCGACGAGCACGGTTCGAGCCGTTCCGGTCGACGGTTTCCAGGCGGCGAGGGTGGAGAGGCACCGCCCTTTCCCCAAGGTGCGTCCGAGAGCCCCTTGCGGGGCAGAGCAACCTTCCCCTCCCTCCGGCGTATAGACTCTCATCGATCCATCGTGCAGGGCGGAGCCACGCCCGTTCGCCGCAAAGGGAGCCAGTCCATGGTCAGGAGAGCCCGTCTCGCAGTTCCGTTCGTCCTTGTCCTCGCGTTCCTCCTCCCGTCCCTCTCGCCAGCCCAGGCTCCGGAGGGAAAGCCCGCCGCGCCGGAGAAGAAGGAGGCCAGGCCCCTGGAGGAGAAGGTCTCGCGCACGAAGCACGAGATCACCCTCGACAGCAAGAAGATCCCCTACACGGCCACCGCCGGGACGCTGGTGATGCGGGCCGAGGACGGCACGCCCCGGGCCTCGGTGTTCCACATCGCGTACGTGATGGACGGGGTGAAGGACCCGGCCATGCGGCCCGTGACCTTCGCGTTCAACGGCGGCCCCGGCGGAGCGGCCATCTGGGTCCACCTCGGCGCCTTCGGCCCCAGGCGGGTGGATCTCGATCCCGAGGGTTTTCCCCTGGCGCCTCCGGCCCGCCTGGTGGAAAATGACCTGTCGCTCCTCGACGTCTCGGATTTCGTGTTCGTCGATCCGGTCTCGACCGGCTACAGCCGCGCCGCCCAGGGAGTGGACGAGAAGGAGTTCCACGGCCTGGAAAACGACATCCAGTCCATGGCCGACTTCATCCGCCTGTGGCTGACCCGCAACGGCCGCTGGGCGAGCCCGAAATTCCTGGCCGGTGAGAGCTATGCCACGACGCGCGTCGCGGGCCTCGCCGAGCACCTCCTGGTCCGGCACGGAATGCGGATGAACGGCGTGCTCCTCATCTCCACCACGCTCAACCACCTGTACAGCAACTTCGACAGCGGCAACGACATGCCGTACGTGATCTTCCTGCCGACCTACACGGCGGCGGCCTGGTACCACAAGAAGCTGCCGCCGGAGCTCTCGGGGGACCTGCGCAAGACGCTGAAGGAGGTGGAGAGGTTTGCCGTCGAGGAGTACGGCCCCGCGCTGATGATGGGGGACTGGCTTCCGGCCGACCAGCGGCGGCGGATCGCGGAGAAGCTCGCCCGCTACACCGGGCTGTCCGTGGAGTACGTGGAGCGCTCGAACCTGCGGGTGGAGCACGCCCGGTTTTGCAAGGAGCTGCTGCGCGACCGCGGCCAGACCGTGGGCCGGCTCGACGTCCGCTTTACCGCCAGGGACCTGGATTCCGTGGGCGAGTACCACGAGTTCGACCCGAGCCTGACCGGTGTCGACGGCCCGTTCCAGGAGGCCACCCTGGACTACGTGCGGCGGGATCTCGGCTATCGGGAGGACGACCTTGTCTACGAGCGGATCTCCCAGAGGGTCTGGCCCTGGAATTTCCCGAACCACCAGGGCCGATACGCCGACCTGGCCGAGCGCCTGCGCCAGGCGATGATGAGGAACCCGGCAATGCAGGTCTTCATCGCGAGCGGCTACTACGACCTCGCGACCCCCTATTTCGACGCGGATTACACGGTGGCCCACATGGGTTTGCCCGACACGGAGAAGAAACGCGTGCGGACCGAGTATTACGAGTCCGGCCACATGATGTACATCCGCCGGGAAGACCACCGGAAGTTCAGGGGTGACGTGGCGGAGTTCATCCGCGCGGCGGCGGGGCGGTGACATGACGCCCCGGAGCCTGCTCGATCAGACGGCCGCGGAGCTCCTGGAGGTCTTCGCGGCTGGCGGACGCACACCGGGCGCCGGGAGCGCGGCGGCTCTCTCCGGGGCCGTGGCCGGGAGCCTGCTCCAGGCCGCCGCGCGGTACGCCATCAAGGCGGCCGGACGGGGCCGTGGCTCCGATTTCCTGGAGAAGGCCGAGGCTCTCCTGGAAGAGGCCCGCGAGAGATCGCGCCGCCTGTCCCTGGCCGTGGACGAGGACGCCGTGGCCTTCGAGCAATATTGGCAGGCCCGCACGGACGAGGCGCTCCGGCCCGCGCTCGACGTCCCCCTCAGGATCGCCCACGAGTGTGTGGCCCTCGCCGGGATCGGGCTCGAGCTCTACGACCGGGGCTCCAGGAGCGCCCGCGGCGAGGCGGCGACCGCGCTGCTGAGCGCGGTGGCGAGCGGCGAGGCGGCCGTGTCCATCGCCCGGTTCAACCTGGGAGCCGCGCGCGACCCCTCCTGGCTCGACAGCCGGAAGGAGAGGATCCAGGCGCTCGGCCGCGGGCTCAACGAGCTTCGCCGGCAGATCCGGGTCCGGATGGAGGGGGACGGGAGGTGAGGGCCTCAGATCGCCCAGGGTTTCCACCCTGGGCGGGATAGGCGGGGCCCCCTTCCCCGGAAAAAGGCGCCC
>DASQEB010000401.1:0-4534 GCA_035633875.1 Thermoanaerobaculia bacterium
CAGAGGTGGAATGAGCGGGTTGACGCCGGCCCGTCGTGCCCCCTCGATCCGGGCGGCGAGGTCCGCCAGCCTCGGAGCTTCGAAAAGCTCGCGCAGCGGCATCTCGACGTCGAAGGCACTGCGCACGCGCGACATCACCTGCGTCGCCAGCAGCGAGTGTCCGCCCAGATCGAAAAAGTCGTCGGCCGTCCCGACCTCTTCAAAACCGAGGAGCTCCGCCCAGATGCCGGCGAGCGCCTGTTCGACCGGTGTTTCGGGAGGGTTGAAGGGAGCGGCGGCCATTGCGGCGCGGACGGGCGCGGGGAGGGCGGCGCGGTCGAGCTTGCCGTGGCGGGTCAGCGGGAGCGCCGGGATCGTGACAAAGGCTGCCGGCACCATGTGGGCCGGCAGCCTTTCCTGGAGGAACTCCCGCAGACCGGCGGCCGGGATCTCCTCCCCGGCGGGCACCACGTATGCCACCAGCCGTCGCTCGCCGTCTCCCTCGTCGCGGGCCAGCACGGCGCTCTCCTTCACCCCGGGATGGGATTCGAGGGTCGCCTCGATCTCTCCCAACTCGATGCGGAACCCGCGGATCTTCACCTGATGGTCGAGCCGCCCGAGCACTTCGAGGGAGCCGTCGGAGAGCCAGCGCGCGAGATCGCCCGAGCGGTAGAGGCGAGCCCCTGACACGACGGTAAAAGGATCGGGGATGAACCGCGCCGCGGTCAGCTCCGGCCGGCCGAGATAGCCCCGCGCCAGCCCCTCTCCGCCGACGCAGATCTCTCCGGGGACGCCGATCGGCACCGGACGCAGGGCAGCGTCGAGGAGCCGGATCGTCAGGTCCGGGATGGAACGTCCGATCGGGCTGTACGCAGCGAGGGCGTCGGCCCGGGTGAGGACGCGCCAAGTGACGTGGACGGTCGTCTCCGTAATCCCGTACATGTTGACCAGACGGGGGCGGTCACCGAAGCGTTCGACCCAGGGGGCGAGATGGCGGGGATCGAGGGCCTCGCCGCCGAAGATCACCCAGCGCAGGGGGAGGGCTCCGGTCTCCCCGCAGGCGACGGGGATGAGCTGTCGGAAGGCCGACGGTGTCTGATTGAGGACGGTCACCCCCTCGCGGCGGATCCACTCGACGAAGGTGTCCGGAGCGCGGCTCACCCACCAGGGGACCACCACCAGCCGGCCGCCATAGAGGAGCGCCCCCCAGATCTCCCAGACCGAGAAATCGAAGGCGAAGGAGTGGAACAGCGTCCAGACATCCTCCTCGCCGAAGCCGAACCCGGGCTCCGTCACCCCGAAGAGCCGGCTTACGTTCCGGTGGGTGACCACCACCCCTTTGGGACGGCCGGTCGAGCCCGAGGTGTAGATGACATACGCCGGGTGGTCGGGGCCGGAGCCTCCTGGCAGCGGCCGGGACGAGCGGCGGGCGATCTCCTGGCCATCGGTATCGAGGAGCACCTGGCGCAGGCCGGGGAGGGACCCGGCCAGCTCGGAGCGGGTGACCACCAGCGGCGCACGGGAGTCCTCCAGCAGGAAGGCAAGGCGCTCCTGGGGATAGCCGGGATCGAGCGGGACGTAGGCCGCGCCGGACTTGAGGATCGCGAGGATCGCCACCACCAGCTCCTGCGATGGATGGAGGCAGAGCCCCACCCGCACCTCCGGCCCGGCACCCAGGGCCCGCAGGTGGCGGGCGAGACGGTTGGCACAACGGTCGAGATCGCCATAGGTCAGCTCTCCCTCCTCCGTGGTGATCGCAATCGCTTCCGGCCGGCGGGCCGCGGCAGCTTCGAACAGGCGATGGAGCGGCGGCTGCTCGGGCGCGGCGGGCATCCCGCCGTCTTTCCATTCGACCAGGATCTGGTGCTGCTCTGCCCCCGAGAGGAACGGCAGCTCCGAGATCGGCTTCTCGGGATGGGCAGCGACACCGGAGAGCAGGGTGAGGAAGTGCCCGGCCAGGCGATCGATCGTGGTGGTGTCGAACAGGCCGGTGTTGTACTGGAGAGAGCCGATGAACCTGGCCCCGGATTCGAGGAACGACAGAGTCAGATCGAAGAGGGCGATGCCGGGCTCAACTCCGAACGGCCTGGCTGCGAAGCTGCCGGGAGCCCCCACCGGCACCGGCTGATTCAGCAGCTGGAAGACCACCTGGAAGAGCGGAGGCCGGCTCAGGGTGCGATCCGGCTGCAGCTCCTCGACCAGGCGGTCGAACGGCAGGTCCTGGTGGTCGTACGCGCCGAGGATGGCGCCGCGGACCCGCGCCAGCAACTCGTGGAAAGACGGGTCGCCGGAGAGATCAGTGCGCAGGGCCAGGGTGTTGACGAACATCCCGATCAGCGCCTCCGTCTCCTTCTGCGTCCGGTTCGCGATGGGCGTGCCCACGACGATGTCGTCCTGTCCGCTGGTGCGGTGGAGCAGGACGTTGAAAGCGGCGATCAGGGCCATGAATGGGGAGGCGCCGGTGGCGAGCGCCACCCGGGAAAGCGCCGCGCTCGGCTCGGGCGGGAGGATCAGAGCCCGCGTCTCACCGTCGAACGTCTGCATCTTCGGGTAGGGACGATCGGTGGGCATCTCCAGGGCCGGCGGCGCTCCCGCGAGGTGATCGCGCCACCAGGCGAGCTGCTCGACCAAGGCCCCTCCCTCGAACCAACGCCTCTGCCAGAGGGTGTAATCCGCGTACTGCACGGGGAGCTCGGGCAGCGGCGAGGAATTCCCGGCGGCGCCGGCAGCGTAGAGGGTCACGAACTCGTCGAGGAAGACCTGGATCGACCAGCCGTCGGAGATGATGTGGTGCATGGTGAGGAGCAGGACGTGGTCCTCGTCCCCCAGGCGCAGCACCCGGACGCGCAGCAGGGGGCCGCGGGCGAGGTCGAAGATCCCGCGTCCCTCCGCTCGGGCCTTCCCCAGGGCGTGTTCGAGGCGGAGCGGCTCCGGGAGTGCCGAAAGGTCCTCCACCGGAACATCGATCTCGAGCTGCGGCGAGATCACCTGCGCCGGCGCGCCGTTTACCTCCGGGAACGTCGTGCGCAGGGATTCGTGCCGACGGACGATCTCGTGGAAAGCTGCGCGCGCGATGGCCGGGGAGAAGGGACCCTCGAGCCGGAAGGCGGTGGGGATGTTATAAAAGGGGTTCTCGGGCTCGAGCTGGTCGAGGAACCATAGCCGCTGCTGCGCGAAGGAGAGCGGCAGCTCGGAGAGGCCCGCTGGCCGGGGCCGGAGCGGTAGACGCACCGCGCCTTTCACGGGCTCGCGGAAGGTGTGCACCAGATCCGCGACCGTGGGGTTCTCGAACAGAGCGCTCAAGGGAAGATCCACCCCGAACGTGGCGCGCAGCCGAGCCATCATCTGGGTGCCGAGGAGGGAGTGGCCGCCCAGTGCGAAGAAGTTGTCGTAGAGGCCCACCGGCGCGATGCCCAGCAGCTCTTGCCAAAGGGCGGCGAGCTGCTGTTGCTCGGTCGTGGCCGGAGGCACGTACGGGTTGGGCAGACGGGGGCGCTCGTGCCGGGCGGGCAGGGCTGGTGCGGGAATCGCCGTGGCGGTCCGGTCCTCCTTCGGCGGTAGAGACGTCTGCCGGTGTGCCGCCGGCGAGCCGTTGCGCCGCGGTGGGTCGATCCAGTAGCGGCGGCGTTCGAAGGGATAGGTAGGAAGCGGCACACGTTGGCGCGTCTCTCCGGCCGCGAAGCCCTCCCAGTCGACCGCTACGCCGGCGAGCCAGAGGCGGGTCAACGCGCCGAGCAGGAACAGGTCGTCCGGCTGGCGGTCCTGGGAATGGCGCAGCGAGGCGAGAGCCAACCCGTCCCGGTGCGAGGGGTGCTGCAGCGCCAGGGTGGAGAGCCCTTGACCCGGCCCCACTTCGAGCAACACCCGTTGCGACTGCGCCCACAGCGTCTCCAGGGCCCGGCCGAAGCGTACCGGCCGGCAGAGGTGGTCGGCCCAGTAGTGCGGATCGGTGGCCTGCTCGGCGGTGATCCAGGTGCCGGTGAGGTTCGACAGATAAGGGAGAGAGGGTGGCGCCAGGCGGAGGCCGGCCACTGTCTCGGCCAGAGCCTCGCGCACCGGTTCCATCATCGCGGAATGAAACGCATGCGTGGTGGGAAGCCGGCGGCAGGAGAACCCTTCGCCGGTGAGCTGCCTCTCGAGCGCATCCACGGCTTCCAGCGGCCCCGCGACGACGCTCACGCCGGGGCCGTTCTCCGCCGCCAGCGAGAGCCCGGCAGCTAGACGTGGCAGCAGGTCGGCCACGCCGAGGGGGACGGCGAGCATGGCCCCGGGTGGCAGGCCGGCGATCAGCTGCGCCCGGCACGCCACCAAAGTCAGGCCGTCTTCGAGAGACATCACGCCGGCCAGGCAGGCGGCGGTGTACTCCCCCAGGCTGTAGCCGAGGAGCGCCTGCGGCCGCACACCCCAGGAGAGCCAGAGCTGCGCCAGGGCCCAGCTCACCGCCAGCACGGCCGGTTGGGCGACGTGGGTCTCGTGAAGAGGGTGGGGCTTCGGCGCCTGCCCCCCCCGGCCGAGCAGGGCGCGCAGGTCGAGCCCCTGGCCACCCGAGGCTTCC
>DASQEB010000402.1:0-3682 GCA_035633875.1 Thermoanaerobaculia bacterium
AGTGGAGGAACTCTAGTTGCGCGAAGGACGAGGTTCAAGGCCTGCGGCGCGGTGCGGGTTTGAACGAGCGGGAGATCCGCGTCGTGTGCCCGGCCGCATCCCGCACGCTCACCGCGAACACCGGCCTTTCCGAAAGCTTGACCCGCCGCGGCAGGACGAGACGGAGCACCCCACCCTCTGGATCGATCCTCTTCCCGGCGGCCAAGTTGGTGCCGGGCCGGAAAGAGCCCAGGCGCAGGTTGCACGTGACGGTGAGGCTCCCCGGCACCACCCCGCTCTCCACGTCGAAGGCGGAGATTTCCAGAAAGTCGATCGCCATGGCAGTCCGGACCCGGGCAGGCGAAGGGCGGACCACCAGGGTGGGCCGCTGGTCGTCCTCCAGAAAGCCCCAGGGGGAACCGAGGTCGATGGGGGCGCCCAGGTCCACCCAGCGGGCCAGCGTCATCTTCTCTTCGGGCGGCATGCCCGGCACGCCGACGCCCGCGGGATGGGCAGCGGAGGCGGTGAAATCCAGGTCGTCCTCCCGGTCCTCGTTCCGCCGGCCGTCCAGGCGTTCGCCCCACACCTTCCAGAGGAGGAGGCTCTGGCGCGATTGGAACGCCCGCACCCAGCGGCTGAGCTGGGGCAGGTACCAGACCTCCTGCTCCGCCGGGGGCGGCGGGGACGTCTCTGCGCCCGAGTCCAGGACGAGTTGGAAATAGGCCGCGGGCCACGCCGTGCCCTCACGCTGGATGGGAGGAGAGGATCGGGCGAGTTGGAGCCCGCCAGCCGGGCTCGCGCCCCCGTGGCAGGAGGCGCAGCGCCGGTCCAGGATCGGCTGGACATCCCGCTTGAGCTCCACCGTCACCTGATGGGAGGCCACCGTTCGCACGCCCGGCCGTCCGGAGGCGTCCAGGGTGAGGAGCGGCGTCGAGCGGGCGAGATCGGGGATGGCATAGTCCGGCCGGGCCGCTGCCGTGGCTCCGAACTCCATCGGCTCCCGGCTGTGGGCGTGGCAGCCGCCGCAGTCGTAGCGCGCCTCCCCGGGCCGCACCTGATGCCACGTCTGCGCCATGTTGAGCACCATGCCCCGGCGGTCCAGGGTCTGGAAGGTGACGGAGACATCCGCGGGGATCTTCGCGAGGAAGCTCGTGTCCTCCTCGAACTGGCCGTCCGGCCGGAGCAGCCGCGGCACGCCCGGCTTGCGCACCGGGATCTCCCCCAGGATGCGCAGCCGCTCTCCTCCCACCGTCCGGAACCTCGGTCCGTCGTTCGGATACGTCCGGTCCGTGGCCGGCGCCTGCATCAGCACCCGTACGGCCCAGACGTCGTCATCCTGATACACACCTGCGTCGCTCCCCTGCCGCACCCAGCGGAACGGCGCCTCGTCCCCGGTGTTGAACGGGTCCCGGTCCTCCCAGAACCGGCCCAGGGAAGCCGCCGTGTCGCGCCACAGGAGCGACGCGCTCCCCAGCAGCCCGAACGGCTCTCCCGGCGTGAGCCGCTCCTCACGGACCCGCTCGTCCGTCAGCTCCGGCCATGCCGCCGGCTGCCCCCTTCCGTAGAGAGCACGGAAGGAGACCACCGGCCGGGGCCACTGGAGGTTGAAGCCGTCCTCGGCCACGACCGTGACGAGCCCCGGCGGCCGGCCCGGCACCCCCGCGGGTGGCACCGGCACGGGCTCGCCGTCGGGGATCAGCACGATCTCCCCGTGGTACCACGGAACGGCATTCCCCAGGCGCACATAGAGGCCGTTGTGGTTCGCGGGCCCCGGAGAGTAGACCGCCAGGAGGTCCGCCTTCGCCGGATCGCCCACCGCGCTGGGCGCTGCCGCCGGATGGGTGAATTTCCCCCGCCGCTCCTCTCCCCGGCAGGGAGCCGGTCCCTCCGTTCCCGACGAGGCGTACGGATTCGTCTCCCACCCCGGGCACGGCGCGGGAAAGTCGTCCGGCGTCGTGAACGGCGTGAGCAGCCGCTGGCCCGGCCGCTCGAAGGGGATGCGCACGCGCGCGAAGTCCTCGAACCCGGCGTCCGGGCTCCCGAAGTCCGGCCCCGGCGGGTCCAGGGGGAAGCGCACCAGATCTCCGAAGCCGTTGTTGTTCAGGTTGTAATACCGGGTGACCACGATGTCGCCCCCCGGCATCTGGGTCATGAAATGGTGGACGACCGCCGGCTCCGAGAAGCCGGAAAGGCTCATCCATCCCCGGCCGTCCGGACCGATCACCCAGAGAGGGAACTGGCGGCTGTCCCGCAGCCCCTGCTCCTCCCAGCTCGAAAACGCGACGCGGCCGTCGAGCAATACCTGTGGATGGAGGGCCATGGCCAGGTTCAGATGCCCGATCAGCTCGACGTTCGTCCCGTCGTCGTCCATCGCGAAGAGCTGGAGCACCCGCTGCCCCGATGACATGGCCTTGGGCGGCAGGAAGTTGTTGCGGGTGGACGTGAACACGATCCGCCCGCCCGGAGCCCACGTCCCGCCCGTGTTGAACACCCCGATCTGGGGATGGTTGCTCGCCGCCGTCCCGGGAGTGAAGCGAGCCCCGTTGCCGGTGTTGGGAGTCAGCTCCTGCCGCGTGAGGCGCACCACCTCCCGCGTCCGGAGGTTCAGCTTGTAGAGGTCCGCCCCGGCCCGGGAGAGGTACGGGCCCGGCCAGTCCCCCCGCTGGGGATTGACGTTCGTCAGGTCGTGGTACCAGGTGAAGAGCACCCACTGCGCGTCGAACGACACGTTGGGGTCCGCCACCGACCCCACCGCCAACGCCTTGCCCGCCGGGGTGTCGAGGAGGGAGCGGTACCGCTCCTGCGGAAAGAGCACCTCCCGCGTTCCGTCCTGCTTCAGGAGCACGAGCTGCGCACCCGGGTCCGGCGTCAGAGGCCGCACCGTGTCCGGCCACACGCTGTTCGGCCGGTCGGCCGTGGCCCCGAAGTACGGAGCCCGGACGTAGAGGAGGTCGTACGGGAGGGGACGGACGGTGTCGGCCGCCACCCCGGTCCCGGCGAGGCCCAGGCACAGCCCGAGCCCCACGAGCAGCGCTTGCCTCCAGCCGTGGCGGCCACGCATAGGTTCTCTCCTATTTGGCGAACTACTGGAGGGATTATACAGGATGGCGGAGCGGCCGTGCCGTCCCTCCTCCGTGCTACACTGGAGATGATTGTTGCGGTCCGACGGACTTTCGTGTTCTGATTCCGCGTCCGTTGGAGAAAGGATGATGCCGATGTCCGCGATTCCTCTCCGGAAGATTGTTCATTACCCGGACTCCGACGGCCTGCCCATGGCCGATAACGACCGCCAACGCAAGGCGATGACGAATCTCATCCACGCCTTGGAGACCCGCTACGCCGGGGATCTGGACGTGTACGTCTCCGGCAACATCTTCATCTATTACGTCGAAGGGAACCCGGGCGCTCGCGTCGCTCCGGATGTCTTTTTGGTTTTTGGAGTCGGCAAGGAGGACCGGCGCTCCTACCGCATCTGGGAGGAAGGCCGTGTCCCTGTCCTCGCCTTCGAGATCGCCTCCCAAGAGGGTTGGCAGGAGCTCCTCGACAGCAAGAAGGATCTCTACCAACGGCTTGGCGTCGAGGAGTACATCGTCTTCGATCCGGATGGGGAGTTCATTCAGCCGCGCGTTCAGGGATTCCGGTTGGAGAACGGCCGGTATCACCCCATCCCGCTGGAGCCCGGCGGCTCCCTGGTGAGCCGGAC
>DASQEB010000403.1:0-13524 GCA_035633875.1 Thermoanaerobaculia bacterium
TTCGATCACCACGTCCCCCGGCCGCACCATGCCCAGATCCTCGCGGGCGAGGCGTTCCAGGGTGCCGGGGTCGGTCCGCAGGCGCTCGATGCGGGCACGCAGGCGGTCGCTGCGGGCGCGGGTCTCGGTGATACGGGTCTCGAGGGTGCGCTCCCGCTCCCGGGCGGCTTCGAGGTCGCGCCAGCTCTTCAAGCCGGCGAGCGCCAGGAGCGCCATGAACAGGACGACGGCCGCGCCCAGCACCGGGCGGAAGGAGTCGGTCCGGGAGGGCGCGGCGTCGGTCGGCGTCACGGGGTCCAGCGGGGGAAGGCGGCGGCCCCGGGATAGGTGGCCACGCCCTCCAGCTCCTCTTCGATGCGCAGGAGGCGGTTGTACTTGGCGACGCGGTCGCTCCGGCAGGGAGCTCCGGTCTTGATCTGGCCGGCGCGGGTGGCGACGGCGAGATCGGCGATGGTCGTGTCCTCCGTCTCTCCCGAGCGGTGGGAGAGGATGTTGGAGTAGGCGTGGGTCTTAGCCATCTCGACCGCCTCCAGGGTCTCGGTGAGCGTACCGATCTGGTTGACCTTGACGAGGAGCGAGTTGGCGAGCCCCTCCTTGATCCCCTTGGCCAGGATCTCGGGGTTGGTGACGAAGAGATCGTCGCCCACGAGCTGGACGCGCTGGCCCAGCTCGGCCGTGAGCTCCTTCCAGCCCTCCCCGTCGTTCTCCGCAAGGCCGTCCTCAATGGAGACCAATGGGTAGGCGCCGATCCACTCGCTGTAGAGCGCGATGAGGTCGGAGCTCGCGAGGCCGGTGCGGCCCTCGCCGGCCAGGGCATAGCGGACCTTGTTGCCGCGGCTCTTCTCCACGAGCTCGCTGGCGGCCACGTCCAGGGCGAGGGCGATCTGCCGGCCCGGGGCATAGCCGGCCCGCTCGATCCCCTTCATCAGGAGATCCAGGGCGTCGCGGTTGCTTTTGAGGTTCGGCGCGAAGCCCCCCTCGTCGCCCACCGCGGTCACCATCTTCTCCTTCTTCAGGACCTCCTTCAGGGTGTGGTAGACCTCGACGCCGGCGCGCAGGGCCTCGGCGAAGCTGTCGAAGCCCAGGGGGACCAGCATGAACTCCTGGATATCCACCGAGTTGTCGGCATGGGCGCCGCCGTTGAGGACGTTCAGGAGCGGCACGGGGAGGACGGTGGCCGCGGGGCCCCCGACGTAGGCGTAGAGAGGAAGGCCGCTGGCCTCCGCGGCGGCCCGGGCCACGGCGAGCGAGGTGCCCAGGGTCGCGTTGGCGCCCAGCCGGTTCTTGTCGGGGGTGCCGTCGAGCTCGATCAGAGCGCGGTCGACCCGGGCCTGATCCCGGGCGTCCATGCCGCGCAGCCGGGGGGCGATCTCGTCCAGGACGTTGGCCACGGCCTTGCGGACGCCCTTGCCACGGTAGCGCTTGCCGCCGTCGCGCAGCTCCAGGGCCTCACGGCTGCCGGTGGAGGCGCCGGACGGCACCGCCGCCCTCCCGCCCACGCCGCCGTCCAGGATGCAATCGACCTCCAGAGTCGGCTTGCCGCGCGAGTCGAGGATCTCGCGAGCAACGATCTCTTCGATACAGAACATTCACCCTCCTGTAAAACGATGATTTCGGGCTAGACTCCGACCTAGAGAGTAGCCTGCAAAGGCTCGATTTCTCAAGCATTTTCAAGGAAAAAACTTCTTCGTCCCGAATCTGAAGCAATCCCGATGCCGGACAAGGCGGTCCCACCGCTCACCTTCGACCCTTCCGAGGTCCGCCGTCTCGTCGATGCGGGCGAGCCGGTGATCGTCCTCGACGCCCGCGGCCGCGCCGCTTTCGTCCGTTCCTACGAGCGGATCGCGGGGGACGTGCGGGCGCCCGGGACCCGGGACCTTGGCTGGGCCGCGGGCCTCCCCCGGGACGCCTGGCTCCTCGCGTACTGCACCTGACTCGACGACGGCCTGGCCGTCCGGGTGGCGGCGCGGCTCCGGGAGGCGGGCTTTCCGCGGGCGTTTGCGATCCGGGGCGGGCTGGAGGGGTGCAGGGCGGCGGGGCTGGAGGTGGTGTGAAACTTCCCTCTGCTATGCTCCCCCCGCCCATGGACCCCGTCCTCGACACCTCTTTCCCCCTGCGCCTTCACGTGGGCTGCGGCCGGGCGCGGATGGCGGGCTGGCTGAACATCGACATTCAGGCCCTGCCGGGCGTGGACCTGGTGGCGGACGTGACGAAGGGGCTCGACGTGCCGGACGGGTCGGCCGAGGTGGTGTATGCCGAGCACTTCCTGGAGCATCTGCCGCTCGCCGACGCGCTGCGATTCCTGGCGGAGGTCCACCGGGTGCTCGCGCCGGGCGGATGGGTGCGCCTGTCGACGCCGAACCTGGAGTGGGTGTGGTCCACCCATTACCGGCTCGATCTCGACTTCGAGGGGAAGCGGGACGCCGCGCTGCGGATCAACCGCGCCTTCCACGGCTGGCGTCATCAGTTCCTGTGGAACCGGGAGATGCTGGAGGAGGCCCTCCTCGCCAACGGCTTCGACGAGGTGCGCTGGTGCCGGTACGGCGAGAGCGCGCTGCCCGTCTTCGACGGAATCGAGCGGCACGAGCAGTATGACGACTACCCCGACCTGCCTCACGTCCTCGTGGTCGAGGCCCGGAAGGGTGCGCCCCGCCCGGAGCGCCTCGCTTCCTTCCAGTCGCTCGTCGGGCGGGAGTTCCTGATGCACATGAACGACTAGGGGCTCCCAAATGGTCCCGCGCCGGCCCGAGCCCCCCTCCCCCGCCCTCCTCCGGGCTCTGCTGGCCTTGGCCGCGAGCGCGACCGCCTTGGCCCTGGTCTGCGCCTGGGGATGGCTTCGGGCTCGCGCGGAGCGGATGTCCCTGGACGCGCTGTCTCCCGAGGACCGGCAGGTCCTGACCGAGCGGCTGCTCGCGGCGAGCCCCGGGGCCTTCGTGCCGGCCCTGTTCGAGCCTGCGGTGGGCTTCACGCTGCGGCCCGGAGCGCGCATCGAGGCCTGGGGGGACGCGTTCACGGCCAACGAGATCGGCTACCGGACGGTCCCGCTGGACCGGGGCGGCAATCGCGCCTTCCGGGTGGTCTTCCTGGGCGATTCCTGGACCTTCGGCCTGGGAGTGAAGGAAGGTGAGAGCTTTCCCGCCCGTTTCGAGGAACTGGCCGACCGCCTGGGAGCCGCGCGGGGACGGGTCCAGGCCGTGAACCTGGGGCTGCCGGGATACAACACCTTGAACCAGGTGGCGGCCCTGGAGTTCTTCTACGATCGCCTGCGGCCGGACGCGGTGGTGATCTGCCCTACGGCCAACGACGCGGACAGCACGGGCAACGTGCTCCCCAACGGCTCGCTGACCTCGGCTGGCGTGGAGCGGGACGCCTTCGGGGATCCGTTCCTCCAGTTTCGCCTGCGGCTCGCGGACTCCTACACGCTCCGCTCCCGGTGGCGTCGGGCGTTCGGCGAGATCCGGCGCTTGGAGCAGCGCCTGGGGAAGCGGCGGGTCCCCCTCTTCATCTTCTTCGCCGCCACCTGGGAGGAGGCCTTCGCCCATGCCCTCCTCCGGGACTCGGGGGTGGCGGCTCCCTACGTGATCACGCCGCGGGCGCTCGCGACCGGCCGCTGGCGCAATCCTCCGCCGTGGGAGCACGGCAATGCGGCGGCGAACCGGCTGTACGGTCACATGGTCTACAAGGCGATGGCCGAGGTCCTGGGGTGGCCGGCTCCCCCCGCCGCGGAGGAGGCAGCGGCGGAGGTGGCGGTCCATCGCCGCCCCCCCGGGGACGGCTCCCGCCTGCGGGAGATCCTCGCCCGGGAGACCCAGCGCCTCCCAAGCGAGTACGAGCCGCCCGGGGCCGAGATCCAGTGCCCGGGGACCATTCATTGCGCGACCGGTCTCATGGGAAAAGCCTCCCTCCTCCTCGTGCGGCGGCGTCCCGGTGCCCGGCGGCTCGCGGTGACCCTGCGGCGGCTCCCGGGCGCCCGCTCCCTCTACCCTCTCCCGGTGGAGATCTCGATCCCGTCCCCGTCCGGAGGGACCAGGACCGCCACCATCGTTCCGGCCTCCGGTCCGCGGGAGCACCGGGTGGTCCTCGACATCCCCGATGACCTGCCGGCGGGAACAGCCCTCGACGTCCTGATCCGGGCAGAGCGGGCCGTCTCCGCTCCCAGGGTCGCGGCCCCGCGCTCCCTCTTGGTCGCGGGCATCGATCAGGAGTAAGGTCGGCCCGTGACGGCACGGCACCCCCTCCTGACGCTCTTTCTTGCCGGAGCGACGCTCCTCTTCGCCCTCTCCTGCGGCGGCTTCGACGCGGCTGCCCGACCACGGAATCTCGTCGTCGTCCTGGTGGACACGCTCCGCGCCGACCGCCTGGGGGTTTACGGCTACGAGCGGGACACGAGCCCCAACGTGGACGCCTTCGCCCGCGAATCGCTCCTGTTCGCAAATTCCCGTAGCCAGGCCTCCTGTACTTTTCCGTCGGTGAACTCGATCCTCACCTCCCGCTCCCCCGCGCTCTTCCTGGGCCAGCCCGGCGGCGCGCTCGGCATTCCGGAGGGGATCCCCTCGATCGCGGAGATCCTCCGGGAGGGCGGCTACCGTACCGTCGCCATCTCCGGCAACCCGATCGTGGCGCATACCCCCAACCGCAAAAATCCGACTGGCGGGTACGGGCGGGGCTTCGAAGTCTTCTCCGAGGAGTGCCACTGGCGGCCCGCCGCCTGCGTGAACCGGGTGGCCCGGCGGCACCTGCGCAAGGAAGGCGACGACCGGCCGCTCTTCCTCTATGCCCACTACATCGACCCGCACGATCCCTATCGCCCGCCGCAGCATCACCGCCGCCGGTTCGCCGGCAAGGGGGGTCCGAAGCTGCGATTCGTCCGCCGCGGGGACCCCACCCCGATCGCGGAGACGATCTACAAGGGTCGGCCCGACCGGGGGGCCACCCCGGTCGACCTGCGCCACCTCTCCGACCTCTACGACGAGGAGATCGCCTACTTCGACTCGCAGTTCCCCGAGCTGCTCGCGGCGCTCCGCGAGGCGGGGCTCCTGGAGGACTCGATCCTGGTCTTCACCGCGGACCACGGCGAGGAGTTCCTCGAGCACGGCCATATCCAGCACTGCCGGACGGTCTACGACTCCTCGATCAAGACGCCGCTGATCGTTCGCGTCCCCGGTGTCGCGCCCCGGGTTGTCTCCGCGCCCGTCCGGAACCTGGACCTCGTGCCCACCCTCCTCGACTACGCGGGGATCGAGACCGCCGGCTTCCCGTTCGAGGGGAGGAGCCTGCGCCCCCTGATCGAACAGGGCGAGGAGGACGATCCGCGGTACCAGCTCGCCTCGCAGGCGACGTTCCGCAGCACGTCCGACGGCCGTTTCAAGCTGATCCACGAGCTGAAGAGCGGGAGGTTCTGGCTCTACGACGTGGCCGCCGACCCCGAAGAGACGACGGACGTCCTCGCCCGGGAACGCCGCTCGTTTCACCGCCTGCGCGAGACCATGACCGCGTGGCTCGCCCGCACGGAAGGGGAGGGGGCGGCGGGCGAGAGCGTGCGGAAGGCCGAGGAGGCGGAGGCGAGGCTCAAGGCGCTGGGGTACCTCCAGTAGCCGCGGGAATAGCGCCGATCCCCAGACCTGTTGACATCCCTGCCGGCGAATGAGATCATTCGCCTTCGCTCTCCGAAGGGTGGGCGGTAAACAATTGACGCGGGGTGGAGCAGTCTGGTAGCTCGTTGGGCTCATAACCCAAAGGTCGCAGGTTCAAATCCTGCCCCCGCAACCAACCTCTGAAAATTCCGAAGGCCACGCGCGAGCGTGGCTTTTTCGTTTTACTTCGGGGTGAGGGCTGCCTGGGCCGGCGCCGCATCACCGGCCCGGGGGGACTCCCCCCGGATGCGCAGGGTGAGAAGGCCGCCGCCCATCATCAGGACCGAGGCGACCCAGAACGGGTAGCCGATCCCGATCTCGAACAGGGCGCCCGCCCAGAGGGGGCCTAGCATCCTGGAGACCCCGCCGAACGACTGCTGGACACCCAGGGTCTGCCCGGTCTCTCCCCGGGCCGAGCGCCGGGAGACGAGGGCCGTGGTGGCGGGGAAGAGCAGGGCCGTCCCCACCGGCACGAACAGGGCGATCAGGGCGAGGAGGGCGAAACGGGCCGGGAGGGGGAGGTCGAGCGTGCCGGGGAGCGGCATGGACGCGAGGCCCAGAACCAGAGCGAGAGTCCCGAGGCGCATCACCCCGACGTCCCCGAAGCGGCGGACGGCCGGCCCCAGGAGCAGGGCCCGCATCACCAGCGAGATCCCGCCGACGTAGACGTAAAAGTAGCCGACGGTCTTCTCCGTCACCCCGAAGGCGTCCTTCAGGTAGAGGGCGAGCACGCCGTTCATCGCCATGAAGGCCATCATGCCGACGGCGTAGACCCAGATGAGGGAGCTCACCGGTGCCGTGGGGTGGCGCAGCACCTCGAAGACCGCCCGGCGCAGCCGCGTCGGCGGCTCGTCGCTCCGCTCGCGGGACGGCGGCTCCGGCAGCCACTTCCAGGCGAAGAGGACGTTCAGCACGCAGAGGCCCGCGGCGAGGAAGCCCGGCGCCTCCTGCCCCAGGCGGGCCGCGAAGGAGCCGGCGGCCGGGCCGATCATGACGCCCGCGCTGGTCGCGGCAGTGACCCATCCCAGGGCCTTGGCCCGCTCCTCGGGGCCGACCGAGTCGGCGACGTAGGCCTGCACCACGCCGGTCATGCCCCCGGCCGCGCCGCCCTGCACGAGCCGGGAGACAAGGAACAGCCAGAGGGTCTCGGCGAGCCCGAAGATCGCGTAGGCCACGGCCGAGGCGACCAGCCCCAGCAGGATCATGGGCCGCCGGCCGTAGCGATCGGAGAAGCGCCCCCACAAGGGAGACGTCACGAGCTGGGCGAAAGCGTAGGAGGAGATGAGGACCGTCACCAGGAAGGGCGAAGCCCCCAGCTCTGTGGTGTAGAAGGGCAGCAGCGGCAGCACCATGGTGAAGCCGACCATGTCGGCGAACACGGTGGCCATGAGCACCGAGAGCTGCTTCATGGAGGCGGAACCGGGCTGCATCGTCCTGCCTAGCGCGCTTCCCCCTGCCCCCACAGCAGGAATGCCGTGGCGCTCGCGGTCATCAGCAGCACGCCGTAGACCGCGGACATCCCCAGGTCCTGGAGCCGCAGGAAGGAGAGGATCTCGATGGAGATGGGGCGGGTTTCATAGGTGTAAAGAACGATCGAGACGACGAAATCCCCCAGGGCCGTGATGAACGCGAGCCCCGCGCCGGCAGCCACCGCCGGGCGCAGAAGGGGCAGGACCACCCGGACCAGGCGGCGCAGCCGGCCGGCCCCCAGCGAGGAGGCCGCCTCCTCCAGGGCGGGGTCGAGCTGCCGGAACCCCGCGAGCGCCGCCCGGCCGGTCAGGGGCAGGTTCCGTACCAGGTAGGCCAGGGGCAGGATCCAGGGCGTGCCGATGAGCACGAACCGGCCGATCCACGGCTGGTCGGCGTTGAACGTGGTCGCGAGAGCCACGGCGAACACCGTGCCCGGGATGGCCCAGGGCACCGCGATCAGCCCCTCGAGCAGCCCGCCCAGCCGGCCGCGCCGGGCGCCGAACCGGGCTGCGGCCACACCCAGCGCCACGGCGGCGGCGGTGGCGGCGGCGGCCATCCAGAGCGAGTTGACGACCGGCCGCAGCCGCTCCGGCTGAAAGAGAGCGGTCCAGTTGGAGAGGTTGAGGACCGGCGGGATGGGCTCGGCGAGCCAGGTGAAGGGCGGCACCAGGGAGACGAGGACGAGGACGGCGTGGGGCAGGAGGAGCACGGCGGCCAGGAGCCAGCCGAGGAGCCCGGCCGAGGCCCGGGCGAGGGGGCTGCGGAGCCGCCGCCGGGCCGGGGCCACGCCCCGAACGCCCGTGGCCGCGGCCTCGGCCCGGTCCGCCCGGCGCATGGCCCAGAGGCCGAGGAACGCCAGGACCGCGAGCATCACCGTCTCCACCTGGGCCAGAGCGATCTCGCCGTTCAGGCGCGAGGCCACGATCTGGGTGGTCATCACCCGGAACCCGCCGCCGAAGAGATACGGCGCGGAGAACGAGGCGAGCGAGGTCATGAAGGTGAGGAGCGCCGCTCCGGTCAGGGCGGGCCGCAGGAGGGGGAGGACCACCCGCACGACCGTCCGCCTCGGGCTTGACCCCAGGGAGGCCGCGGCTTCGAGGAGCGCCGCGTCCACCCGGGAAAGCCCCGCCCGGGTGAAGAGGTAGAAGTAGACGTACATCGAGTAGGCGTGGACGAGGAGGATCGCCCCCGGCCCCACCAGCCGCCAGGGGGGCTCCGCGAGGCCGAGGAGTGCCTGGACGGCCCGGGAGGCGAAACCGCTCTCCCCATAGAGGAAGAGGAAGGCGATCACGCCTACCAGGGGCGGCAGGGCCACGGGCAGGGCCACGATCGCCCCGAGCAGGCGCCGGCCCGGAAACTCCGTCCGCTCGAAGAGGAAGGCCAGGGGCACCCCCACCAGCGCCGCGAGCACCACCGATGCAGCCGAGATCCACAGACTTCGCCAGAGGGCCAGCCACTCGTCCCGCCGTCCGAAGAACTCGGCGAAGTGCGTGATCGTCCACCCTCCCGCACCCCCCAGCGCCTCCAACAGGGTCATCAGGAGGGGATATCCCACCAGCCAGAGCAGGGCGGCGGCGAGGCCGAGGGCAGGGAGGTCGGATCGCTTCAACGCAGGACCTCCCGGCGGAGGTCGTAGGGGCGCAATTCACTGCGCCCCTGACCGGTTGAGCTCCGCCGGAAGAGGCGCGGAGCCGGCCCGCGGGGGTCCGGGGCCACATGGACGGGGCTGCCGACCGCGGCGGCATTGGACGGGGCGAGGACCTCCACCTCGCCGCCCGCTTCGAAGGCCACCAGGAAATAGGTCACCGGGCCGGCGTAGCGCCGCTCCACCACCCGGCCGGCGAGGGAATCCGGGGCGCCGGCCCGGCGGAAGGCCAGGGATTCGGGGCGGACGACGAGGTCCACCTCCTCCCCCGGGGCCGCTCCCTCCAACTCGGGGGCGGGCTCGGCCGACCAGCGCACCGGCCCGGAGGTCTCGCCGTCCAGAGCCGGGTGGGGGACCCAGACGGCGCCGCCCCCCTCCAGGATGCCGGGCAGGACGCTCGCCCGGCCGACGAAAGTGGCCACGAAGCGGGTGGCCGGACGCTCGTAGAGGTCCTCCGGGCTTCCCACCTGGTGGAGCACGCCGCCGTGGAGGACCGCCACCCGATCCCCCAGGTGAAACGCCTCTTCCTGCTCGTGGGTGACGAGAACCGTGGTGATCCCCACCCGCCGGATGGCCACCCTGAGCTCCTTGCGCGTGCGCTCCCGCAGGGTCGGGTCGAGGTTCGAGAGCGGCTCGTCCAGGAGGAGGACCCGGGGCTCCGGGGCGAGGGCCCGGGCGAGAGCCACCCGCTGCTGCTGGCCGCCGGAGATCTCCCCCACCCTGCGCGCCTCGAACCCGGCCAGGTCCACCAGGGCCAGGGCCTCGGCCACCCGTCCCCGGACCTCTTCCTTTCTTTCTTTCCTGGAGGCGAGGCCGAAGGCCACGTTCTCTCCCACCGAGAGATGGGGGAACAGGGCGTAGTGCTGGAAGACCATGCCGAAGTTGCGGCGCTCGGGGGGGAGGGCGGTCACGTCCTGGCCGTCCACGCGGATCGCTCCGCGGTCCGGGGTCTCGAAGCCGGCGATCAGGCGCAACGCTGTGGTCTTGCCGCTGCCCGAGGGGCCGAGCAGGGCGAGGATCTCCCCCTTCTCGATCTCCAGGGAGAGCCCCCGGAGGACGGCTTGGGCACCGAAGCTCTTGTCGAGCCGGTCGAGGACGAGGAACGGCATGACGGCTCAGGAGGCGGGGGCCGCGCTCCCTCCCTGGCCACGGATGGTGCGATCCCAGGCGGACATCCACTCCTGGCCGTTCTTCTCGATCAGGCTCCAGTCGACCTCGGCCGGCACGAGCTGTCCCAGGACCTCCCGGGCCCACTCGGGCAGCCGCTCGGGGGGCAGGTCGGTGCGCGCCGGCAGGCGGAACGCCTCCCGGGCCGCCAGCTCCTGGCCTTCGAGGCTCCCCACGAAGTCGATGAAGGCCCGGGCCGGCTCCGGGTGGGGCGCGCCCTTGACCAGGCCGACCGAGTCGTCGATCACCGGCGCGCCGCTCATGGCGAAGTGGAAATCCAGCGGGGAGCCCCGCTTCTGCTGCCAGAGCATGTCCGTCAGCTCCCAGACGGTGATCAGCCCCTCGCGGCGGTTGAGCTTCTCGATCAGCAGGGCCGGGTTCTGGACGTACTCCTTGGTCTGCGCGTCCAGGCGGCGCAGCCAGCTCCAGCCCTGCTCGGCGCTCCCGGTCTCGCGGACCGACCGGGCGAGGATCATCCCGAAAAGGGTCCGCATCGTGCCGCTCGCGAGGGGGTCGCGGATAAGGATCTTGTCCTTCCACTGCGGGTCCAGGAGGTCGTCCCAGTCATGCGGGGCCTCCTCGGGGCTCACCACCGCCGAGTTGTAGACGAGCACGGGTGCGGTGCGGTACGAGCCGAAGTAGAGGTCCCCCGGGGCGCGGCTCTCCGCGGGAACGGCCCCGGCCCACTCCGGCCGGTAGGGCTGGAGGAGGCCCTCGGCGGCGCCGCGGGCGAAGATGGTGGACGGCCCGCCGTACCAGACGTCCGCCTGGGGGTTCGGCGCCTCGGAGCGGACCCGGTCGTAGACCTCCTGCGAGCCCATGTCGAGCCAACGGACGTCCACCTCCGGGTTGCGCTCCTCGAAGCTCTTCTCCATCAGGGTGAGGAGATCGCGGCCATGGGGCGAGTAGACGACGAGAGGCGTGCGGCCGTCGCCGCAGCTCGCGCCGCCGAAGAGGGTGAGAACGGCGAACGCCAGAAGGGCGCCGGAGGGGGAACGGAACGTTTTCATAGTTCGCGGCGTTCCTTCGGAGCAAGGGACGCCCGCGGATCTTAACCGGTTTTGCCGAGCCCCAGCAGGTTGGCGAACAGCCGGTAGGCCCCCGGGACCCCGGCCGGAAGCTGACGGAAGAAGGCGAGGCCCGTGTACACGTAGTGCCCCCGGCCGAGCTTCGCCACGAGGAGGCCGCCCCGGAGCTCCGGCCCGCCCGGGTCGGCCATGGCGAGGAGAGGCACGAAGGAGGGGTCCCAGGTATGGGCGAAGTAGAGGCCGCGCTCCTGGACCCAGTCCTCCCAGTCCTCCGCTCCGATCCGGTTCGGCGTGGTGAAGACGGGATGGGCCGGATCGAGCACCGTCACCGGCGCCGTCTCGTCCGTGACCCGGTCGTGGGGCCGGGCGATCTCCAGGGGGAACGGCGCAAACTTGCCCTCGATGAACGGGTACTGCTGGTACTGCACGATGACGAGGCCGCCGTTCCTGGCGTAGTCCAGGAGCCGGGAGCTCGCCCGGGCCAGGGCCGGATCGGTCTCGTAGGCGCGGCTCCCCACGATGATCGCGTCGTAGCGAGAGAGGTCGCCGTCGGTGAGGTCCCGGGGTCCGAGGAGCTCCAGAGGGACACCGATCTGGCGGAGGAATTCGGGGACGCGGTCCGAGGCGCCCCGCACGTAGCCCACCCGCTGCAGGGGTGGAAGGGAGACGTCGGCCGCCCGGATCTCCAGCGCCGCCGGTTCGGTGTGCTGCGTCGTCCGGATGTGCGGATAATCGAGGACCGGCGCGGCCAGGTCGAACCGGCCGCCGTCCTCCATGACCGCGGCGAGGCGGAGGGTGTAGCGGCCCGGAGCGAGGTCCCGGGGCGGCGCCAGAGTCAGGTCCAGGCCAGCCTCCTCCCCTTCGGCCGGGATCACGAACGGGATCGGCGCCACAGCCGCCCACCGGGAGGGTCCGCCGTCCGCCACCGCCTCGACCCGTCCCCGGACGGGCGTCTTCGAGTGCGAGGTGAGGGTCACGTGAAGACGGCGGGGCTCCCGGCTCCGGACAGGCCACACCAGGAGCTCCTCGGAGGCGGCCACCTCCACCCGCGGCACCACCCGGAGGGGGCGGCGGACCTCGCCCAGGGCCTGGTCCCGATGGCGGTGCGCCACCTCCCGCTCCAGGGTCACCGCCACGCCGTCCACCGTGAAGGTGACGCGGGCGGTGCGGGACGGGGGCTCGAAGGGCTCGCCCTTCACGGCGGAGGGCGCCCCGCTCCAGTCGTAGAGGCTGCCCGCGAGAGGCCTTTTCAGGAAGTAAGGGGTGGTGGGCGGCGCCTGGGTGGGGACCGTGGCCTGGAGGTCCCAGGAGCCGAGGGCCCCCGCCGCCAGGTCCTTCGCCTCACCGGCCACCGGCGCTCCTCCCCATTCCGGGGAGGGCACGAGAGAGACCGCCGCATCTTCGACGGCCACGCTCCCGCTCGCCCAGAGGATGGCCTGGACCGGGAAGGTCTCCCCGGCCGTCAGCGCCTCGCGCTCGGTCGCGGCGTCCACGGCAACGCCTGCCGCCGCGGCGAGCCCCGCCGCGGCGGCCTCGATCTTCTCGTCGATCAGCTCGAGGACCGGCCTCTCCTCAGGGACCGGCTTCTCCGCCAGAAAGGCCCGAACCGCCCGGAGGTGCTTCAGGATCTCCACGACGTCCGGGACCACCGCCACGAGCCGGGCCGGGTTGAGCGCCCCCCGCGCCCTCTCAGCCGCCACCTGGGCCGCCTCCAGGTGCTCCCGGGCGTGCCGCTGCCGCTCGGGGTCCGCCACGGTCGCCGCGATCCCCGTCAGGCTCGTATCGATCCCCGCGAACAGGTCCTTCGCCTCGACGCCCGCCCCTCCCCGCACCCAGGCCACCCGGGTCTCCTGGGGTCCCAGCCGCTGGAGCTGCCCCATGTCCTGGGAACGGTGCTGGCTCCGGCTCGCCATGGCGATCTGGTAGATGGACCTGCCGGCGAGAGGATCGACCCGGCTCGTCGGCAGCACGATCGTGGTCGCGTCGCGGTCGAAAAACGTGGAGCGGTAGAGGGCCTGGGGCTGCCAGGGGGCGAGCCCCTCCGCGGCGAGCTGCGGGAGAGCGTCCGGATCGCCGGCCAGGGGGAACGCCTCGAACGCCGTGACGCCCGCCGCTTGGTGCTGGCCGTGGGTGGGGGAGGGAACCCCCGGGAAGATCGACACCACCACCTGGGGCTTGAAGCGCCGGATCACGCGCACGGCGTCTTCCAGAAGTACCTCCCGAGGCCAGAGGCGGAGGGTCTCGTCGAGCGAGCGCGTGAAGCCGAAGTCGTAGGCACGGGTGAAGAACTGCCGGCCGCCATCCACCTCCCGGGCCGCCAGGAGCTCGCGGCTGCGGAGGAGGCCGAGCCCCACCCCCAGCTCCGGACCGATCAGGTTCTGCCCGCCCTCGCCCCGGCTGAGGGAGAGATAAGCCGCTTCTCCACCCAGCCCCCGCGAGACCAGGGCGATGAGAGAGGTGTCCTCGTCGTCCGGGTGGGCCGCGACCACCAGCAGCCGCTTGTGCGTCGACAGCTTCGCCAGCGCCCGGTCCACCACCTCCACTCCTCCGGTCTCCGGCGGCTCCAGGGCCGAGGGACCCA
>DASQEB010000404.1:0-16353 GCA_035633875.1 Thermoanaerobaculia bacterium
CGCCGGCGGCGTGGACGTAGTCTTCACCGAAGATGTAGTTGCGGCACTGGGCGCTGTTGCAGTGGAGCGTGTCGAGGACGAGCGGGGCGCTCCAGTCGGCGCTGCCGGTCATGCTGGGGCCGCAGCTCCCCGTGGGGAAGCCGCCGCGGGAGAACGGGCCGTCGGCGCCCGTGCTCGAGCAATCGAGGGAGCCATAGGTGTACTCGGTGATCCACCAGCCGGTGGTCTCGGTGCCCTGGATCGGGTCGAAGGTGGTGAAGAAGCCGTCGCCGCCCACCGAACGGCCGGTGGCCTTCAGGTCGGCCGTCCGGCTGTCCCAGGAGGAGTTGCCGTTGTCCTGCATGCCGCCAAACACCCACTGGATGCCGCCCATGCCGTTGCCGGCGAAGTCGGCACCGATCTGCCCGGCGTAGAACTGGTTGGTGCTGATCGTATCGTTGAGCTGCTTCCAGGCGTTCAGGTCGCCCCGGTTGGTGTTGGTGTAGACGCCGCCGTCATTGCCCAGGAGGAAGGTGGAGCCGTTGGTGCCAGGGACAAAAGTGAAGGCGTGCTGGTCCGAGTGGACCTTGCCGTAGGCGGGGCACGTGGTCGAATAGACGTCCGTCAGATTGGAGAGCGTCATGGACGTGTACGTGGAATTCACCGTGGCCTTGAAGGCGTCGATGTGGCCGATGTACAGCGTCTTGTCATTGGTCGGGTCCACGGCCAGGAACAGGTCGTACCAGTCCTGCACGGTATCGCTGGTGCCGTTGGCGCAGGTCTTGTAACTGGTGGAGGTGCTGCCCGCGAGCTTCGTCCACGTGGTCGAGCCGCCGTCCGGCCGCAGCACGTAGGTGCCCTCGGCATTGGTGTTGGTCGCGTGGGAGACCTGGGCGTACAGGGTGAGCTTGCCATCCGGACCGATGGTGCCGGCCAGTTCGACGCGGCCGGTGATGTGACCGCCCGTCAGGTTGCCGTTGATGCCGTTGCCCGTGCCCGCCGGGAAGCCACCGAACAGGGTGGTGAAGTCGGACGGCCAGGACGGGCAGCCGTTCGCCGGCCAGGTGAAGCGGTAGACGCCGTTGTTGCCGTTGCCGTTGTTGAACTGATAGCCCACGGCCACGTAGACCACGGTGCTCGCGCCCCGCGTGTCCAGATAGATGCTGCTGATGCGGTTGATGCCGGCCGTGGTCGTGGCGCTCGCGGCCGGGCTGCTGTAGCCGTTGCCGAAGGGGCAGATCTGCCAGGTGTTGCCGCCGTCGTTCGAGAGGTAGAGGTCGAACCGGGTGCCGGCCAGAAGATTGCTCGGATCCTTGGGATCGACCTTGATGGCCCGAATGTTCTGGCTGCCCCACCGGTTGCCGCCGGCCGGCACGGTCGGGGAGTAGGGCGTGAAGACATCACCGCCGAGTTGGGTCCAGGTGAGACCGCCGTCGGCGGTCTTCATGATGCCGGCGCTGAACTGGTCGTTGGCCGCCCAGTCGCCCGTCCCCACGTAGACGACGTTGCTGTTCGTCGGATCGATCTCGATCGCGCCCGCCGCCTGGGTGACGAAGTCCTTGTCCTCCCACAGCGGAGTCCAGACCACCACGGGCAGTCCGAGGGTGGTGGTCTTCCAGAGCCCGCCCGCGGCGAAGCCCGCGTAGGCCGTGCCCGGGTTGTTCGGATCGACCGCCAGGCCGCCAACCGAGACACGGCCGGCCACGATGCCATAGCGGAAGGCGTTGTTCGTCGTCCCTACGCTGTCCAGAGGCTGCGGGCCGTAGGAGACCCAGGTGTTGAGCCCCGGTGCGACCAGGGCCTTCTGGATCGCGCCGTCCGAAGCTTCGTCCGAGCCCCGCAGGGCGGGACCCGGCCAGGGCTCGGCGTCCTTCACCTTCTTGCCCACGTGCCGGCGGGCGCGGTCCCAGGGCATGGACGGCATTGTGCCCGTGGGATAGGTGAGCAGGTACCATTCGCGGGCGGCGTGCATCTTGATGATGTCGCTCTCCTCGATCTCGGACCCGCCCCCGCCAGGGAAGGGCTTCGCGCGGAGGTACTCCTCGCGCTGCTGCTTGTCGAGCTTCTTGTTCTCTGCCTTCAGGCGAGCATGCTCCTTCTGGATCTGCTCCGGCGTCGGCTCCGGCGCCTTCTTCACAGCCGCGGCCTTCGCCGCCTTGGCTGCCTTCTTGGATTGGGTGCCCGCTCCGCCCGTGAGGGGGAATACGAGGAGGACTGCAAGTGTGAGTACGCTCCACCTCAGGGCGGACAATCGGTTGACCTTCATGGACGCTTTCTCCGAGGGATCCCGGGCGGGTCCAGCCCCTCCCGGACGGTTGTGCCAAGGTTTCTCTTAGCGCAAAAGTTGCGCCAGGTTCCGGACACCGGAGTTATGAAAAAACAGGATTGAAAACAAAGGAGATCGCCGCTGCCCCCTCCCGTTGACCTCCCGAGTGGCTCAAGACCTGACCCAAAAGGTGGCCTCAAAGTTGACCCGGGAGGTCAAGAATCGATCCACCTCCTCCCGACCCTCACCGTCCCCAGGCCATTCGGGATGTCCTTCGCATAGACTGGAGCACGCATCGCCGGCGCGTCCCATCCCGGCAGAAAGGAGAGCCCTTCATGCGGGCACGCTTCGTCGCGGTAGTCTCCGTCCTTTCGCTCATCCTCCTGACCTTCCTTCCCCTCCCCTCCTCCGCCGCCCCCCCTTCGGGTCTCAACGAAGAGATCGAGGTGCCAGGTCTTCTCCGGTCGGTCCGGGTGCGGCGGGATGCCCACGACATCCCGCACATCTTCGCGTTGAACGACCGGGACGCCATGTTCGTCCTCGGCTGGTCCCACGCCCGGGACCGCTTCTTCCAGATGGATCTGCTGCGCCGCACCTTCAGCGGCACGCTCGCCGAGCTGGTGGGGGCGCCCGCCCTCGAGCAGGACGTCCAGCTCCGCACCCTGGGGCTCCGGCGCGCCGCCGAAGCATCCTTCGACGTGGCTTCGGCGGCCAGCCTGGCGTGGCTTACGGCCTACGCCCGGGGGGTCAACAGCTTCATCTTCGATCCGGCGAACCCCCTGCCGCCCGAGTACGAGGCCCTGGAGCTGACGCGGGCGAGCCTCGAGCCCTGGACTCCCGTGGACAGCCTGGTGATCGCCAAGGGGCTCGCCTTCAACCTGTCCTTCGATCTGGGGGACATCGACCTCACCCTGGCCCTCGGCGCTTTCGAGACGGTTGGCGAGCTCTCCGACTTCGACGGAGAGGCCCTGTTCTTCCAGGACCTCTACCGCAGCGCGCCCTTCGACCCGACGGTCTCGATCCCCGGCCCGCTCTCGGGGGAAGGGGCACCGAAGCTCTCCGGTCCCCGGAGCGTTGCCGCAGGCCCGCCTCTCACACCCCGGACCCTGGACATGGCCCGGTCCTACCGGGACAAGGCGGCCCGGGTTCCGCTCCTCCGGGACGCTCTGGAGCGCCGGGAGACGGCCCGCGGGAGCAACTGGTGGGTGGCGGCCGGCCGGCTGACCGACTCCGGCCGGCCCCTCCTGGCCAACGACCCGCACCTGGGGCTGACGACCCCCAGCATCTTCTATGAGGCCCAGATCCGGATCTCCGGCGGAGAGCGCCCGGCGATGAACGCCTTCGGCGTGACCTTCCCCGGCGTGCCGGGAATCGTCCTCGGCTGCAACCCGCAGATCTGCTGGGGCGCCACGACCAATCCCATGGACGTCACCGACGTCTACCAGGAGCGGCTGGTGCTCGATCCGGGCCTGGGTCTGCCCACCCATACAATCTTCGAGGGCCGGCGGGAGCCGCTCGTCGCGATCCCCCAGGTCTTCCTCGTGAACCAGGTGGGGGACGCCACCCCCGACAACCTCGCGAATGCAGGGGTCGGTCCCACCGAAGGAGGGATCACCCTGATCGTGCCGCGGCGCAACAACGGTCCGATCGTGGCCATCGACCTCTCGGACCCCGCGAACCCCCTGGCCCTCTCCGTCCAGTACACGGGGTGGGGAGCCACCCGGGAGCTGGAGACCTTCCGGCTCTTCAACCGGGCGCGGAACCTCGCCGAGTTCCGGGACGCCCTCCAGTTCTTCGACGTCGGCTCGCAGAACTGGGCCTACGCCGACGTGGCGGGCAACATCGCCTACTTCACCAGCGCCGAGATGCCGCTGCGCGAGGACCTCCAGAACCTCGGCCGGCCCGACGGCCTGCCGCCCTTTTTCATCCGGGACGGCACCCACACCCTGAGGAACGAGTGGCTGCCCGTCCGGCGCCGCCAGCCCGGGCAGGCCCTCCCGTACGAGATCCTGCCCTTCCGCGAGATGCCCCAGGTGGTCAATCCCGAGCGCGGCTTCATCGCCAACGCCAACAACGACCCGGTGGGCACGAGCCTCGACAACAACCCCTTGAACCAGCTCCGGCCGGGAGGCGGGATCTTCTACCTCGGCCCCGGCTACGACGGCGGCTTCCGCATGGGCCGCATCGAGCGGCTCCTCGAGGCGGAGCTCGCTCGGGACGGCAAATTCTCCGTCGAAGACTTCAAGCGTATCCAGGCCAACAACCAGATGCTGGACGCCGAGGTCCTGACCCCCTACATCATCGCCGCCTTCGACCGCGCCTCCACCCCCGGCGTGGCTCCCCTCCTCACCGCGCTCGCCGCCAACCCCCGGGTCAGCGAGGCGGTGACTCGCCTGCGCGCCTGGGACTTCAGCACTCCGACCGGCGTCGCGGAGGGCTATGACCCGTTCGACGATCCGCTGGACCTGCCGGCGACTCCGGAGGAGGTGGCCGACAGCGTGGCGGCCACGATCTATTCGGTCTGGCGCGGGCAGATCCTCCGGCGGGTCATCGACAAGACTCTGGACGACGAGGGTCTCCTGGACTTCGCGCCGGGCAGCGACCTCTCGCTTGCCGCCCTGCGTCACCTCCTCGAGACGTTCCCGCAGACCGAGGGACGCGGCGCCTCGGGACTCGAGTTCTTCGTGGTTCCCGGCGTGGACGAGCCGGCGGACGCCCGGGACATCATCCTCCTGGCCACCCTCCAGGACGCCCTCGACCTGTTGTCGGGGGAAGAGTTCGCGGCCGCCTTCGACCACTCGATGACCCTGAGCGACTACCGCTGGGGCAAGCTCCACCGGATCGTCTTCCGCCATCCCCTCGACGGACCGTTCGACATCCCGCCCGGCGGCGGTCTTTCGCACCTGGAGCCGGACCTCCCCGGCGTGGCCCGGGCCGGCGGCTTTGGCGTGGTGGACGCCTCCAGCCATAACGCCAGGGCGGACAGCGTCAACGAGTTCATGTTCGGGAGCGGCCCGGCCCGCCGGTTCATCGGCGAGATGCGGCGGGACGGCCCGGTCGCCGAGGAGGTGATCCCCGGCGGCCAGAGCGGCATCCCCGGAAGCCCCTTCCAGACCGACCAGCTCCTCCTCTGGCTGACCAACCACTACCACCCCTGGCCCTACCGGCCGGACGACGTGGTGGACGCCACGAGGACCTTCGAGGTGTTCGAGCCGGGAGGGTAGGTCAGGACGCTGCCGGGCCTCGTTGCCTATGCGAGGCCCGGCGGCTCTTCTCCCCAGCGCTCCTGCGCCTCAGCCCTTCCCCAGAAGGAGGACCAGGAACTCGAAGTCCGAGAAGTCGTTGCGTTTGTCCTCCGCCTGGCGCACGACCACCAGCTTCCGTTCGCGGCTCACGTAAAGCCGCTGGTTTCCGGCTCCGGCCGCGAGCACCAGATCTGCGGGCAGGCCCCTGGCCCGCCACAGGCTGGCCTCCCCCAGCCTGTGATTCCCCTGAAGCTCGGGGATCGTGCTCCGGAGAGCGGCCGGCACCTCCCGGTTCATCCACCACGCGAGCCCGTAGGCCGGGTTCGCTGCGGTCCCCTGGAAGCATTGGTCGAGGAGCCGGCCGTCAAGGATCTTCCGGCCCTCCCAGACACCTCCCCGGCGGACGAGCTCGCCGAACTTCGCCCAGTTCCGGGCGGTCAGCGATGCTCCGGTGGCCAGCAGGGGGTTGCCGTCCTCCCCCCGCCGCCAGCTCCCGATCTCCAGCCCGATCGGCTCGAACATCCGGCGCTTCAGATACTCCAGGGGACCCTCTCCCCGAGAGGCCAGCTTGCGGCGCATCACGTCCCCGAAGACCTGGAACGGCGCGGCGCTGTAGAGGAACCGCTTCCCCGGCTCCTCCGCCACCGGAGCGGCCAACGCCTCGGCATAGCCGGGGGCGGTTCCCGGTGCGGAGCGACCCGCCAACCCGCTCGTGAGGCTCAGGAGCTGCCGGATCGTGATCCTCGACTTGCGGGCATCTCCCCTCCACTCGGAAATGGTCTGTGAAACCTTCTCGTCCAGATCCAGCAGCCCGTCCTGTGCGGCCGCCACGGCCATGATCCCGGAGAAGCCCTTCATCCCGCTCGCCAGCTCGTAGGCCCGCCCCGGCGAGCCGCCGTTCGGGTAGTCCTCGAACACGATCTTGCCGTCGACCATCACGAGCATGGAGACGCCCTTCTGGGCCGCGTTGTAGTCCGCGGCCCGCCGTAGCCGTTGCGGATCGATCGCCGTCTGTGCAAGCGCGGCCGGCGCCACCAGCAATCCGATCGCGGCCCACGCCATCGCTGCCCTCACGAAAACCTCCTTTCCGAGCCCACAGCAAACCTGCCTGCGGCTCTTCACTCTACACTTCTCCCGGAGGATTCCATGTCGCCCATCGGCGAATCCCGCACACAGGCCGGACAGTTCGAGGCTCCCTACGGCACGATCTCCTGGGAGAGCGACGGCGACGCGTTCCGCCTCCGCTAGGGGAGCGTTTGAGGTCGGGATCTCGTACAGAGCCGCCAGGTCGGCGTCCAGGATGACTTTCTCTCCTCGAATCAACAGGATCGACCGCTCGACCTGTCATCCCGGCATGTCCCGGGGAGCACGGCCGCGGGCCTGGTTTCCTCTCGACAACCCGATTTGACGGAAGTATAGACAAGGCGGGTCGTCGACGCCCGTTCAACCAGGGATCGGCATAGAATCCGGCGTCAACAAGGGAGGGGATCGCGATGATCAGTCTGGCGATGTACAAGGTGCTTCACGTTCTGGGGGTGCTGTTCCTCTTCATGGGCCTCGGGGGGCTCCTCCGCGGCGGGGGCTCCGCCGAAGGGCGGAAGATCTCGGTGATGCTTCATGGCATCGGGCTCGTGGTGATCCTGATCGCGGGTTTCGGAGCGCTGGCCCGGCTCGGGCTCTCGAATCCGGCGATCTGGCCGATGTGGATGTGGATCAAGGCGGTGCTCTGGCTGCTGCTCGGCGCCGCGCCGGTGATCATCAGGCGGTCGCCGAAGCTCGCGCCGATGCTTTGGGTGGCGCTGCCGATCCTGGGGGCTCTGGGCGCCTATTTCGCGCTCTACAAGCCCACGTAGGAAGCGGTCGCCCTGGGAGCGCCGGCATCCCTGCCGGCGCTCTCAGGCGTCATCCTACCGTCCCACCGCCTCCCCGCCCTTCGCCGTCTCGATGTAGCGGGCGACGTTCTGCTCCAGCACGGTCAGCGGGACCGCGCCGCTGCCGAGGACCACGTCGTGAAACTCGCGGACGTCGAAGCGCTGCCCCAACTCGGTTTCGGCGCGCTTGCGGAGCTCCTTGATCTTGATCTCCCCCAGTTTGTAGGAGAGGGCCTGCCCCGGCCAGGAGATGTAGCGGTCGACCTCCGTCTCCACCTCGTGGAGAGGCAGCGCGGTGCGCGAGGCGAGATAGTCGAGGGCCTGCTGGCGCGTCCACCCCATGGCGTGGATCCCGGTGTCCACCACGAGGCGGCAGGCCCGCCACATCTCATAGGTCAGGCGGCCGAAGTTGCTGTACGGGTCGGTGTAGAACCCCGCCTCCAGGCCCAGCCACTCGGAGTAGAGGCCCCAGCCCTCGCCGAAGGCCGAGATGTAGGAGAAGCGGCGGAAGTCGGGGACGTCCTCCTGCTCCCGGCTCAAGGCGATCTGGAGGTGATGCCCCGGCACGGCCTCGTGGAGCGTCAGCGCCTCCAGGTTGTAGAAAGGGCGGCTGTCCAGCTTGTAGGTGTTGACCCAGTAGATGCCGGGCTGGATGCCGCCCTCCGGCGCCCCGACGTAGCGGCCCGCGGTGTACTTGGGGGCGAGGTGGTCCGGCACGGGCTCCACGGTGTACGGGAGGCGCGGCAGGGTCTTGAAGAGGGATGGGAGCTTGCCGTCCATCCGCTTGGCGATCCAGGCCGCCCTCGCGAGGAGCTCCTCCGGGCTCTTGGGATAGAAGCGGGGATCGGAGCGCAGGAACTGGAGGAAGGCGGCGAAGTCCCCCTGAAAGTCGACCTGGCGCATCACCTCCCGCATCTCGGCGGAGATCCGCTCGACCTCGGCGAGGCCGATCTTGTGGATCTCCTCCGGGGTGAGGTCCAGGGTCGTGTACTGCCGGATCTGCTGGGCGTAGTAGGCGCGGCCGTCCGGCAGCTCGGAGGCGCCGAGGGTGGTCCGGGATTGGGGCAGGTACTCCTTCAGGTAGAAGTCCAGGAAGGCGCGGTAGCCGGCCACGGCGCCGTCGAGGACGGCCGCCCGCCCCTCCTTCTTCAGCCGCTCGCGCTCGGCGGGGAGGATCGACGCCGGGAAGCGCTCGAAGGGGGCCCAGAAGACGCTCTTCGCGGGGTCGTCCACCACGTGGGCGGAGATCGTCTTCTCGTAGCCGTCGAGCACGGCCCGGGGCACGGTGAAGCCGCGCTTCAGGCCGATCCGCATCAGCTCGATCGTCTCGGCCATGAGCCGCGGCCAGGCCCGCAGGCGGCTGATGTAGTTCTCGTAGTCCCTGGCCGTGGCCAGGGGGACCTCGTCCGGCAGCCGGGCGAAGCCGATGTGGAACCCGGAGTCGGAGTTGAACGGCATCTGGTAATCCCCGAGCTCGTAGTCGGTGACGCGGTTCTCGAGCTGGCGGCGGAAGATGTCGTAGTTGACGGCGTCGTCCGGACCGAGCTTGCCGCGGTCGATGCCGTCGAGCTCTTTGATGAAGGCCCGGGTGGCGGCCGCCTGCCTCTCCAGGTCGGCCGGGGTCGCCGAGGGCAGCAGGTGGTTGTACTCATGCCGCCCCACCGAGGTGGCGAGGAGCGGGCTCTCCTTCAGGCGGGCTTCCCACTCCCGCTTGAACAGATCGTGAAGGCGCGCGGCCTCATCCGCCGCGAAGGCGGGCGGAACCGCCAGGGTGGCGCAGAGGCAGACAAGAACGAGCGAATGCTTCATAGAGCTCTCCACAGAATCGGTCCGGTGCGCGCCAGAGCGGCGCGGAGACTGCCGAGGGAATTCTACGCGTCTCGCCAAGGCGGCTCGACCGCGGCGATCGTAGCAGGCGGAACGAAAAAGGGCGCCCCGCCGAGGGGCGCCCCACGAGAGGAAGCGGCGATCAGGGCCTACGATCCCGGCGGGGCCGGCGCGGGCTCGGCAGGAGGGATGGCGCTCAGGTACTCGTAGACGGCCCGGAGGTCGCGGCGCGTCATCTTTCCAAAGACCGGCCAGGGCATGACCTGGAGGATGCGCCCGGTGTGGGGGTCGTGACCGGTGCGCATGACCTGGAGGAACTCCCCGAAGGTCAGGCCGGCGGGCCTGCCTGTGGAATCCGGTGTGATGTTGGCGGAGACGAACGGCCCGAAGGCTCTGCCCCCGGCGAGGTAGTTCTCCGTGTTGATCTGCTCGGGCTCACCCTGGAAGGGATCGCCCCCCGGCGCGTACGGCGGGTTGGTGTGGCAGTCGTTGCAGCCAGACTGGGCGTTGACGATGTAGCTCCCCAATCCGACGAGATCGCGGGTGTTCCTTCTGAACTTCAAGGGGACCGGGGCGATCCGGAATCCCTGCTCGATGCGGGACTCCTCGCTGTTCGGATCAGGACGCTGGGCTTCGGAGGTTCCGGTCAGGACGAGGGTGAGAGCGAGCAGGAGCAGGGCGGGAATGGCGAGCAGGCTTCTTCTCATCAGATCTCCTCCTTGGAAGAAACGACGGCCCTCATTATATGGTCCGGGACGAGACCCGAAGGTTCTACAGCCCGAACGGATACGTCTCCGGCATCCCCGGGACCTCGCGGGTCTCCAGAGGCGAAACGGCGCGGGTCTCGTCGAACCAGACGTACTCGTCGAACTGCCAGGGGAGGACCGCCTGGAAGTAGTGGGAGAGGAGCTCCGTCTCGGGCCTGTAGATCACCCCGATCGCCCGCTCGAGGCGGGGCGCCTCCAGCTCCTGCCGGACCTCCTCCCGCTCCGGCTCGCGCAGGTGGAGGAGGAAGCAGGGCACCTCGGACTCGTGGCAGACCCGTTCGTAGCTTTGGGGCTGGGACGGCCGCACGCGCTTGATCTCCATCTCGCCATCCCAGTCGGTCGCCGCGGCCACGGTCCCATGGTCGGTCCCGAAGCCTACGAGGAAGGCGCCGTCCCCGAAGTGTTCCCGGGCGAGTTGCCCGACGTTCAGCTCCCCTCGTGCTCCCATCTCCGTGGCCGCGGCGTTGCCGATGTGGGAGTTGTGCTCCCAGACGACCGCCTTGGACTCCGGGCCGCGGAAGTTGAGGAGGAGCTGGAGCGTCTCGAACATGTGGGTGTCCCGCAGGTTCCACGACTCCGCCGAGCCGTAGTACATGGCCCGGTAGTAGCGCTCGGCATTGGCCGCCACCCGGGCGTTCTGCACCGCGTCGAGGAGGTTCTCGCCGTCCCGCTCCACGTACTCGAGCTGCTTCTGGAGCAGGTCCCGCAGGGTGGACAGGACCTCGGCCTCGCAGAGGGAGAATCTCCGCGTGAGGGCCGCCCGGCCATAGAGGGCCGGGTCGCGCTCCCAGGGGGTGAGGCAGCCGTAGCGGAGCCGGGCCACAGCCGCCGCCTCGGGGTCGATCCGCTCGAGGTAGCGGATCACCTCGCCGATGGACGTATAGAGGCTGTAGAGGTCCAGCCCGTGGAAGCTCGCCTGCCGAGCGGGTTCCCCGCTTCCCGCGTTGTGCTCGTGGAGCCAGTGGACGAAGTCCCGCACCTCCCGGTTGCGCCACATCCAGGTGGGAAAGCGCTGGAAAGTGGGCTCGCCGTCGGGAGCTCCGGGCCGGTGGCGGACGTAGCGGTCGATGCGCGCCGCGTCCGGCCAGTCCGCCTCGACGGCAACGATGGTGAAGCCCTTCTTCTCGATCAGCTCCCGGGTGAGGCGCGCCCGGAAGCGGTAGAACTCGGAGGTGCCGTGGGTGGCCTCTCCCAGGAGGACCACGCGGCAATCCCCGATCCGCTCCAGAAGGGACCCCAGGTCCGCGGTCTCGAGGTCGTTGAACGGCTCGGCCGTCTCGCGGATCAGCTTCGCGACCGTGGAGGCCGGGCTCGGCGCCCGCGGATGGAAGAGGACGACCTCGGGCGGCGGCGCCGTCCGGGCGAGGACCTCGGGAGCGGCACCCGTGCCGGGCACGGCGGCGGCCGTCTCCTCGGGAGAGGCCGCCTTCTCTTCCTCGGTGACGGGGAACCTCCCGCCGAAGGACCGGGACGGGGAGGCCGCGAACCGGCCCCCTTCCACTTCTCTGCCCCAGCCCTGCTCGCCGATCAAGGGGACGAAGCGGACCGCGCCCAGATCCTCGCGGACGAGCTGGCCGGCCCGCGTGCGGCGCACCCGGACCAGGTCCTGCGTACGGGGGTCCTGCCCGATGGGGATGACCAGCCGGCCGCCGGGAGCGAGCTGGTCGAGGAGGGCCTGGGGGATCTCCGGCCCGCCCGCGGCCACCACGATGGCGTCGTAGGGGGCGTGGTCCGGCCAGCCCAGGGTGCCGTCGCCATGGACGACGTGGACGTTGGAAAGGCCGAGCCGCTGCAGCCGCTCCCGGGCCTCCCGGGCGAGGGACTCGTGCCGCTCCACCGCCCAGACCTCGCCGGCGGCCCGACCGAGCACCGCCGCGGCGTAGCCGGAGCCGGCGCCGATCTCCAGCACCCGGTCCTCCAGATCCAGCTCCAGCGCCTCGGCCATCAGGGCCACGACGAAGGGCTGGGAGATCGTCTGCTCCTCGGCAATGGGGAGGGGCGTGTCCTCGTAGGCGAACTCGGCCAGCCGCTCGGGCACGAAGGCCTCCCGCGGCACAGCCCGCATCGCCTCCAGAACCCGAGGGTCCCGCACGCCGCGCCGCGCGATCTGGAAATCCACCATCGCGTTCCGCCGGGCGTCGAAGTCCTGCATGACAACCTCCTTCGGAGGAAGCCATTGCATCGACCATGCCGGAGGGAGGAAGGGGTCAGGGGGCGGTCAGCAGGATGGGCCGCCCCCGCGTGATCATCATGGTGTGCTCGTAGTGGGCCGCGAGGCTGCGGTCCTGAGTGCGGACCGTCCAGCCGTCGCTCTCGGTGACGATCTTTCCCTTGCCGCTCGTGATGATCGGCTCGATGGTGACGATCATCCCCTCGTGGAAGCGGTCCATCAGCCAGGGATCGTAGGCGTTGGGGACCTCGGGACCCTCGTGGATCGTGCGTCCGATGCCGTGGCCGGCAAGCTGGGGGATGACCGAGAAGCCCTGAGCGGCCACGATGCTCTGCACGATGCGGCCGACCCGGCTCACCTTCTCTCCGGCACGGGCCACGGAGAGCGCCTCCTCGAAGGCCTTCTTGGCGCAGCCGGCGAGCCTCCGGGCCTCCGGAGAGCGGGGCTCCACCACGACGGTGCAGGCCGTGTCCGCCATGAAGCCGCCCTTTTCCACCGTGACGTCCAGCTTCACCACGTCTCCCGGCGCGAGCACGCGGGGGCCGGGCACGCCGTGGACGACCTCGTCGTTGACGCTGATGCAGGTCGCGCCGGGGAAGTCGTAGACGAGCTCCGGGGCCGACCGCGCCCCACGGCGCTCCATGGCCGTCCGCCCCACCCGGTCCAGCTCCGCCGTGGAGACGCCAACCCGCACCGCCTCCCGCATCGCCGCGAGCGCCTCCGCCGCGATGCGGCCCACCTCGCGGAGGGCCTCCAGCTCCGTGTCCGTTCGTACCGTCATGACAGGCAACTCTAGCAGAGGGAGATGGAACCGAAGTTGCACGAAGGGGAGGAATGATGGAACGCGACGCCATCGTCGTCGGGGCCGGGCCCAACGGGCTCGCCGCGGCGATCACGCTGGCGCAGGCGGGATGGTCCGTCGAGGTGGTGGAGGCCGGCGAGACGGTGGGCGGCGCGGCGCGGTCCGCGGAGCTGACCCTGCCCGGGTTCGTGCACGACGTCTGCTCGGCGATCTATCCCCTCACCGTGGGCTCACCCTTCCTCACCAGCCTCCCCCTCGACCGCCACGGCCTGCGCTGGATCCAGCAACCCCTGCCTCTGGCGCACCCTCTCGACGACGGCACGGCGGCGGTCCTGGCCCGGGGCTTCGACGAGACGGGAGAGAGCTTCGGGGAGCGAGGTGACGCCCGCGCCTGGGAGCGGCTCCTGCGCCCCCTGGCGGAAGGGTGGGATGACCTGGCCAACCAGTTCCTGGGACCGCTCCGCTTTCCCCGCCACCCGTTCCGCATGGCACCGTTCGCCCTCTCGGCCCTGCGCTCCGCCTCCGGGCTCGCCCGGAGCCGCTTTCGGAGCGTTCGCGCCCGGGCCCTCTTTGCCGGCATCGCCGGCCACTCCTTCCTGCCCCTGGATGTGATCCCTACCGCCGCTTTCGGGCTGGTGCTCGCGGCGAGCGGCCACGCCGTGGGCTGGCCCCAGCCGGAGGGAGGAGCCCAGAGGGTCCCCGACGCCCTGGCAGGCCTGCTCCGGGAGCAGGGAGGAAAGATCCGCACCGGCTGGCGCGTTGAGTCGCTCGACGAGCTTCCGGACGCCCGGGCGTACCTGCTGAACCTGACGCCGGCCCAGCTCCTGCGCCTGGGCGGCACCCGCTGGCCCGGGCGGTACCGCCGGCAACTCGGCCGGTATCGCTACGGGCCCGGAGTCTTCAAGATCGACTGGGCCCTGCGGGAGCCCATCCCCTGGCGGGCCGAGGCGTGCCGCCGCGCCGGGACGGTCCATCTGGCAGGCACGCTCGAAGAGATCGAGGTCTCGGAGCGCGCCGCCTGGGAGGGCCGTCTCGCCGAGCGGCCGCTCACCCTCCTGGGACAGCCCAGCCTCTTCGACCCGACGCGCGCTCCGGCCGGCTCCCACACGGCCTGGGCCTACTGCCATGTGCCCCACGGCTCGACCGCGGACAGGACCGCCGCCATCGAGGCCCAGGTCGAGCGCTTCGCCCCGGGTTTCCGCGATGTGGTCCTGGCGCGCCACACCTTCGACACCGCGCGGCTCGAAGCGCACAACCCCAACCTAGTGGGGGGCGACATCAACGGCGGTGCCGCCCTGCTCACTCAGCTCTTCACCCGGCCCGTGGCCCGCCTCGTCCCCTACGCCACCCCCGACCCGCGCGTGTTCCTCTGCTCGGCGAGCACGCCGCCCTCGGGAGGCGTGCACGGGATGTGCGGCTACCACGCGGCGCGCACGGTGCTGCGCCACTCGCTCAGACCCTTTCAACATCAAGGAGGAAGACACCCATGAAAGTCCTGGTCACGGGAGGAACGGGAGTCGTCGGAACCGCCGCGGTCCGCGCGCTGCTCGCGGCAGGGCACACGGTGAGACTCTTTTCGCGGCATGCGGCGCAGGACGCTGCCCGGTGGGAAGGAACCAACGTCGAGGCCCACCCGGGGACCGTGGCCTCGGTCACCGAGGTGAACGGCTCGGCCGAAGGGTGCGACGCCATCCTCCACATCGCCGGCATCGCCGAGGAGAATTCGCCGGAGGCCACCTTCGAGCGAATCAACGTCGACGGCACGCGCAACCTCCTCCTGGAGGCGGAACGGGCGGGCGTCGCCCGTCTCGTCTACGTCTCCTCCCTGGGAGCCGAGCGCGGCCGGTCCGATTACCACAGGTCCAAATACCAGGCGGAGCAGATCGTCCGCGCCTTCTCGCGCGACTGGCTGATCTGCCGGCCGGGCAACGTCTACGGCCCCGGCGACGAGGTCGTCTCCTTCCTCCTCCAAGCCGTGCGCACCGCGCCGGCCGTCCCGGTCATCGACGGCGGCGACCAGCCGTTCCAGCCGCTCTACGCCGAGGACCTGGGCGCGGCCCTGGCCCTGGCCGTCGAACGGCGGGACCTCTCGAACCGGGTGCTCCTCCTCGCCGGCCCCGAGGTGACGACGACCCAGGACCTCCTCGACCGCCTGGCGCGGCTCACCGGCAAAGACCCCGTCCGGGTCCCCGTCCCGTCCCCCCTGGCGGCCCTCGGGGCGCAGGTGGCCTCCCTGGTGGGCGTACGCGTGCCTCTGGACCAGAACAAGGTCGACATGCTGCTCGAAGAGAACGTCATCCCGCCCGGCGAGGTCAACGCGCTGACCGATGTCCTGGGAATCCAGGCGACCCCGCTGGACGAGGGTCTGCGCCGCCTCGCCAACGACCAGCCCGAGCAGCTTCCCGGGGAGGGCGTGGGGACCCTCACGCGGCGCATCTTCCACGCCCCTCTCGAAGGGCTCCTGCGCTCCCCGGCCGAGCTGTTCGAAGAATTCCGGAGCCACTTCTTCGAGATCGTCCCGGAGAGCACCATGGGGCCGGCCAGCGAGCCGGTCGCCGAATACCGCCTGGAGCCTGGAGCGACCCTCACCCTCTCGCTGCCGCTCCGCGGCCACGTCCAGGTCCGCATCGTCGAGATGACCGATGCGTCCATGACCGTCGTGACCGTCGCCGGCCATCCGCTCGCGGGCTCCGTCACCTTCCGCGTCGCCGGCAACCCCGGCGAGGACCTCCGCTTCGAGGTGGAAACCTGCGACCGCCCGGCGACCCTGCCCGACGGTTTGATGATGTCGCCCCTCGGCACCGTCATGAAACGTGGCAACTGGACGGCCGTCGTGGAGCGGACCATCGATGCTCTCGGCGCGCTCCCCGCCGAGGTGCGGACCTTCGAGCAGCAGCTCACGGACGAGGAAGCGCGGCGTTTCGAGGCGGACCTCCGGCTCCGCATCGACAACCTCGCCCACACCGTGGAGCCGGAGCTCCAAGAGGAGGCCAAGGAGCGGCTCGAGACGGCGACGGCGGGCAAGCCGCTCTGACACCGGGGCTGAAGTGCCGCAAATGTGCCGCGATCCCCTTCTCGTCAGCCTTGAGCTGCCGCAATGAGAGCGGGTAACGCCGCAATGCAAGCTCTCATTGCGGCATTCCCTCCTCGAAGTGTCGCAATACAAGTAGGGAATGCGGCATTCCCTCCTCTCCGCGTCCCGTTCCCTCCTCGTCATGCCGCAAACAAAGGGCTTTCTGTCGCGGGAATGAGAGAGAACACAACATTCCCCTCTTGAAGTACTGCAAATCGATCATTGAATACCGCGATCAAAGGAGGGAATGCAGCAAAGCGAGTCTTACTTGCAACACGTTGCATCGACAATGCCGCGATTCAGGCTTGCAGGGCGGAGAAGTCGGGCTCTTCGCAACATTCCGAAGGATCACT
>DASQEB010000405.1:0-2689 GCA_035633875.1 Thermoanaerobaculia bacterium
CGCTCCCGCGTGCTATGATTTGAGTAAGCTCCAAACCCTGTAGGGGTGCGGTCATGTACGCGAACGAGTGAGAGCCCAGGCTCGCTGCGTCCGGTTCGTTCTCGGTCTGCTCGCCCTCGCCGTCCAGGCCCTGGCGGGCGAGCAGGCCGGAGAGGTCGTCCGCCTTCTCCCGTCTACGCCCATGGAACGGGAGATCGCGCCAGGGGAGGCCCATCTCTACGAGATCTCCGCGGAGGCGAACCGCTTCGTGCGGATCATGGTGGACCAGCCCGGAGTTGATCTCCGGGTGAGCGTCCGGGAGAAGGACGGCGCCGTCGTCACCGAGGTCAACAATCCCGGCGAGAGACAGGTCTCCGAGGTGGTCTCTCTGCTGGCCGAGGCGGCCACGACCTGGCTCTTCGAGCTGCGGGCGCCGCCCGGAACGGCCGGTCCCGGGCGGTACCGCATCCGTGTCGAGGAGCTCCGGGAGCCGCTTCCGGAGGACCGGCTCCGCATCGCGGCCGAACGGGCCGAGGCCGTGGCGGACCGGCAGTACCTCGGCCAGACCGCTGAGGGGCTCGGCCAGGCCGTGGAAGGCTACCGGACGGCCCTGGAGCGCTGGCGCGAGGTGGGCGATCCGCGCAAGGCCGGGGAGATCGTGTTCCGCCTCGGGTTGGTCCAGCGCCTGCGGGGGGAGCCCCGGGAGGCCCTGCAGCAGCTCGAGCAGGCCCTGGAAGCCTTCCGCGAGCTCGGCGACCGGGCCTGGCAGGCGGCGGTCTTGAACCAACGGGGGCTGGTGTACTGGCAGATCGGGGAGACGGACAAGGCGTTCGCCGCCTTCGACGAAGCTCTCGCCTTGCGGCGGGCCCTGGGAGACGCGGACAACGAGGCCAAGATCCTCAACAACCTGGGCCTTCTGCACCACCGGGCGGGCCGCCTCCGCACGGCCCGGGAGGCCTATCTCCAGGCCCTGGAGATCTTCCGGCGGACCGGAGACCGGAAACGGGAAGGGATCCTCCTCGGCAACCTGGGAAACGTCCACGAATACCTGGGGGAGCCGCTCGCCGCGATCCGCCTTCAGGAAGAGGCGCTGGCCCTGGCGCGCGCTCTGGGAGACCGCGATCTCGAAGCCCAGGCGCAGAACAGCCTCGGCCTTGTGTACCGCCAGCTTGGCGAGCCCCAGAAGGCGCTGGAGAGCTACCACGCCGCCCTGCCGGTCTTTCGCACGGCCGGCAATCGCGGCGGGGAGGCCACGGCGCTCAACAACCTGGGCAGCATGTCCATCGAGCTGGGCCTGGCCGAGGAGGCGCTCGGCCCGCTTCGCCAGGCGATCGAGATCCATCGCGAGATCGGAGCCCGGGGCGGCCAGGCGTCGGCGCTCAACAACCTCGGCCGGGCGCTGTCGGCACTGGGACGGCCCGCCGAGGCGCTCGAAGCCTTCTCCAGAGCGCTCGAGCTCCACCGGGCGGCCCAGGACCGTTCCGGCGAGGCCGCGACGCTCGGCAACCTCGGTCTGCACTACGTGTCGAGACGCCGCGACCGCGAGGCCCTGGAGCCGCTGCGCCAGGCGCTCGCGATCCGGCAGGAGCTGGGCGACCGCTACCGGGAAGCCCGGGTCCGTCACATCCTGGGCCGGGCTCTCCTGAGCCTGGGCGAGACCGGCCCTGCCCTGGAGGAGCTCGAGACGGCCCTGCGCCTGCACCGGGAGGTGGGCGACCCCGCGGGCGAGGCGGCGGCGCTCCAGGAGATCGGCCGGGCGGAGCTGGCTCGCGGCAATCTGGAACAGGCCCGGGCGCGGCTCGAGCCCGCCCTGGGGATCCTGGAGTCCCAGCGCCTCCGCGTCTCCGCCGACCGGCTCCGCACCTCGTATTTCGCCTCCTTTCACGAGGTCTATGAGCTGTACATCGACCTCCTGATGTCGCTCCACGCGCGGCAGCCCGGCGCAGGGTTTGACACCCGGGCCTTCGAAGCGGCCGAAGCCGCCCGGGCGCGCAGCCTCCTCGACCTGCTCCGCGAGGCGCGGGTCGAGCTCCGCCGGGGCGCCGATTCCGGGCTTCTCGACGAGGAGAGGCGCCTGCGCCTCGAGCTGAGCGGCAAGGCGGAGCGGCAAGCGCGGGTCCTGGAGCGCAAACACACGGAGGAGGAGGCGGCCGAGGCCCGGCGGGAGCTCGAAGAGGCGCTCGCCGCCTACGAGATCGCCGAGGCGCGCCTGCGGGCCGGAAGCCCCGCCTATGCCGGTCTCCTGCGGCCGGAGGCGATCACGCTTTCCTCGGTTCAGGCGCTCCTGGACGAGGACACGGTCCTTCTGGAGTACGCGTTGGGGGAGAGGCGGAGCTTCCTCTGGGCCATGACGCCCGCGGACCTCCGGAGCTTCGAGCTGCCTGGCCGGGCCGAGATCGAAGCCGCGGCCCGGGAGGCGCACGAATCGCTCCGCACGCTCGATCCCGGGCAGGGGGCCCGGCGGCGCGAGGTCCTCTCCCGACTCGGGCGGATGCTCCTGGGGCCGGTCGCGGGGAGCCTGGGTGAGAAGCGCCTCGCGGTGGTGGCCGGGGCTGCCCTCCAACTCGTGCCGTTCGCCGCTCTCCCCCTGCCGTCGGGCGAGCCCGTGCTGGCCGCGCACGAGGTGGTGAGCCTGCCGTCTTCCGCGGTGCTCGGCGAGCTCCGCCGCAAGACCCCGAGCGCGGCCCCTGGAGCGCTCGCCGTGCTGGCC